>CAUJJO010000094.1 GCA_963205125.1 Pseudomonadota bacterium | reverse complement strand
TCGATTCCGGCCACCCGCGGCACGGCCGGTGGCACCGGCGGGTAGAGGGTGACGGCAGTCGCGGCCTCGGGAAGCTCGGCGCCGGATTCGGCCGCTGCACGCAGGAACGCGGTGGCCACTGCGGCCTCGCGTGCCTCGGCGCGCAGCAGCGCCAGAAAGCTGAAGGGCGGCAGGCCGGCGCGGCGGCGCTCGTCGAGCTGGCTCGCGGCAAAGGCCTCGAAGTCGTGCTTCACCAGCGCCTGGTAGAGCGCGTGGCCGGGGTAGGCGGTCTGGATCCACATCTCGCTGCGCGCGGCCTGCTGGGCGTCGCGTCCGGCGCGGCCGGCGGCCTGCATGAGCAGCGCGAACAGGCGCTCGGGCGCGCGGAAGTCGCTGCTGAAGAGCGCGCCGTCGGGGTTGATCGCCGCCACCAGCGTCATGCGGCGGAAGTCGTGGCCCTTGGTGACCATTTGCGTGCCCACGAGCACGTCGACTTCGCCCTCGTGCACCGCGGCGAGCTGGCGCTCGAGCGCGCCCTGGTGGCGCGTGCTGTCGGCGTCGATGCGGGCGATGCGCGCCCCGGGCAGCAGCGCGGCGAGCTGCTCCTCGAGCTTCTCGGTGCCGCGGCCCAGCGGCGCGATGTCGAGGTTGCCGCAGTCGGGGCAGGCGCGCGGCACCGGCTCGGTGAAGCCGCAGTGGTGGCAGCGCAAGCTGCGGTCGGCCTTGTGGAAGACGCGCCAGGCGCTGCAGTGCGGGCAGCCGCTCTTCCACTGGCAGTGGTGGCAGTGCACGACCGGCGCGTAGCCGCGACGGTTGAGCAGCAGCAGGCTTTGCTCGCCACGCGCAAGGCGTTCCTGCACCGCCGCCTGCAGCGGTGGCGCCAGCGCCGGCAGCACGCCGCGCGTACGCGGCAGGCTGGCGGTGTCGAGCAGCCGCACGCGCGGCATCGCCCCGGCACCGATGCGCGCCGGCAGGGTCAGGCGCCGGTAGCGGCCCTCCAGCGCGCGCTGCCAGCTCTCCAGCGAGGGCGTGGCCGAGCCGAGGATGACCGGCAGCTGCTGCAGATGGCCGCGGTAGACGGCGAGGTCGCGCGCCGAGTAGCGCGCGCCCTCTTGCTGCTTGAAGCTCGGGTCGTGCTCCTCGTCGACGATGATGAGGCCAAGCCGCGGCAGCGACGCGAACACGGCCAGCCGCGTGCCCAGCACCAGGTCGGCGCGCCCGAGGTGGGCGAGCAGCCAGTGGTCGAGCCGCTTGGCGGGCGTGAGCGCGCTGTGCAGGCTGACCAGGCGCTGCGCCGGGAAGCGCTCGGCCACGCGCGCCTGCAGTTGCGGCGTCAGGTTGATCTCCGGCACCAGCATCAGCACCTGCTGCCCGGCGGCCAGCGCCAGCGCCGCCGCGCGCAGGTAGATCTCGGTCTTGCCACTGCCGGTGACGCCGTGCAGCAGCGTCACGGCCGGCGCCTGCTGCGCCATCGGCATCATCTGCGCGAGCACCGCCGCCTGATCGGCGCTGAGCTCGGGCAGGACGGGAGGCTGCGGCATCTCGCCCGACGCGGCGGACGCGGCCGGCTCCCGAAGCAGGCGCGCCAGTCGCCGTCCGAGCTGCCGGTCGTCGCTTCGGCGCAGCTCGGGCGGCAGCACGGCCAGGGCCAGTTCACCGATCTGCCGTTGATAGTAAGTGGCCGCAAACTCGATCAACCGGCGCCATGCCTGCGACAAGGGCGGCAGGCCTTCGAGCGCCTCCTGGATCGGACGCAGCTCGAGCGACGGCGCCGCAGGCCGGGACTCGTCCTCGGTCCAGACGATGCCGGCGACTTCGCGCTTGCCAAGCGGCACGCGCACCAAGGCGCCAGGCGGCAGCGCGCGCTCACATTCGTAGTCGAGGATGGCGCGCAAACCGGCGTGCTGCGGCAACTCGACGGCGACGGCGAGACGGTGCACGGCAGGGTCGATTTGGAAGGTGAAGTTGCCGTCGCTTTCTCGATGGAAACTTAAGAATGCGCCTTAAGCGTCTGATTCATCGAGTGTTTTGAAGTCATCCACGCATTCTGTGGATAAGCTTGTGGGGAACGTGCGTCGAGGCGCGCCAAGTCCTTGATTCTGCGTCGGCCGAGTCGGTTTGCCCGATTTCGCAGCAGGGTCTTGGCTCTCGATAAATCAAGCACTTAGCGCAAGCTGCGGGTAAGCCCAGGGGCCCCTGACCTAGATCATCCCGGCATGGGCGCGAGGTCATCGAATTGGGGATAAGTCAAGACCTTGTGGCCAGATGTCACCTTCCCCACACAGCCGCGATGAGCCGCGAAGTGCTTGCTCACGCGCAAGTCCGAGGTTCCGCACGCGGCCCCTGGCGCAAGCGGCGATCAGCGCTTCGCAGGCGCTTGGCGCTGCCGCCGCGAGTGGCTGTGCACCGCCTCGACCAGCGCGCTGACATGCTCGGGCGGCGTGTGCTGGTTGATGCCATGGCCGAGGTTGAAGACGTGGCCGTCCCAGCCGCCATCCGCGCGCTGCGGCGGGCCGAAGGCGTCGAGCACGGCCACCGCCTCGCGCGCCACCACCTCGGGTGGCGCGAAGAGCACCATCGGGTCGAGGTTGCCCTGCAGCGCCACCCGCTCGCCCACGGCAGCCCGCGCGCGGCCGAGGTGGACCGTCCAGTCCAGGCCGACGACGTCGGCCCCGCAGCCCGCGAGCTCCTGCAGCCAGAGCCCGCCGCCCTTGGTGAAGACGATGACGGGGATGCGCTGCCCGTTCTTCTCGCGCTGCAGGCCGGCGACCACGCGGCGCGTGTAGTCCAGGCTGAAGCGCTGGAAGGCGCCGTCGGCGAGCACGCCGCCCCAGCTGTCGAAGATCATCAGCGCCTGCGCGCCCGCGTCGACCTGCGCGTTCAGGTAGGCGGTCACCGCATCGGCGTTGACCTGCAGGATGCGCTGCATCAGGTCGGGCCGCGCGTAGAGCATGGACTTCACGAGGCGGTAGTCGCTGCTGCCGCCGCCTTCGACCATGTAGCAGGCCAGCGTCCAGGGGCTGCCGGAGAAGCCGATAAGCGGCACGCGCGCGACCTCGCGTCCCTGCGCGTCGCGCGTCACGAGGGCCCGGCGGATCGAGGCCACGGCGTCGAAGACGTAGCGCAGGCGGTTCAGGTCCGGTACCTGCAGCGCGGCAACCGCCGCCTCGTCGCGCACCGGATGCGCGAAGCGCGGGCCCTCGCCGGCACCGAAGGAAAGCCCGAGGCCCATCGCATCGGGAACGGTCAGGATGTCGCTGAAGAGGATGGCCGCGTCGAGCGGGAAGCGCTCCAGCGGCTGCAGCGTCACCTCGGTGGCGTAGGCGACGTTGGTCGCCAGGCCCATGAAGCTGTTGCCCGCCTTCTCGCGCGTGGCGCGGTACTCGGGCAGGTAGCGCCCGGCCTGGCGCATCAGCCACAGCGGCGTATGGGGCGTGCGCTGGCGCAGGCAGGCGCGCAGGAAGCAGTCGTTCTGGAGCGGGATGGGCATGGTGCGGGATTATCGACGCGCCCGCTCCCGGCGCTGACCCGGCGGCCGCGCTCGGCTAGCATCGCGCGACTTCCGAAGGAGCCCGAGATGAAGCGACTGCAGGGATGGACGAGCGCCTGGCTGCTGGGCCTCACGCTGCTGCTGGGCGGTTGCGGCTACAACGACTTCCAGCGGCTGGACGAGCAGGTCAAGGCCGGCTGGAGCGAGGTGCTGAACCAGTACCAGCGCCGCGCCGACCTGGTGCCCAACCTGGTGGCCACCGTCAAGGGCGAGGCCAACTTCGAGCAGGAGACGCTGACCAAGGTGATCGAGGCGCGCGCCCGCGCGACCTCCATCCAGGCCACGCCCGAGCTGATCAACGACCCCGCCGCCTTCCAGAAATTCCAGGCCGCGCAGGGCGAGCTCACCGGCGCCCTGAGCCGGCTGCTGGTGGTCGCCGAGAACTACCCGAACCTGAAGGCCAACCAGGGCTTCCAGGACCTGCGCGTGCAGCTCGAAGGCACCGAGAACCGCATCACCGTGGCGCGCAACCGCTACATCAAGGCGGTGCAGGAGTACAACGTGCTGGCGCGCAGCTTCCCGAGCAACCTGACGGCGATGGTCTTCGGCTACGAGCTCAAGCCCAGCTTCAGCGTCGCCAACGAGGCCGCCATCTCGGCGCCGCCGACGGTCGATTTCGGCAAGCCGGCGGCGCCGGCCGCGTCGCGCTAGGCAGGCCGTGAGCGGCGCCGCGTCGCGCCTGGCTGCGGGCGCCCCTCGGACCACGCGGCGACCACGCGCGGGGCTGCTCGGGTGGCTGCTCGCGTGGCTGCTCGGCTTGGCGCTGCTCGCCCTGACCCTTGCGGCCGGGGCGCAGGACGTCCTGCCGGTGCCCGCGCTGTCGGCGCGCGTGATCGACCAGACCGGGACGCTTGGCCCCGAGCAGCGCGCGGCGATCGAGGCCAGGCTCGCCGCCTTCGAGGCCCAGGCCGGCCCGCAGATCGTCGTGCTGATGGTGGCCAGCACGCAGCCCGAGGACATCGCCGCCTACGCGCAGCGCGTGGGCGACGCCTGGAAGATTGGCCGGCGGGATGTCGGCGACGGCTTGCTGCTGGTCGTCGCCAAGAGCGACCGGCGGGTGCGCATCGAGGTCGCCAAGGCGCTCGAAGGCGCGGTGCCCGACCTCGCCGCGCGGCAGATCATCGAGCGCCAGATCCGCCCGCATTTCCGCGACGACGACTATGCGGGCGGCATCGAGGCCGCGCTCGACGCGCTGATGGCGCGCATCCGCGGCGAGGCGCTGCCGGCGCCGCAGCCCGAGTCGCCCGGGGCCGCGGACGAAATGGAGTGGCTCGGCCCGCTGCTCATCTTCGGGCTGATCGCAGGCGTCGTGATCGCGATGCCTCTCCTTGGGCGACTGCGCGGCGCGCTGGCAACGGCGGGGCTGCTGGGCATCGTCACCGGCAGCTTCGGTGCCGGCTTCGGGTTCGCGCTGGCCATCGCATTGTTCGTGCTGGTGTTCCTGCTCGTGGCCGGCTTGGGCGGCATGCGTCGCTCCGGTGGATCGGGCGGCGGCTGGAGCGGCGGCGGCGGTTGGAGCAGCGGCTCGGACGGCGGCTTCTCGTCCGGCGGCGGCGGCGACTTCGGCGGCGGCGGCGCCTCCGGCGATTGGTGAGGGTCGGGCGGATGACGGGGAATCGCTGGCAGCGCCTGCTCAGGCACCTGTGGCGCGAAGGGGCGGGCGCCGGGCGCTTGCTCGACGACGCGGCGCTGGACCGCCTAGCCGAGCGCGTGCGTCGAAGCGAGCGCGCTCACGGAGGCGAGATCCGCATCTGCATCGAAGGCGCCCTGCCCTGGTCCTACCTGTGGCGGGGGGCAACGGCGCGCGAGCGCGCAATCATGATGTTCGCGAAGCTGCGCGTCTGGGATACCGAAGCCAACAACGGCGTGTTGATCTACCTGCTGCGGGCGGAACGGGCGATCGAGATCGTCTGCGACCGCGGCATCGCGCGCGCGGTGCCGCAGCCGGCGTGGGACGCCCTCGCGCGGAGCCTGGGCACAGCGCTTGCGCAGGGGCAGGTCGAGGCGGGCCTGGCCGCGGCGCTTGACGCCGTCGACGCGCTGCTGCGCGCGCACGCGAACCCCGTCGACCCGCAGCGGCACAACGAGTTGCCGGACCGGCCCGTTCAGCGCTGAGCGGCGCCAGGCCGCCGCGGCGGCGACCGCCGCGCGTCGCGCTTACCATCGCTGGCGTTCCCACGCGACGCCGGAGACCGACCATGTTCAAGGCCCTGCTGCTGACCCAGACCGAAGACCGCAAGACGCGCGCCGAAGTCCGCGAGATGGCCGACGCCGAACTGCCCGATCGCGCGGTGACGGTGGACGTCGACTATTCGACGCTCAACTACAAGGACGCGCTGGCCATCACCGGGCGCGGCCTGATCGTGCGCAGCTGGCCGATGGTGCCGGGCATCGACCTCGCCGGCACCGTGGCGGCAAGCAAGGATCCCGCGTGGCAGGCCGGCGACAAGGTCGTCGTCACCGGCTGGGGCATGGGCGAGAACCACTGGGGCGGCCTCACGCAGCGCCAGCGCGTCGACGCCGGCTGGCTGCTGAAGATCCCGGCGCCCTTCACCCCACGCAGCGCGATGGCGGTGGCCACCGCCGGCTTCACCGCCGCCCTCTGCGTGCGCGCGCTGCAGCGCCATGGCCTTGCGCCCGGCGACGGCGAGGTGCTGGTCACCGGTGCGGCCGGCGGCGTCGGCTCGGTGGGCGTGGCGCTGCTGGCATCGCTCGGCTACACGGTCGTCGCCTCGACCGGGCGGCTTTCGGAAGAGGCCTACCTGAAGGGCCTGGGAGCGGCGCGCGTGATCGACCGCGCATCGATGATGGAGCCGGGCAAGCCGCTGCAGAAGGAGACCTGGGCCGGCGTGCTCGACACCGTGGGCAGCCACACGCTGGCCAACGCCTGCGCGGCGACGCGCTTTCACGGTGCGGTGGCGGCCTGCGGCCTGGCGCAGGGTGGCGACTTCCCGGCCACCGTGATGCCCTTCATCCTGCGCGGCGTGACGCTCTACGGCATCAACAGCGTGTTCATCGACAACGCACAGCGCGCACAAGCCTGGGCGCTGCTGGCCGAACATCTGGACCCGAAGCTGCTGGAAGCGATGACGACGGAGATCGGCCTCTCCGAAGTCATCGACTACGCGCCGCGTTTCCTCGACGGCAAGGTGCGCGGACGCACGATCGTCGACGTGCGCCGCTGAGCGCGGGCGCGCGGACGCCGACTACTTCTTGCGCAGCTTGGCGATGGCGGCGATCTGCGCGGCCATCATCGCGAATTCGCTCTGCGCGCGCGCGAGGTCGATCTCGTTCTTGGCGTTGCGGATCGCTTCCTCGGCGAGCTTCTTGGCTTCGCTCGCCTTGGCCTCGTCGAGGTCGCGGCCGCGGATCGCGGTGTCGGCGAGCACCGTCACCGTGCCCGGCTGCACCTCGAGGATGCCGCCGGCAACAAACACGAACTCCTCCTGCCCGTTGTCGGCGCGCTCGATGCGCACGGCGCCGGGCTTGATGCGCGTGATGAGAGGCGTGTGCCGCGGCAGGATGCCGAGCTCGCCGTTCTCGCCCGGCAGCGCGACGAACTTGGCCTCGCCGCTGAAGATGCTTTCCTCGGCACTGACGACGTCGACGTGGATGGTGGCCATGCTCAGAGTCCCTTAACGTACAAGAAGATCGCGGCGAGACTCACTGAATCTTCTTGGCCTTCTCGAAGGCCTCGTCGATGGTTCCGACCATGTAGAAGGCCTGCTCGGGCAGGTGGTCGCACTCGCCGGCCACGATCATCTTGAAGCCGCGGATGGTCTCCTTCAGCGGCACGTACTTGCCCGGCGTGCCGGTGAAGACCTCGGCGACGTGGAAGGGCTGCGAGAGGAAGCGCTGGATCTTGCGCGCGCGTGCCACCGCCATCTTGTCCTCGGGGCTCAGCTCGTCCATGCCCAGGATGGCGATGATGTCGCGCAGCTCCTTGTAGCGCTGCAGCGTGGCCTGCACCGCACGCGTCGTGCTGTAGTGCTCCTCGCCGACGACGTTGGGGTCGATCTGGCGGCTGGTCGAGTCCAGCGGGTCGACCGCCGGGTAGATGCCCAGCGCCGCGATGTCGCGCGAAAGCACGACGGTGGCGTCCAGGTGGGCGAAGGTGGTTGCGGGCGAGGGGTCGGTCAGGTCGTCGGCGGGAACGTAGACGGCCTGGATCGAGGTGATCGAGCCGACCTTGGTCGAGGTGATGCGTTCCTGCAGGCGGCCCATCTCCTCGGCCAGCGTCGGCTGGTAGCCCACCGCCGAAGGCATGCGGCCCAGCAACGCCGAGACCTCGGTGCCGGCCAGCGTGTAGCGGTAGATGTTGTCGACGAAGAAGAGCACGTCGCGGCCCTCGTCGCGGAAGGACTCGGCGATCGTCAGGCCGGTCAGCGCCACGCGCAGGCGGTTGCCCGGCGGCTCGTTCATCTGGCCGTAGACCATCGACACCTTGGATTGGGACAGGTCCTCCTGCACGACGACCTTGGAGTCGCTCATCTCGTGATAGAAGTCGTTGCCCTCGCGCGTGCGCTCGCCGACGCCCGCGAACACCGACAGGCCCGAGTGCGCCTTGGCGATGTTGTTGATGAGCTCCATCATGTTGACGGTCTTGCCGACGCCGGCACCGCCGAACAGGCCCACCTTGCCGCCCTTGGCGAAGGGGCAGATGAGGTCGATGACCTTGATGCCCGTCTCGAGCAGCTCGGTCGAGGGGCTGAGCTCGTCGTAGCTCGGCGCCTTGCGGTGGATCGACGCGGTCTGCGCGTGGCTCACCGGGCCGCGCTCGTCGATCGGGTTGCCGAGCACGTCCATGATGCGACCGAGCGTGGCCGTACCCACCGGCACCGTGATCGGCGCGCCGGTGTTGCTGACCATCATGCCGCGGCGCAGGCCCTCGGAGGTGCCCAGCGCGATCGTGCGCACGATGCCGTCGCCCAGCTGCTGCTGGACTTCGAGGGTGAGTGCCGAGCCTTCCATCGTCAGCGCGTCGTAGACGCGCGGCATGCGGTCCCGCGGGAACTCGACGTCGACGACCGCGCCGACGCACTGCACGATCTTGCCCTGGGTCTGGGTGTTGGCCATGGTTGTGTCCTTCAAACAGTATTCGGTGTGGCGTGCGCCGGGCGAGCCGGGTCAGCCCGAAATGGCGGCGGCGCCGCCGACGATCTCGGAGAGCTCCTTGGTGATCGCGGCCTGGCGGGTCTTGTTGTAGATGAGCTTGAACTCGTCGATCAGGTTGCCGGCGTTGTCGGTGGCGGCCTTCATGGCCACCATGCGCGCGCTCTGCTCGCTGGCCATGTTCTCGGCCACCGACTGGTAGACCAGCGCCTCGATGTAGCGCGAGAGCAGCTCGTCGATGACGCTGGCCGGGTCCGGCTCGTAGATGTAGTCCCAGCCGTGCTGCTTCTTCTCGGCCTCGCTCTGCTGCAAGCGATCGGCCGACAGCGGCAGCAGCTGCTCGATCTTGGGCTCCTGCTTCATCGTGTTGATGAAGTCGGTGTAGCAGAGGTAGACCGTGTCGAGCTTGCCGGCGATGAAGGCGTCGAGCATGACCTTCACCGGGCCGATCAGCTTCTCGAGCTGCGGCGCGTCGCCCAGCTGCACCGCGTGGCTGACCACCGGCACGCCGAAGCGATTGAGGAAGCCCAACCCCTTGTTGCCGATGGCCACCGACTGCACCTGCCCGCCCGCGGCCTGCACGTCCTTCATCTTCGTGGTCACCGCACGCAGGATGTTGGTGTTCAGGCCGCCGCACAGCCCCTTGTCGGTGGTGACGACGATGAAGCCCGTGACCTTGCTGTTGCCGCCCGCGCGCATGTAGGGCGAGCGGTACTCGGGATTGGCCTGCGCGAGGTGGGCGGTGATGTTGCGGATCTTGTCCGCGTAGGGGCGCGCGGCGCGCATGCGGTCCTGCGCCTTGCGCATCTTGGACGCGGAGACCATCTCCATGGCCTTGGTGATCTTCTTCGTGTTCTCGAAGCTCTTGATCTTGCCGCGAATTTCCTTGCCGACTGCCATTGCAGCTGCTCCCGACGGTCAGTTCGAGACGGGCTTCAGGCGAAGCTCTTCTTGAAGGCGCCGATGGCGCCGGCGAGTTCTTCCTCGGCGGCCTTGTCCATCGCCTGCTCGCTCTCGAGCTTGGCCAGCAGCGCGGCGTGGCTGGACTTCAGGTGCTGGTGCAGGCCGTGCTCGAAGGCCAGCACCTTCTTCACGTCGACGTCGTCGAGGTAGCCCTTGTTGACGGCGAACACCGAAGCGGCCATCAGGCTGATCGGCAGCGGGCTGTACTGCGCCTGCTTGAGCAGTTCGGTGACGCGTGCGCCGCGGTCGAGCTGCTTCTTGGTGGCTTCGTCGAGGTCGGAGGCGAACTGCGCGAAGGCCGCCAGCTCGCGATACTGCGCGAGGTCGGTACGGATGCCGCCCGAGAGGTTCTTCACCAGCTTGGTCTGCGCCGCCGAGCCCACGCGCGAGACCGAAATGCCGGCGTTGATGGCGGGGCGGATGCCGCTGTTGAAGAGCGAGGTCTCGAGGAAGATCTGGCCGTCGGTGATCGAGATCACGTTGGTCGGCACGAAGGCGGAAACGTCGCCGGCCTGCGTCTCGATGATCGGCAGCGCGGTCAGCGAACCCGTCTTGCCCTTCACCGCGCCGTCGGTGAACTTCTCGACGTAGTCGGCGTTCACGCGCGCGGCGCGCTCGAGCAGGCGGCTGTGCAGGTAGAAGACGTCGCCGGGGAAGGCTTCGCGGCCCGGCGGGCGGCGCAGCAGCAGCGAGACCTGGCGGTAGGCGACGGCCTGCTTGGAGAGGTCGTCGTAGATGATCAGCGCGTCCTGGCCGCGATCGCGGAAGTACTCGCCCATGGTGCAGCCCGAGTACGCCGAGACGTACTGCATGGCCGCCGATTCCGAAGCGGAAGCAGCGACGACGATGGTGTATTCCATCGCGCCGGCCTGCTCGAGCGCGCGCACGACGTTCTTGATCGAGCTGGCCTTCTGCCCGATCGCGACGTACACGCAGGTCATGTTCTGACCCTTCTGGTTGATGATGGTGTCGATCGCCACCGCGGTCTTGCCGGTCTGGCGGTCGCCGATGATCAGCTCGCGCTGGCCGCGGCCGATCGGCACCATGGTGTCGATGCACTTGAGGCCGGTCTGCACCGGCTGCGACACCGACTGGCGCGCGATCACGCCGGGGGCGACCTTCTCGATGACGTCGGTCATCTTGGCGTTGATCGGGCCCTTGCCGTCGATCGGCTCGCCCAGCGCGTTGACGACGCGGCCGATCAGCTCGGGGCCCACCGGCACCGAGAGGATCTTGCCCGTGCACTTGACGGTGTCGCCTTCCGAGACGTGCTCGTACTCGCCCAGGATCACCGCGCCCACCGAGTCGCGCTCGAGGTTGAGCGCCAGGCCGAAGGTGGCCTGGCCGGAGGCGGTGGGCGGGAACTCGAGCATCTCGCCGGCCATCACGTCGGACAGGCCGTGCACGCGCACGATGCCGTCGGTGACGGACACGACCGTGCCCTGGTTCTTGATGTCGGCCGAAGCGTCGAGGCCTTCGATGCGGCTCTTGATCAGCTCGGAAATTTCAGCGGGATTGAGGTTCATGTGTCTCTCCGGTGCCGCGCCTTCGCCCTCAGGCGGTCAACGCTGCCTTCATCTGTTCCAAACGGGCCTTGACGGAGGTGTCGAGCACTTCGTCGCCGACGACGACGCGAATGCCGCCGATCAGCTCCGGGTCGACCTGGACCGTGGCGTCGAGCTTGCGCGCGAAGCGCTTCTCCAGCGCGGCCATCACCTCGGCGAGTTGCGCCTCGCCCATCGGGAAGGCGCTGTGGACGGTGGCCTTGGAGACGCCGCTGGCGGCGTTGACCAGGGCCTGGAACTGCGCCGCGATCTCGGGCAGCACCGACAGCCGGCCGTTGTCGACCACCGTGCGCAGGAAGTTCTGCGCCGCCGCCGTCAGCACCACGCCCTTGCGGCCGAGCACATCGCAGACGACGTTGAAGATCATCGCCGCGCCGATCTTCGGGCTGTCGGCAAAGCGGCGCAGAGCCTCGTCGTCGGCGACCGCGCCCAGCGCGTTCACCTCGGCGGCGAGCGCAGCGCCGCCGCCGGTCTTGAACAAGGCCTCGGCGTAGGGCCGCGCGAGGGTGGCGAGCTCGGCCATCTTCAGAGCTCCGCCTTCAAGCGGCCCAGCAGCTCGGCGTGCACGCCGGCGTCGACCTCGCGGCGCAGGATCGCCTCCGCGCCCTTGACGGCAAGGCCCGCGACCTGCTCGCGCAGCACCTCGCGCGCCTTCACCGAGGCCTGCTCGGCTTCGGCGCGTGCGGCGGCGATGATCTTGTTGGCCTCCTCGACGGCGCGGCCCTTGGCCTCCTCGACCATCTGCTGCGCCGTGCGCTCGGCGTCGGCGATGCGCTTGGTGGCGTCCTCGCGCGCCTTCGAGAGTTCGACCTCGACGCGCTTGTTCGCCGCGGCCAGGTCGGCCTTGGCCTTGTCGGCGGCCGACAGGCCTTCGGCGATCTTCTTCGCGCGCTCGTCCAGCGCCGCCGTGATGGGCGGCCAGACAAAGCGCATCGTGAACCAGACCAGGATCGCGAAGACGATCATCTGGACGATCAGGGAGGCATTGATGCTCACGGCTGTGACCTCGTCATGGGGGGATCAGGGCGACGGCACTGGCCGCCACGCCCCGCGAACCGGCTGCGCGAAGGCTTACTTCGGCAGGTTGGCGATCTGGCCCAGGAAGGGGTTGGCGGTGGCGAACCACAGCGCGACACCGGTGCCGATGATGAAGGCCGCGTCGATCAGGCCGACGAGCAGGAACATCTTGGTCTGCAGCTCGCCCATCAGTTCGGGCTGGCGGGCAGCGGACTCGAGGTACTTGCTGCCCATGATGCCGATGCCGATACAGGCTCCGATGGCGCCCAGACCGATGATCAGGCCGGCGGCGAGGGCAACAAAGCTGATGACTTCCATGATGGCTCCTGTGGGTTGGAAGTTGGGTTGAGAAAAGCTTGAAGGAATGGAAACGACGGAACGGAAAACGGCGATCGCCAGCGGTCCGGGGGTCGGCGAACGCGCTCAGTGCGCGTCGTGCGCCTGGCCCAGGTAGATCAGCGCCAGCATCATGAAGATGAAGGCCTGCAGGGTGATGATCAGGATGTGGAAGATGGCCCACACGGTGCCGGCGACGATGTGGCCGATGGTCAGGCCGATGCCGGTGGCCGACAGGCCCCAGGCGCCGCCCATCAGCGCGATCAGCATGAAGATCAGCTCGCCCGCGTACATGTTGCCGAACAGCCGCATGCCGTGCGAGACGGTCTTGGAGATGAACTCGACGATCTGCATCGCGAAGTTCACCGGGTAGAGGAACCACTTGTCGCCGAAGGGCGCGGTGAAGAGCTCGTGCACCCAGCCGCCCAGGCCCTTGATCTTGACGTTGTAGATCAGGCAGAGCACGAGCACCGAGACCGAAAGCCCCATCGACATCGAGAGGTCGGCCGTGGGCACGATGCGCTGGTAGTGGATGCCGACCAGGCTCGCCAGCCAGGGCACGAGGTCGACGGGCAGCAGGTCCAGCGCGTTCATCAGGAAGGTCCAGACGAACACGGTGAGTGCCAGCGGCGCCACGAGCTTGCGGCTGTTGGCGTTGTGGATGATGCCCTTGGCCTGGTTGTCGACCATCTCGACGAGGAACTCGACAGCGGCCTGGAAGCGCCCAGGCACGCCCGAGGTGGCCTTGGAGGCGGCGCGGTAGAGCAGCCAGCAGCCGATGACGCCGACGAGAACCGCCCAGAAGATCGAGTCGAGGTTGTAGACCGAGAAGTCCGCGACCGCCGTCTGCTTCTGGTTCCGCAGATGCTCCAGGTGGTGGATGATGTACTGGCCGGCTGTCATTTCGCCGCCTGTCTGACCGGTGCTTGCCATGTGACCTCTTTCGATCCCTCTCGATTCGGCTCGAGCGCGCTCGTCAATCCTTCTTCGTGCCGCGCCACAGCAGCGCGACCCAGTACACCTTCATGCACAGCACCAGGCCCGCCAGCAGCGCCAGCCAGCTCAGGTGCGGCACCAGCCTCGGCGCGAGCATCAGCATCGCCACCGAGACCGCGATCTTCACCATCTCCCACGACATGAAGCTGACGGCGCCAGCGCCGGGCGACATGCGGGACAGAGGGCTGGTCATGCCGCGCGCCATCAGGGCGCCCGGCACCACCACGGTGATCGCGCCGTAGAGCAGCGACCAGCCGACCTCCTGCCTGCCGGTGACCAGCGCCGCAAGCAGCGCCGCCACCCCACCGACTCCCAACTGCCATGCGACGACCCGCCACGGATTCAGTGGCGGCTCCTTCTGCCGCAGGGCCTGCGCCTCCTCCCGGGTCAGCGCCTTGAAAGCCGGTGCCTGCGCCGCATCTTCATCGTCAGCCATGGAGCCGGGTCTTGCGACCCCCGGGCGCGCGGGCGCGGTCGGGGTCGGTTCCATGAAAGGTCGCGGGTGCGGTCAGCAAAGCCTCGGAATTATACGAGGAAACCCGCGTATTCCAAGCGATCCGTGTTGCGGGAGGCCGCCGCATGGGCCGCCGCGCTTGCCGGGCCCCTTGCCCGCTGCGCTTGCCGGCTGCGCTTTCCCGCTGCACTTGCCCGCTGCACTTGCCGGCTCGGCTTGCCCTTGCGGCGCGCGCCTTCGCGCGGGATGTGGTTTCATCGCGCACCCGCCCCCCTCACCACGCGCGGCCGGAACCGACCGCGCCGGCCACCGCTCCAACGCCGATGCTTCGCCTGCTGCCCCGCCCGCTCCTCCTCTTGGCCGCGCTCGTGCTGGCGCTTCCCGTCGGCGCCGTCGGGCTCCCCGGCGCCAGCGTCGTGACGACGCCGCAGGTGCGCGCCGAGCTGGTGGCCCATGCGCCCGAGGGCATCGAGCCGGGCAAGCCGCTGTGGCTCGGGCTGCTGATCGAACACCAGCCGCAGTGGCACACCTACTGGAAGAACCCCGGCGACTCGGGCCTGCCGACGACGCTCGCCTGGTCGCTGCCCACGGAGCTGCAGGCCGGCGAACTGCAGTGGCCAACGCCGAAGAAGCTGCCGGTCGGCCCCTTGATGAACTACGGCTACGACGGCCGGCTGCTGCTGCCGGTGCCGGTCGAGGTCAAGGCCGCGCCCGCGGGCGGGGCGGTGCGCGGAGGACACGACGCGCCGTGGGTGGGCTGGAAGGAGGGGTGGCTCCCCCGGTGCCGGCACAAGGG
>CAUJJO010000093.1 GCA_963205125.1 Pseudomonadota bacterium | reverse complement strand
CGCCACGGCCCGGGCCATCGACTACGCGCTCGGGCGCTGGAAGGCGCTCACGCGCTACCTCGACGACGGCCACGTGCCGATCGACAACAACGCCGTGGAGAACTCGATCCGCCCGCTGGCGCTGGGCCGGCGCAACTGGCTCTTCGTGGGTTCGCAGGGCGCGGGCGAGCGCGCAGCCAACGTCATGAGCCTGATCGAATCGGCCAAGCTGGCCGGGCACGACCCTTGGGCCTACCTCACGGACGTGTTCGAGCGGCTGCCCACGCTGAAGAACGCCGACCTGGCAACGCTGCTGCCGCACAACTGGAAGCCGCCGGCCTTGGCCGACGCCGCCATGCCGACCCGCCAACACCTGGCCGCGTAGACGCGTCTGCCTCGGTTCGTCGCGAGGTGCAAGGTGGGTTGGCGGAACGCTTACACTCGACCGACGCGTAGAAGGCGTCCATGTCGAGGTGGGCGACCCAGCGGCGGCGCGGCGGCATGCCGGCAAGCGTAGCGCGCTCGGCATGCCGCGGTACAACCGCGGCATGTCCGACGAAGACCCGATCCCCGTTCCGCCCTCGTTTCACGCCGTGCATGCCGATGCGCGCGGGCGGCTGCGTCTGCCGCGCGACGAATTCCGCGCCCGCTACGAGCTCTGCGAGGACTTGGCGCAGGCGCTGGTCGAGCAGGCGCGGGCGTTGCACATGGCGCTTGGCGTCACCGAGGGCGACGTGCTGGAGCGCATCGCGCGCGGCCTGCAGGCGCCGGACGCGGGCCTTGGTGAAGGCGAAGCGGCCTGGGTGCCGACGCGGCTGGCCGAACTGCTGGACTGGCCGTGGCCGGGGCGACCGCCGCCGCGCAGCGCGTGATCGGCGTGATCGGCGTGATCGGTCGCGCGCCAGGCGTTCAGGCGGCCGCGCTTGCGGCCAGCCGCGCCCGGTGCGCGGCGATGCGCGCGCGCACCTGCTCCGGCGCGGTGCCGCCGACGACGGTGCGAGCCTTCATCGAACCGTGCAGCGTCAGCACCTGCGGCGCGTCGTCGCCGATCAGCGGATGCGCCGCCTTCAATTCGGCCAGCGGCAGTTCGGCGAGGTCGACGCCGCGGGCCAGCGCGAGCTTGACCGCGTGCGCGACGGCCTCGTGCGCGTCGCGAAAGGGCAGGCCCTTCTTCACCAGGTAGTCGGCGAGGTCGGTTGCGGTGGCGTAGCCGCGGCGCGCGGCGCGCTCCATCGCGTCGGCCTTCACCGTGATGCCGCCGACCATCTCGGCCATGATGCGCAGCGTGTCGGAGAGCGTGTCGACGGCGTCGAAGAGCGGCTCCTTGTCCTCCTGGTTGTCCTTGTTGTAGGCCAGCGGCTGGCCCTTCATCAGCGTCAGCAGCGCCATCAGGTGCCCGACCACGCGGCCGGTCTTGCCGCGCGCCAGTTCGGCGACGTCGGGGTTGCGCTTCTGCGGCATGATCGACGAGCCGGTGCAATAGCGGTCGGCGAGGTCGATGAAGTCGAAGTTCTGGCTCTTCCAGAGCACGATCTCCTCGGCCAGGCGCGAGACGTGCACCATGCAGATCGACGCGAACGCGCTGAATTCGAGCGCGAAGTCGCGGTCGCTCACCGCATCCAGGCTGTTCTCGCACAGGCCCTCGAAACCGAGCGTGCGCGCCACGCGGGCGCGGTCCAGCGCGTAGCTCGTTCCCGCCAGCGCCGCGGCACCGAGCGGCAGGCGATTCACCCGCTTGCGCACGTCGGCCAGGCGCTCGGCGTCGCGCGCGAACATCTCGACGTAGGCCAGCAGATGGTGCGCGAAGCTCACCGGCTGCGCCACCTGAAGGTGCGTGAAGCCGGGCATCACCGTCTCGGCGTGCGGCTCGGCGACGTCGAGCAGCGCGCGCTGCATGTCCGCCAGCAGCGGCTGCAGGCGGTCGATCTCGCCGCGCAGCCACAGGCGCACGTCGGTGGCGACCTGGTCGTTGCGGCTGCGGCCGGTGTGCAGCCTCTTTCCCGCGTCGCCGACGAGCGCGGTCAGCCGCGCCTCGATGTTCAGGTGCACGTCCTCGAGCTCGAGCTTCCACTCGAAGCGGCCGGACTCGATCTCCTGTCCGATCTGCGCCATGCCGCGGCGGATGTCGGCGAGGTCCTGCTCGCCGATGATGCCCTGCGCGGCCAGCATCTCGGCGTGCGCGAGGCTGCCTTCGATGTCGGCGCGCCAGAGCCGCTGGTCGAAGCCCACACTTGCGGTGTAGCGCTTGACGAGCTCGCTCATCGGCTCGGAGAAGAGCGCCGACCAGGCTTGGGCCTTGTTGGCCAGGGGATCGCTGGACATGGGCTTGAGGAGGGAAATGGGAGCGCGCGAGGCCTCGCGCGGGGCTGCGTATTATCGGCGCGCCCCAAGGCCAAGCCCTTGCCAAGCCGTTGCCAAGCCATGCCTGACCCGCAGGACCCCAAGCCCGACTTCGCGCCCACCGGCAGCCGCGCGGCCAGCCTGTGGCCCGAGAGCCAGCGCGTGAGCGACTTCCGCAGCACCGTGCAGGCGCTCACCGGCTTCAACGCGCTGCCCGGTGGCGCGCCAGCCGATGCGGCCTACGACCTCTGCCAGCCGGCTCTCGGCTTGCGCGCGGTGCTGCTGGTGCAGCTGGTGCTGGCAATCGCGGTGCTGGCCGGCAGCGCGAGCGCGGCCGACTGGCTCGCGCGCCAGGGCGCGGCGGCCTTCGGCGGCGCGGCCGGCACCGTACTGTGGCTGGCCCTGGTGTGCGCGGCGCGGCGCTGGCTGGGCCCGCGCGCGGTGGCGCTGCGCGGCGGCGTGATGCTGCTGCTCGGGGCGCTGGTGGCGCTGCTGGCGTGGGCGCCGCTGGTGCTCGCCGGCCTGGCCGAGGGCGGAGTTCTGCGCCTCCTGGGCACGCTGCTGGCCGGCAGCGGCCTGGCTGCGCTGCTGTGGGCCTGGCTCGAGCTGCGCGCGCGCCTGTGGCAGCCGGCGGCGAGCAGCGCGCGCCTGGCCGAGCTGCAGTCGCGCATCCGCCCGCACTTCCTCTTCAACACGCTGAACACGGCGGTGGCGCTGGTGCGCGTCGACCCCGCACGCGCCGAAGCCGTGCTGGAGGATCTGGCCGAGCTCTTTCGCGTCGCGCTCGCCGAGACCGGCAGCGCGGTGACGCTGGCCGACGAGGTCGAGCTGGCGCGGCGCTACCTGGCCATCGAGGCGGTGCGCTTCGGCCAGAGGCTGCAGGTGAGCTGGGACCTCGAGCCGCGCGCGCTGCAGGCGCGCGTGCCGCCGCTGGTGCTGCAGCCGCTGGTCGAGAACGCCGTGCGCCACGGCGTCGAGCCGGCGGCCCACGGCGCGCAGGTGCGCATCGAGGTGCAGGCTCGCCTTGGGCAGGCGCTCGTCACCGTGCACAACAGCGTCGGCGACGAGCCTTCGCCGACCGGCCACGGCATCGCGCTGGACAACGTGCGCGAGCGCCTGCGGCTGCTGCACGACCTCGCCGGCCAGTGCGAGACCTGGCGCGACGACGCGGGCTTTCACGCCCGCATCACGGTGCCGCTGTGACGCCCTTGCTGCGCACCCTGATCGTCGACGACGAGCCGCTTGCGCGCATGCGTCTGCACACGCTGCTGCAGGAACTGCACGAGCCGCCGGTGGAGGTGACGGGCGAGGCGGCGGACGCAAGCAGCGCGCTGGCCCTGCTGCAGGCGCAGCCCTGCGACCTCGTGCTGCTGGACATCCGCATGCCTGGGCGCGACGGCATGCAGCTTGCGGCGGCTCTGCGCGCGCTGCCGCAGCCGCCCGCGGTCGTCTTCGTCACCGCGCACGGCAGCCACGCGCTGCGCGCCTTCGAGCTCGACGCCGTCGACTACCTCACCAAGCCGGTGCGCCGCGAGCGCCTGCAGGCGGCGCTGCAGCGCGTCGTGCAGCGGCGCTGGCCGGTGGCCAGCCAGGGCGCGGCGCTGACCGAGGAGCCGGTGCTCGTCGCGCACGACCGCGGCCAGTTGCGCCGCATCCCGGTGGCCGAGGTGCTGCTGCTCAAGGCCGAGCAGAAGTACGTCACCCTGCGCACGGCAGAGCATTCGCATCTGCTGGACGACTCGCTCACCGACCTCGAACGCCGCCTGGGCGCGGGCTTCATCCGCATCCACCGCAACGCCCTGGTTGCCGCCCGCGCCGTGCGCGAACTGCGCCGTCACGCCGAACCGGGCGGCGAGGAGGCCTGGGCGGTGCGCGTGGCGCCGATCGACGAGTGGCTGCCGGTGTCGCGCCGGCAACTGCCGGCGGTGCGCGCGGCGCTGGGGTGAAGCTGAATGTTGGCAAGCGCGCCGTGGGGGGGCGGCCAGCGTAGTGCTGGTGCTGGTCTACGTGCTGCGTGAACCGCGCGAGGTGCGGGCGATTTCCCTCGCCGCGCCTCGAGACAGGAAAGGACGTTCTATGCCCGCTGGCAAGAAGCCCACGGTCCTGAAGCCGACCGGCACTGACTGGGAACGCATGAAGCGCGAGGCCGCCGCCGGCGTGCCGATTCCTGCAGCGCATCGAAGGCCATGTTCTGGCCCTGGCCGGCGTGAAGTTCGATGCGCAGAAAGTCGCCGCCGCGGGGGAGGGCTGCGCGTGGTGGCTTGATGGTGCCTTTTAAGATACCATGATGGACGTTCGCATCTACATCGACGCCCAGCAGCGCGCGCCGTTCGAGCAATGGCTGAACGAGCTGAAAGACCGCACGGCAAGGGCAAAGATTCGCGCGCGGCTGGAACGTGTCAGGGCCGGCAACTTCGGCGATTGCAAGCCGTTGCGCGACGGGGTGCAGGAACTGCGCGTAGACCATGGGCCGGGCTACCGCGTGTTCCTGAGCCGACAGGGGCCGGTGCTGGTGCTGCTGCTGTGTGGCAGCGACAAAGGCGACCAAGACCGCGCCATCGGGCAAGCGGTCGAGTACCTGGCCGATTGGAAGCGAAGGGGTTCACCATGAATGCGCCGCGAGACAAGAGCTATGACGAGTCGCTGACCGCTGCCCTGACAGATCCGGAAGAAGCCGCCGCCTTCCTTGATGCCGTCATGGAACTCGAGGATCCGGCCGCGCTGGTGGCGGCACTGCGGAAAGTCGCTGCTGCGCACGGCATGGCTGCCGTGGCCCGCCGCGCCGACGTGGGCGACAAGACGTTGTTTCGCACGCTGGGCGAGAACGGCAACCCGACCTTGGCGACGCTGCAGAAGGTGCTGCACGCCCTGGGTCTGCGCCTGAGTGTGATCGCCGCCTAGACGCCGTTTGTCCCCAGCTAGGCTGATGCCCGCAAGCCGGCAGCGAAGTTGCGGCGACGGCTACAAAAAGGGCAGCCCGCACGCTCGGGCAGGGCAGCCTCGTTACTTGTGGTGAGGTCACGGGCGGGCAATTCGGCAAGGCGCAAGCCTTCCTGTGTGATGCTGACTGCCTGGGCCTGCGCGTGCAGGTGACGGCCGGCGGCGCGAGGAAATGGCCGCACTGCGCTGGGACGCAGTGGATTTCCGCTGGCGCACGCTGACGATTGCCGACAAGGTGGCCGACATCCGAACGATTCCCCTGTCGGACTACATGGCCGCGATGCTGGCCGCGCTGCCGCGTGGCAAGGATGCCGAGGGCAGCCCGAGCCCGTACGTCTTCGGCAGCACGAGCAAGTCCGGCGGCATCGCGGACCCCCGCGCAAGCCACGAGCGCACACTGAGAGAGGCCGGCATCGAGCGGCTGACGCTGCACGGCCTGCGCCGTTCCTTCTCGCTGCTGGGCGAGGCTGCGGGCGCTCCTGCTGGTGCGATTGCGCAAGTGGTGGGGCACCGCCCGAGCGCCACGGCCGAAGGCTACCGGCCGCGCAGTGTCGACGCCCTGTGCCCGTTCCTGCAGCGCATCGGAGACTACGTGCTGACGCTGGCAGGCGTGAGTATCGACGCTGCGGCATCGCCCGCTGCCGGGCTTCGCCGGGTTGTCCGACATAGCAAAAAGCGGATAATTCGGTATGTGGGCCGTTGCCATTCATCCCAAGGCCGAAGCCGAGCTGCAAGCCCTTCCGGCCGACATGCGCGCGCGCTTCCTGCGCATCGCCGAGCTTCTGGAAAACTTCGGTCCGCAGCAAGTCGGACTGCCTCACGTGCGCCCGCTGCAAGGCAAGCTGTGGGAAATGCGAATGCAGGGGCGGGACGGTATCGCGCGGGCTGTCTACGCGGCAATGCACGGGCGCCGGCTGCTGGTGCTCCACGTCTTCACGAAGAAGACGCAAGCGACGCCACGCAAAGCACTGGAAACCGCCCGCAAGAGACTGGAGAGCGCTGCATGAAGTCCCTGAAGCACGTAAAGGCGCAGTTGCTGGCGGACGCGGCAACGCGCACGGAATATGACGCCCTGGCGCCGGAATTCGAGGCCGCCCGCGAGCTGGTGGCTGCCCGCGCACGCGCGGGACTCACCCAAGACGAAGTGGCTGCGCGCATGGGCACGACGCAGAGCACGATTGCCCGGCTGGAAAGCGGAAAGCGCCCTCCGTCGCTGCGCACGCTGCAGCGCTACGCGCAGGCCGTCGGCGGCCGCGCCGTGGTACGAATCGAGCCGGTGCGCGGCTGAGGTTTGGCTCCCGGCTGATGGGAATGGTGTGCTTGTCGCTACACGGCCCCTACATGAACGCCAGGAAAGGGAAAGGGGCTAGAGGCAAAAGCCGCTAACCCCTTGATTTCATTGGTGCCGATGGACGGACTCGAACTGTCGACCTTCGCATTACGAATGCGCTGCTCTACCAACTGAGCTACACCGGCAACAAGCCCGCCAGTATAGCTGGAAATCGGGTGGTGGCAGGTGATGCAAGGGCGCGCCTGGGTGTTGCCTGGGGCTCAGGCCGGTTCGTTGCCTTCGGCGTGGTAGGCGGTGACGCGTTCGACCTCGTTCTTCGAGCCGAGGATGACGCTCACGCGCTCGTGCAGCTTGGTGGGGGTGATGTCGAGGATG
>CAUJJO010000092.1 GCA_963205125.1 Pseudomonadota bacterium | reverse complement strand
GCGCGCCCGTGCGTTATCGCGGGAGGCGAAGATGGCTCGCGCTTTGTCCACGCTGGCGAACTTCAGGACCACCAGCCGCTCGGGTGTCCAGTCGCCTTCCAGCACCTCGCTCGCGCCACCGCGCACGCAGACCTCGGCGCCGTGCGCCTGCATGGCGAGGCTCGAGAACTTCTTGTACTCCTCGTACTGCACGGGGTCGGTGACGTGCACGTTGGCGATGACGTAGGCACTGGGCATGGCGCTCCTTGATTCTCAGCAGGTGAAGTCGTCTTCCAGCAGCGGCTGCGCCTTGACGACGAGGTCCAGCGACTGCAGTTGTTCGAGCAGCGCCTTCATGTGGCGCAGCGGTACCGCGTTCGGACCGTCCGACAGCGCGTGCGCCGGATCCGGATGCGTCTCCATGAAGAGGCCGGCGACGCCGACGGCGACCGCCGCGCGCGCCAGCACCGGGACGAACTCGCGCTGGCCGCCGCTGCTCGTGCCCTGGCCGCCGGGGAGCTGCACGCTGTGCGTGGCGTCGAAGACGACCGGCGCGCCGGTCTCGCGCATGATCGCGAGGCTGCGCATGTCGGAGACGAGGTTGTTGTAGCCGAAGCTCGCGCCGCGCTCGCAGGCCATGAAGACGTCCTCGGGCAGGCCCTTCTCGCGCGCCGCGGCGCGGGCCTTGTCGATCACGTTCCTCATGTCGTGGGGCGCGAGGAACTGGCCCTTCTTGATGTTCACCGGCTTGCCGCTCTGCGCCACGGCGCGGATGAAGTCGGTCTGCCGGCACAGGAAGGCCGGGGTCTGCAGCACGTCGACGACCTCGGCCACCTCGGCGATCTGCGCGGCGTCGTGCACGTCGGTGAGCACCGGCACGCCGAGCTCGCGCCTGACCTTGGCGAGGATCGTGAGGCCCTTGTCGATCCCGGGGCCGCGAAAGCTGGCGCCGCTGCTGCGGTTGGCCTTGTCGAAGCTGCTCTTGAAGATGAAGGGAATGGCCAGCGCCGAAGTGATCTCCTTCAGCTGCCCGGCGACGTCCATCTGCAGGCCCTCGCTCTCGATCACGCAGGGGCCGGCGATGAGGAAGAAGGGCTGGGTCAGCCCGACCTCGAAGCCGCAGAGCTTCACGCCGCCACCTCGGGCCGGGCGGTGGCGTTGCGCCTGGCGTGGCGCTCGAGGGCGGCCTTGATGTAGCCGCTGAACAGCGGGTGGCCGTCCCAGGGCGTGCTCTTGAACTCGGGGTGGAACTGCACGCCCATGAACCAGGGGTGCAGCGACTGCGGCAGCTCGACGATCTCGGTGAGCTGCTCGCGCTGGGTGAGCGCGCTGACGTCGAGGCCGGCCTGCTGCAGCGCTTCCAGGTAGTTCACGTTGGCCTCGTAGCTGTGACGGTGGCGCTCGGTGACGACGGGGCCGTAGATGCGGTGCGCGAGCGTCCCGGGCTTCACGTCGGAGCTCTGCGCGCCCAGGCGCATGGTGCCGCCGAGGTCCGAGCCCGCGCTGCGCGTCTGGATCGAGCCGTCGCGGTCCTGCCACTCCTCGATGAGGGCGATCACCGGATGCGCGCAGTCGGGGTCGAACTCGGTCGAATTCGCCCCCGCGAGGCCGGCGACGTGGCGCGCGAACTCGATGGTGGCGACCTGCATGCCCAGACAGATCCCGAGGTAGGGGATGCCGTTCTCGCGCGCGTACTGCGCGGCGAGGATCTTGCCCTCGATGCCGCGCTTGCCGAAGCCGCCGGGCACGAGGATGGCATCCAGCCGCGAGAGCGCGTGCACGTTCTGCGCATCCAGCGTCTCGGCGTCGATGTACTCGATCTCGACCTTGGCGTGGTTGTGGATGCCGGCGTGGCGCAGCGCCTCGTTGAGCGACTTGTAGGAGTCCGAGAGGTCGGTGTACTTGCCGCACATGCCCACCGTCACCGTGCCGCGCGGGTTGGCCAGCTCGTGCACCAGGTTGTCCCAGCGGCGCAGGTCGGCCGGGCGGGTGAGCAGGCGCAGCTTCATGCAGATCAGCTCGTCCAGGCCCTGCTCGTGCAGCACGCGCGGCACCTTGTAGACGGTGTCGACGTCGGGCACCGAGATCACGCCGTGCAGCGGCACGTTGGTGAAGAGGCTGATCTTGTCGCGTTCGTCCTCGGGAATGTAGCGGTCGGCGCGGCACAGCAGCGCATCGGGCTGGATGCCGATCTCGCGCAGCTTCTGCACCGTGTGCTGCGTCGGCTTGGTCTTGAGCTCGCCGGCCGCGGCGATCCAGGGCACGTAGGTCAGGTGCACGAAGGCGAAGTTGGCGCTGCCGAGCTTGAGGCTCATCTGGCGCACCGCCTCGAGGAAGGGCAGGCTCTCGATGTCGCCCACCGTGCCGCCGATCTCGACGATGGCCACGTCGACGTCGACCGCGCCGCGGCGCACGTAGTCCTGGATCTCGTTGGTGACGTGCGGGATCACCTGCACCGTCTTGCCGAGGTAGTCGCCGCGGCGCTCCTTCTCGAGCACGCTCTTGTAGATCTGGCCGGTGGTGAAGTTGTTGCTGCGCGTCATCCGCGTGGTGATGAAGCGCTCGTAGTGGCCGAGGTCGAGGTCGGTCTCGGCGCCGTCGTCGGTGACGAAGACCTCGCCGTGCTGGAACGGGCTCATCGTGCCCGGATCGACGTTGAGGTAGGGGTCCAGCTTGATCAGCGTGACCTTCAGGCCGCGCGACTCGAGAATGGCCGCGAGCGACGCCGCCGCGATGCCCTTGCCCAGCGAGGACACCACACCGCCGGTGACGAAGACGAACTTGGTCATGGATTTGCCGTGGTGGTAAAGAGCGATTATAGGTTCGCCCTCCCGGCACCACGGGCACCACGGGCGATCGCCGGGCGGGCGCGCCTGCTTGGCACAATCCGCTTTCCGCCTGCGGCGCGAACCGAAGCCGCGCGGGTGGTCGGCCCTGACCGGTCGGCCACGAGACCACGAAGCGACGAAACCACAAGCAAGCTGCCAGGAGATACCCCGATGACCCGGATCTACGACGACAACTCGCTTTCCATCGGCCGCACGCCGCTGGTGCGCCTGAACCGCGTCACCGACGGCGCCAAGGCCACCGTGCTGGCCAAGATCGAGGGCCGCAACCCGGCCTACTCGGTGAAGTGCCGCATCGGGGCCGCGATGATCTGGGACGCCGAGAAGCGCGGGCTGCTTGGCCCCGGCAAGGAACTCGTGGAGGCCACGAGCGGCAACACCGGCATCGCGCTGTCCTTCGTCGCCGCGGCGCGCGGCATCCCGATCACGCTCACCATGCCCGACACGATGAGCATCGAGCGGCGCAAGCTGCTGCTGGCCTACGGCGCCAAGCTCGTGCTCACCGAAGGCGCCAAGGGCATGAGCGGCGCGGTGGCCCGCGCCGAGGAGATCGTCGCCAGCGACCCGGGCAAGTACGTGCTGCTGCAGCAGTTCAAGAACCCCGCCAACCCGGCCATCCACGAGTCGACCACCGGCCCCGAGATCTACGAGGACTGCGAGGGCCGCGTCGACCTCTTCGTGGCCGGCGTGGGCACCGGCGGCACGCTCACCGGCGTCTCGCGCTACCTGAAGAAGGGCAAGGGCCTGGCGGTGACCACGGTCGCCGTCGAGCCCGAGGGCAGCCCGCTGATCTCGCAGAAGCGTGCTGGCCTCGCGCTGCAGCCGGGGCCGCACAAGATCCAGGGCCTGGGCGCGAACTTCATCCCGGAGATTCTGGACCTGTCGCTGATCGACGCCGTGGAGACCGTCGGCAACGACGAGGCGGTGAGCATGGCGCGGCGCCTGATGCGCGAGGAAGGCATCCTCTGCGGCATCTCCAGCGGCGCCGCGGCGGCCGCGGCGCTGCGTCTGGCGAAGAAGCCCGAGAACGCCGGCAAGACCATCGTCGTCGTCCTGCCCGATTCGGGAGAACGCTACTTGAGCTCGGTGCTCTTCGAGGGCATCTTCGACGCCGCGGGTCTGCCCAGCGCCTGACTCACCCGGTCCGGCCCTGTTCGGCCACCACCCGCTTGCGCCCGCCACCTCGGGCGTGGGGATCGCGCCGGGATGGGCGGCGCGGTCGCGCACACAGGGCTGCGTCAGATCAAGGCCGCAAGCCGTGGTCGGGTGCAATCTCGCCGAGGAACGTCAGGACGGCACGGGAGCGTGATGAGCAAGAGCGCGCTGGACTTCTCGCTTTTCCCGGTCTCGGGCCACGTGCAGCTGCTCGAAGCCTGCGCCGTGCGGGCGCAGGCCTATGGCCACCATCTGCCGGAGCTCGGCCGCACCCTGGCCGAGCCCGACGAGATCGACCGCCACCCCGCGACCACCGTCTTCCTCTGCCGCGACAAGGCCAGCGGCGAGGCGATCGGCACGATGCGCATCCAGACTAGCGTGCACGGGCCGCTGATGCTCGAGCACAGCGTCCCGCTGCCCGAGCGGCTGGCGGCGTGCGGGCGCGCCGAGATCACCCGGCTGGCGGTGCTCCTGGGCGCCGACCCGCTGGTCAAGCTGTGCCTGATGAAGGCGAGCTACCTGTTCTGCCTCGCGCAGCGGGTGCAGGCGATGGTGATCGGCGCGCGCAAGGCCTCGCTGATCCGCAACTACCAGCGCCTGGGCTTCGTCGACGTCTTCGGCGACGACCGGCTGCTGCCGCTGGCGCACACCGGGGGCCTGCTGCATCGCATCCTGTGCTTCGACGTGGCCGCGGCGCGGCGGACCTGGGCCGAGCAAGGCCATCCGCTCTACGCCTTCATGATCGAGACGCAGCACGACGACCTGCAGCTCCCGCACGCAGTGCCGCCTCGGCTGCAGCCGCCGCTGCGCTCGCCACGGGCGGCGCAGCGGCATCCGGCGCAGGCCTTGGGGCTCGGGCTCGCGGACGCGGTCTAGGCCACGTCGACCGCCTGCGGCGGGGGAGGCGGCGGCGGCGGCGGATCCTGCAGTTCGTGCGCCTTGGGCAGCAGGTCCTGCAGCAGGCGAGCCAGGTCCTCCTTCGTGTAGGGCTTGCCGAGGAAGCCGTCCATGCCGGCAGCCTGGCACTGCAGGCGGGTCTGCTCGCAGCTGTTGGCAGTCAGCGCGATGATGGGCAGCCGCGGCAGGCCAAGAGCCTGTTCCTGGGCGCGGATCTGGCGCGTCGCGGTGAGGCCGTCCATGCCGGGCATGCGGCAATCCATCAGCACCAGGTCGGGGCGGTTCACGTCGCGCAGCGCATGGCGCACCGCCTGCGCACCGTCGCGCACGCGCTCGGCCCGCATGCCCTGGTGCTCGAGGAAGGCGGTGGCGATGAGCGCGTTCACGTCGTCGTCCTCGGCCACCAGCACGCACAGGCTGGCGCCGCGCGAAAGCGTCGGCGGCAGCACGGCGTCGTGTTCGGCGAGGGCACCGGCCGCCGGCAGCCGCAGCGTGAAGCTCGCGCGCGTCCCGCGGCCGGCCTCGCTCTGCAGGATGAGGTCGCCGCCCATCGCCCGCGCCAGGTCGCGCGAGATGAACAGGCCCAGGCCCGTGCCTTCGAGCGGGCGGCTCTTCGGCGCGGCGGCCTGCTGGAAGGCGTCGAAGACGGCATGCAGATCGCCGCCTGCGATGCCGGGGCCGGTGTCCTCGACCTCGATGCGGGTGCTGCCGTCGGCTTCGCTGCGCCGCACCCGCATCGTGATCGTGCCCTGCGGGGTGAACTTGACGGCGTTGCCCAGCAGGTTGTGCAGCACCTGGCGCACGCGGACCGCGTCACCGACCACCCAGCAGGGATCGGGCAGCCGGGCGTCGAGCGCGAAGGCCAGCCCCGAGTCCTCGGCGCGCACCGTGTAGACATCGCCCAGCGTGCGCACGAGGTCGGCAAGGTCGAAGCGCTCGTGGCGCACCGTGAAGCGGCCCGATTCGAGCCGGGCCACCTCGAGCAGGTCGTTGATGAGGCCCAGCAGGTGCATGCCGGAGGATTCGATCAGCTCGACGCGGCGTGCCAGCGCAGCGTCCTGCGCCTCCAGGTGCAGCAGGCGCGCCACGCCCAGGATGCCGTGCAGCGGCGTGCGCAACTCGTGGCTGAGGCTGCCCATGAACTGCGTCTTGGCGGCGCTCTCGCGCATCGCCAGCTTCAGCGCCTCGTCCTTCTCGACCATCCGCGCCTGCGCCTGCAGGCGCAGCGCCAGCCCCTGCGCCAGCCGTCGCTCGGACCCGGCCGCGGTGAGCAGCAGCAGTGCCAGCAGCGCCAGCAGCCCGGTGCCGCCGATGCTGCCGAACTCGTCGCCGCGCAGCAGCAGGCCCAGTGCCGACAGCGAGAGGATGGGTGCCACGTAGGCGGCGGTCGCGCGTCGGCTGTGCTGCAGCCCGAAGGTCGCGACGCAGCCGACGCAGGCCATCACCGCGGCCACCAGCGAGGCCAGATGCATGGCCGAGGCGGCCAGCAGCAGCCCGGCCACGCCCCAGACCGTGCCGTCGACGAGCAGCCAGGCGTCCGTGAGCCTGCGCCAGCGCGCGCCGTCCGGGACTTCGCCGCCCTGGCGCAGCCGTTCGTAGCGCAGGCCAAGGCCGATGCGCACCGCTGCCACCGCCAGCTTGGCCGCCAGCCAGAGGTCGATCACCCAGCCCTGCAGCGCGACGCCGCGCAGCGACAAGGCCAGGAAGACGGCAAAGGCCGTGGCCATCAGCGTGCCCAGCCGGGTGTGGCCGAGCACCATGGTCAACTGCTCGTCGGCAAGCGTCGCGTTCGGGCCACCGGGCGGTGCAGGCGCCACCGCGCGGGCAAGCTGCGCCCAGGCCCGGTGCGCACCCCCGGTCCGGCGGGGAGGGGCGGCCTCGCTCATGGATCCGTGCTCTTGCCGCCGAACCGGTCGGCGATGTCGATGTGCAGGGCCGCGCAGGTCGAGCGCAGCAGCTCGAGCTGGGCATCGGCGCTGCAGCCGGGCGAGGACTCGGCGAGTTCGTCGGCGAGGCGGCGCAGCGCGGCGTCACGGTAGCGCGCGAGGTCGCGCTGCCAGGCGGCGAGCAGGCGAAGCTGCACGAGGCCGGGCTGCTCCAGGCACTCGGCGGGCAGGCGCAGCGAGGCAGTCCCCAGCTCCAGGTCGGCGTACAGCCCCGCCAGCGGGAGCTGGAACTCGTCGACGTCGCCTGTGCCGGTGCGGCGGACAGGCTGGTGGATCAAGGCGGCATGGTTCATCGCGGGCACCTCGGCGGGCATGTCGAAGCAGCCGTCGCGGGTTCTGCCCGGCGTCCGCGGCCCGTGCGCGTTGCATACGAGCCCCGGCCCGGCAGCCAGGAGCGGCCGACCTTGCGCCCGAGTGGCTTGCTAGGGTGTCACGCTCCTCCGTGGATGAGCCGCCCCAAGGCACGCACGATGATGCCATCGGCGCAGCGCCGGCAAGCGCCGGCAAGCGCCACTTTCGCACGCCGCGCGCTGGGCGGCGCCCGCCTCAGGGTTCGCCGAGGAAGTCGCGCTTGCCGACCGGCACGCCGTTGCGCCGCAGCAGGTTGTAGGCGGTGACGGCGTGGAAGTAGACGTTGGGCACCGAGTGCCCGAGCAGCAGCTGCATGCCGCTGTAGCGCGTGAGCTTGCCGGTGACCGGCAGCTCGACGACCTTGTCCTCGGTGCCGTCGATGCGCTCGGGCGGCACGCTGCGGATGAAGGCGACGCTGCGCGCGATGCGCTCCTGCAACTGCGCGAGCGTCGTCTCGTCGTCGGCGTACTTGGGGACCTCGAGGTCGGCCAGCCGCGCCACCACGCTGCGCGCCTTGTCGCAGGCGATCTGCACCTGCTTGGAGAAGGGATACATGTCGGCGATCAGCCGGTCATCCATCAGCGCGGCCATGTCGGCATGGCCGGCATCGACATGCGCCTGCGCCTTGGCAAGGATTCCCGAGAGGTTCTCGAGCAGCTTGGCCAGGCGGGGGACGCTGGCCTGGTACATCGACATCTTCACGTCGGCTCTCCTGTGGCGCGATCCAAGGGCGCCTTGCAGGCGCCATGCTGGCACCGGCGCCGCGCCGGCACGCCGGTGCGGGCTTTTCCGTCAGGCGCCGTCCGGTCCCTGGACCGGGCCGCGGGCGGCAGTGGCCTCGAGTTCGATCATCAGCTCGGGCATCGCCAGGCGCTGGACGCCCAGCAGGGTCGACGCCGGCTTGCAGCCGGCGCGCCTGAGCCTGGGCCCGACTTCGGGCACCGCGGCCAGGAAGGCGGGAACGTCCGTCACGTAGTAGTTCAGCCGCGTCAGGTCGGCGAGCGCGAGCCCGGCCTGCGCCAGCACGCGCTCGAGGTTGTCCAGCGCGCGCTCGAACTGCGCGCGCATGTTGCCGGCGTGCAGCGGGCGGCCCTCGTCGTCGACCGAGACCTGGCCGGCGCAGAAGACCAGCGCGTGCGCGCCGACGACCTCGATCGCGTGCGAGAAGTCGAACGCGTCCTGCCAGGTCCAGGGATCGATGGCGCGGCGCTGCACGGCTCAGGGCACGCGAACGAACACGGGCACCTGCGCCTCGCGCATGCAGTGCGCGGTGACGCTGCCGGCCATCACCGCGCGCAGCCCGCTGTGGCCGTGCGTGCACATCGCCAGCATCGCATCACCCAGGCTGCGCACGAAGCTCGGGATCGCCTCCTGCGGCTTGCCGTGCAGCACTTCCCAGCTCGCTTCGACGCCGTAGCGCTCGTGCAGCTCGCGGGCGCGGGCACGCACGTAGCCCGATTCCTGCACGTCGCTGGCCGGCACGTCGGCGCTCAGCTTGACCGAGGGTTCGATCACCGAGACGACGATGATGCGGCCGCCGAGCCACTTCGCCAGCTCCGCTGCCTGCGGCATGATCGACTCGGAGAGCTTGCTGCCGTCCAGCGGCAGCACGACGCGGCCGACCTTGGACAGCGCAGGCGGGCCCTCCGGCGTCGGCCGGAAGACGATCGCCGGCTCGCCGAGCGCGCGCAGCACCTCGAGCGCGACGCTGCCGAAGAGCGCCTGCATCGCGCCGCTGCGGCCGTGCGAGCACATCGCCACCAGCGTGCCGGGAACGCGGCGCGCCTCGTCGCGGATGGTCGCGGCCACGCCCTCGAGCTGCGTGGGCAGGCAGATGGCCTGCGCACCATGCGGTGCGGCGAGCTCCTGCGCGTAGCGCGCCGCGGCGCTGTGATCTTCCGCGTTGTCGACGACGCGCAGCACGGCCAGCTCCGAATGCGTGGCGCGCGCGACCTGCGACGCCGGGGCGAGCAGTTGCTCGGCGAAGGTGGAGCCATCGACGGGAACGAGGATTCGCTTGTACATGGGTCGGCCTTGGTCTCGCGGTTGGGAAGGGGTAGGGGAAGGGAAAGGTGAAGGGAACGATTCGGATCCGCAGGGTGGACAGCCCGCATCATAGGCCGGCGCCGCGGTGCAGCGGTGCGGTGCGGCGGTGCCGTGGCGGCAGCGCCTCAGCTGCGCAGGTGGCAGCTGACCTGGTGCCCGGCGTCGCTGACCGCCTTCAGTTCGGGCCGTTGCACGTCGCACAAGCCCTTCTGCGCGATCGGGCAGCGGGTGTGGAAATGGCAGCCGGAAGGCGGATGGATGGGGCTCGGGACATCGCCCTGCAGCCGGATGCGCTGGCGCACGAGGCCGGGATCGGGGATGGGCACCGCCGACAGCAGGGCCTCGGTGTAGGGGTGGCGCGGCGTGCGGTAGAGGTCCCGGGCCGGCGCGATCTCGACGATGCGGCCGAGGTACATCACCGCGACGCGGTCGCTGATGTGCTCGACCACCGAGAGGTCGTGCGCGATGAAGACGTAGGTCAGGCCGAACTGCTCCTGCAGGTCTTCCAGCAGGTTGATGACCTGCGCCTGGATCGAGACGTCGAGCGCGCTCACCGCCTCGTCGCAGACGACGAGCTTGGGCTTGACGGCCAGCGCCCGCGCGATGCCGATGCGCTGGCGCTGGCCGCCCGAGAACTCGTGCGGGTAGCGGCGCATGTGGTCGGCCGACAGTCCCACCGTCTCGAGCAGCTCGACGATGCGGGCGTCGTATGCGGCGCGCGTGGGCGCCAGCTTGTGGATGGTCAGCGCCTCGCCGATGATCGCCGCCACCGTCATGCGCGGGTTCAGGCTCGCATACGGATCCTGGAAGATGATCTGCATGTCGCGCGCCAGCGCCCGCAGCTCCTCCTTGCCGGCGCCGCTCACGTCCTTGCCGTCGAAGCGGACCTCTCCGGAGGTCGGCTCGATCAGGCGCAGGATGCAGCGCCCGGTCGTGCTCTTGCCGCAGCCGGATTCGCCGACGACGCCCAGCGTCTCGCCGGCCGCCAGGTCGAAGCTCACGTCGTCGACGGCGTGCACGCGGTCGACGACGCGCTGCAGCAGCCCGCCGCGGATGGGGAACTGCTTGACCAGGTTCTTGACTTGCAGAAGTGGGGCGCTCATGGCGTCATGGCGTCATCGCCTCATCGCGTTTCCTGCAGGCGCTCCTGGATGCGCTCGGCCAGGATGCAGGCGACCTTGTGGCCGGGGCCCAGCTCACGCAGCGGCGGCGTCGCCGCGCTGCACTCGGGGATGGCGTAGCGGCAGCGCGCGGCGAAGCGGCAGCCCTCGCGCGGCTCGATCAGCTTGGGCACGGTGCCGGGAATGGCTTCCAGCCGCGTCTTGTGCGTGGCGGCGAGGTCGATGCGCGGGATCGAGCGGATCAGGCCTTGCGTGTAGGGGTGCAGCGGCCGCGCGAAGAGCGGCGCCACCGGCGCCTCCTCGACCACCTTGCCGGCGTACATCACGACCACCTTCTGCGCGACCTCGGCGACCACGCCCATGGCATGCGTGATCAGCATCACCGCCATCCCCAGGCGCTCCTTCAGGTCCTGCATCAGGTCGAGGATCTGCGCCTGGATGGTCACGTCGAGCGCCGTCGTCGGCTCGTCGGCGATCAGCAGCTTGGGGTTGCAGGCCAGTGCGATGGCGATCATCACGCGCTGGCGCATGCCGCCGCTGAACTGGTGCGGGTAGTCCTTGACGCGGCGCTCGGGCGTCGGGATGTTGACGAGCCTGAGCATCTCGACCGCGCGGTTCATCGCCTCGGCGCGCGAAAGGCCTTCGTGCAGGCGCACGCTCTCGGCGATCTGCTCACCGATGGTGAAGACCGGGTTCAGGCTCGTCATCGGCTCCTGGAAGACGATGGCGATCTCCTTGGCGCGGATCTTCTGCATCTGGGCTGCCGACAGCGGCACCAGGTCGCGGCCCTGCCAGAGCACCTGGCCGGCGACGATCCGGCCCGGCGGCATGTCGATCAGCTTGAGCACCGTCTTGGCGGTGACGCTCTTGCCGCAGCCGGACTCGCCGACGACGCAGACGGTCTGGCCGGCGTCGATGGCGATGTCGACGCCGTCGACGGCGTGCATCCAGCCGTCGTCGGTCTTGAAGTGGGTCTTCAGGCCCCGGATGTCCAGCAGTGCCATGCCGTGCCCGCGCTCACAGGACGCGGCGCGGATCGAGCGCGTCGCGCAGCCCGTCGCCGATGAAGTTGATCGTCAGCACGGCGACGAAGATCGCCATGCCGGGGAACATCGCCCAGTGCCAGGCGATGTCCATGAAGTCGCGCCCGTCGTAGAGGATGCGGCCCCAGGTCGGGATGTCGGGCGGGAAGCCCAGGCCCAGGAAGGACAGCGTGCTCTCGGCGATGATGGCCGCGGCGACGTCGATGGTCGCCGCGACGATCACCGGCCCCAGGCTGTTGGGCAGGATGTGGCGCACCACCTGCCGCGGCACGCTGGCGCCGAGCGCGCGCGCCGCCTCGACGAACTCCTTCTCGCGCAGCGAGAAGAACTGCGCGCGCACGAGGCGCGCCACCGGCATCCAGCGAAAGCCGCCGATGACCGCGACGATGAGGATGAAGATGCCGACCTCCAGGCCGAAGAGGCTCTTCAGCGTCTCGCGGAAGAGGAAGATCAGCAGCAGCAGCAGCGGCAGTTGCGGCAGGCTCAGGAAGAGGTCGGTGAGCCACATCAGCGCGGCGTCGACCCAGCCGCGCGAGATGCCGGCGACGGCGCCGATGACGACGCCCACGGTGATCGCCATCAGCATCGCCGCCAGCCCCACCGCCAGCGAGATGCGCCCGCCGTAGAGCATGCGCGCGAGCATGTCGCGGCCGAGGTCGTCGGTGCCCATGGGATGCGTGGCCGAGGGCGTGGCCAGCCGCGCCTTGAAGTCGATGTCGTTGATGCCGACCTTGTAGAGCAGCGGGCCCAGCAGGACCGCCAGCGCCAGCGCGGCGAGGATCCACAGGCTCCAGTAGGCGAGGCGGTGGCGCTTGAAGCGCCGCCACGCCTCGGTCCAGGGCGAGACGCTGGCGATCGCCTTGCCCAGCGGCGCGGCGGCTTCAGCGGTAGCTGATGCGGGGGTCGAGCCAGCCATAGACGACGTCGGCAAGGAGGTTGAAGAGGATCACCAGCGCGCTCAGCACGAAGGTGATGGCCATCACGACCGGCGTGTCGTTGCGCAGGATGGCGTCGATCAGCAGCGAGCCGATGCCGGGGATGCGGAAGATCTGCTCGGTGACGATGGCGCCGCCGAAGAGCTGCGGCAGCTGCAGCGCGATCAGCGTCACCACCGGGATCATGGCGTTGCGCACCACGTGCTTGTTGATGACGACGCTCTCCTTCAGGCCCTTGCTGCGCGCCGTCGTCACGTAGTCCAGGCGGATCACGTCCAGCACCGAGCTGCGCACGTAGCGCATCCAGCTCGCGGCCTGGAACATCGCCAGCACCATCACCGGCATGATGCTCTGCTTGATCTGCTCCAGCCACCAGGCCCAGCCGGTTTCCGAGATGTCCGAGCGGAAGACGAAGGGCAGCCAGCCGAGCTGGATCGAGAACAGCAGGATGAAGAGGATGCCGGTGAAGAAGGTCGGCAGCGAGAAGCCGACGAAGGCCAGCGTGCTGGCGATGCGGTCGAACCAGCTGTAGGGCTTGACGGCGGCCAGCACGCCCACCGGCAGCGCGATCAGCAGCGCCACGATCTGCGAGGCGCCGATCACGGCCAGCGTCACCGGGATGCGCTGCGCGATCAGCTCGTCGACGTCGATGCGGCTGACGAAGGAGAAGCCCCAGTCGCCCTTCAGCATGCTGGAGAGCCAGTGCAGGTAGCGCTGCCAGACCGGGTCGTCGAGCCCGAACTGCGCACGCAGGGCCATGCGCACCTCGGGCGGGACGTTGGGGTTGGTCGCCAGCTCCTCGAAGGGGTCGCCGGGCGCCAGCGCCAGCACGACGAAGAGCACCAGGCTGATGCCCAGCAGGCTGGGCAGCGCGATCAGCAGCCGGCGCAGGATGTAGTTGAACAAGGGCGGTCCCGTTCCGGGCGGGGTTGCGGGGGGATCAGGCTTCCTTGTACCAGTAGCCCAGCGCCCAGGTCATGTTGTCCCAGGCCGAGAGGGCAGGGCGCAGCTTGTTGCCGATGCCGTAGGGGCGCGGGCGGCCGAAGAGCGGAATGATGTACTTGTCGGCGACGACGAGGTCGTTGAGCTTGATGAACATCGCCGCGCGCTTGGCCGGGTCGAGCTCGACCTGCGCGGCCTTGAAGGTCGCGTCGTACTCCGCGTTGCTCCAGCGCGCGAGGTTGCGGCTGGCCCACTTGTTGGCCTTCTGGGCGATCTGGTCGGTGGTGAACTGCTCCATGAAGAACTGCGGGTCGGGCTGCGTCATGGTCGTCGTGTACATCTCCATGTCGGCCCAGAACTTCTGGTAGGTGTCCGGGTTGGCGAAGTCGCCGCCGAAGTACACCGCCGCCACCACGCTCTTCAGCTCCAGGTCGATGCCGGCCTTGGCGCAGGCGTCCTTGATGATCGCCTGGCACTTCTGCCGCGGGCTGCTCACCGAGGTCTGGTAGACGAACTTGAGCTTCACGTCGCCCTTGGCGCGGATGCCGTCGGCGCCCTTCTTCCAGCCGGCCGCGTCGAGGACCTGGTTGGCCTTCTCCGGGTTGAACTCGTAGCTCGTGTTCGGGCTGCGAAAGCGCGGCGGGTTGTTGAGGAAGTTGGCGGTGGTGATCGCGCCGCGGCCGTAGATGACCTCGGCGATGCCCTTGCGGTCGATCAGCAGGCTCATCGCGTCGCGCACGGCCTTGTCGCTGAAGGCCGGGTGCTTGCTCTTGGCGCTGGCGCGCTCGCCGTCGACCTCCTTCCAGGGGTCGGTCACGTTGAGCAGCACGAACTCGATGTCGCTGCCCTCGTAGAAGGCCATCCTGCCCTTCCCCGCGGCCTCCAGGCGCTTGAGGATGTCGTCCTCGACCGCGAGGTTCCAGCCGATGTCGTACTCGCCGGTCTGCAGCACCGCGCGCGCGGCGCTGGTGGCGTCGCCGCCGCCCTTGATCTCGAGCGAATCGAAGTAGGGCTGGTTGGCGACGTGGTAGTTCTTGTTCGCCTCCGCGCGCAGCAGGTCGCCCGGCTTGAAGTCGGTGAGCTTGTAGGGCCCGGTGCCCACGGGCTTCAGGTTGGCCGGGTTCTCGCGCGACTTGGCGCCCATGTAGGGCTCGAAGACATGCTTGGGCAGGATGCAGCCGACGATGCCGGTCAGCGGCTCCGACCAGAAGGGCGTGGGCTTGGGAAACTCGACGCGCACCGTATAGGCGTCGACCTTGACGAGCTTGATGTCCTTGTAGGCCGCCACCGTGACCATCGCCGCGGCCGGGTCGCCCGCGTAGGCGGCGGTGAAGAGGACGTCGTCGGCGGTGAAGGGCTTGCCGTCGTGCCAGGTCACGCCCTGCTTGAGCTTCCAGGTGACGCTGCGGCCGTCGGCGGAAAGACCGCCGTTGGCGCGCGTCGGGATCTCGGCGGCCAGGCAGGGGATCAGGTTGCCTTCGGTGTCCCAGCCGGCCAGCGGCTCGTAGAAGATGCGGCTGGCGTCCTGGTCCTTGGTGCCGCCGGCGTAGTGCGGGTTCAGGTGCACCGCGCCCTGCCAGTAGATGATCTTCAGCATGCCGCCGCCGCCGCGCTTGGTCGGCTTGTAGGCCGGCGCGGTCTGCGCCTGCGCCACGCCCGCGTTCAGCAGCAGGGTGCCGGCCATCGGCGCGGTCAGGCCCGCGGCGACCATGCGGCCGATGAACTGCCGCCGCGGCAGCGCCCCTTCGCGCACCTGTTCGATCAGGGAGCGGATTTCCTTTTCGTGCATGACGTGTCTCTCCAGTTTCGAGGATCGGCGGGCGACCCGGCCGGTGCCCGCGCGCTGCGGCCCGCCGCCGCCGGTGCGTGACGTCCTGTTCAGGCCTCCTTGTACCAATGGGCCAGCGCCCAGAAGTCGTTGTCCCAGCCCGAGAGCTGCGTCACCAGCTTGTGGTTGGCCGCCGAGGGGCGTGGGCGGTAGACGACGGGCTGGATGTAGCCGTCGCTGCAGACGAGGTCGTTGAGCTTGATGAACATCGCCGCGCGCTTGACCGGGTCGAGCTCGACCTGGGCGGCCTTGTGCGTGGCGTCGTACTCGTCACTGCGCCAGCGGCTGATGTTGCGCTTGGCCCACTTGTTCTCCTTCTGCGCCAGCTCCCAGCTGCAGTACTGTTCCATGAAGACCTGCGGGTCGGGCTGCGTCATCGTCGTCGTGTACATCTGCATGTCGGCCCAGAACTTCTGGTAGGTGTCCGGGTTGGCGTAGTCGCCGCCGAAGAACACCGCCGCCGTCACGCTCTTCAACTCAAGCTCGATGCCGGCCTTGCCGCAGGCGTCCTTGATGATCGCCTGCGTCTTCTGCCGCGGCTGGTTGACCGAGGTCTGGAAGACGAACTTGAGCTTGGTGCCGCCCTTGGCGCGGATGCCGTCGGCGCCCTTCTTCCAGCCCGCGGTCTCGAGGATCTGGTTGGCCTTGTCGACGTTGAACTCGTACTTGAGGTTGTTGCTCTTGAAGCGCGGCGGGTTGTTCAGGAAGTTGGGCGTGGCCTCGCCGGTGCGGCCGTAGATGAAGTCCTGCACGCCCTTGCGGTCGATCAGCAGGCCCATCGCCTGGCGCACGGCCTTGTCCTGGAAGGCCGGGTGGT
>CAUJJO010000091.1 GCA_963205125.1 Pseudomonadota bacterium | reverse complement strand
CCCGCTCGACCCGCTCGAGCCACGCTACTTCTTGAGCCAGCCCTTGCGGCGGAAGTAGACGAAGGGCGCGATCACCGAGGAGAGCATCAGCGCCAGCGCCATCGGGTAGCCCCAGGGCTTGTCGAGCTCGGGCATGAAGCGGAAGTTCATGCCGTAGATGCTGGCGATCAGCGTCGGCGGCAGCAGCGCGACGCTGGCCACCGAGAAGATCTTGATGATCTTGTTCTGGTTGATGTTGACGAAGCCGACGGTGGCGTCGAGCAGGAAGTTCATCTTGTCGAACAGGAAGGCGGTGTGCGAATCGAGCGAGTCGATGTCGCGCATGATCTGGCGCGCCTGCTCGAACTGCTCGGCATCCAGCATGCGGCTGCGCATCATGAAGCTCAGCGCGCGGCGCGTGTCCATCATGTTGCGGCGGATGCGGCCGTTCAGGTCCTCCTCGCGCGCGATCGCCGCCAGCGCCTCGCCCGCGGTGGCATCGTCCACGCTCTGGCGCAGCACGCGGGTGCTGACCCGCTCCAGGCTGTCGTAGATGCCCTCCAGCGCATCGGCCGAATATTCGGCGTCGGCGTCGAAGAGGCTCAGCAGCACGTCCTTGGCGTCCTCGATCAACGCCGGGATGCGCCGCGCGCGCAGGCGCAGCAGGCGGAACACCGGCAGGTCCTCGTCGTGGATCGAGAACAGCACGTTGTCCAGCAGGATGAAGGCCACGCGCACGTTGCGGCTGGGCGTGCGGTCGTCGCCCTCGATGAGGAAGTCCGAGCGGATGTGCAGCTCGCCGTTGTCCTCCTCGTAGAAGCGCGCCGATTCCTCGATGTCCTCGTCGACCGCGTCCTGCGGGATGGTGAGGCCGAAGCGCGCGGCGATCCAGCCCTTCTCCTCGGCGCTGGGATCCTCCAGGTCGACCCAGATCGGCTGCACGCGGCTGAGGGCCTCGGGGTCGCCGATCTCTTCCTGGAACAGCCGGCCGTTGACCAGCGAAAAGACGTTGAGCATGCGGGCTCCGGCAGTGACGGCGCGACCCGGGGTCGCGGCTGGCGTCTGCGCACGCGGCAGGGGGGTTCGTGGGTGCGACCGCCACCGCCGGGCGCCGTGGCCGGGGTGGACGGTCACCTTGGTCGGGGGGCGTCCAAGGAGCCGATCTCCGAGGTGAAAACCGCGGAATTATCGCACCGCACCCGGCCCCGGCCCGGGCATGCGCGCAGCGGGCGGCAGCCTGCGGCGCGCGCAGGCGTTGCGCCGTATGCTTGAACCTTCTGGCCGCGCCGTCACCTCAGACGGACAGAGGTTCCTGCCGAGTCGACATGCCCAGTCCGAGCACCCAATTCATCTTCATCCGCCACGGCGAGACCGACTGGAACCGCCAGCACCGCTTCCAGGGGCAGATCGACGTGCCGCTCAATGCCACCGGCCTCGAGCAGGCCGAGCGCCTGGCGCGCCGTCTGGCCGGCGAGCGCGCCGACGTCCTGCTGAGCAGCGACCTCGGGCGCGCGCGCCAGACCGCGCAGCCGCTGGCGCGGGCCTGGGGCCTGCCGGTGATGGACGAGCCCGGCGTGCGCGAGCAGGCCTTCGGCATGCTCGAAGGCCTGGACTTCCCGACGATCCAGCGCGAGCACCCGCAGCTGCTGGCGCAGTGGATGCGCCATCGCGCCGACTTCGCGCTGCCGGACGGCGGCGAGAGCCAGGGCGCGTTCTATCGGCGCGTCGACGCGGCGGTGCAGACGCTGGCCGCGCGCTACGCCGGACATCGCGTCGTCGTGGTGACGCACGGCGGCGTGCTGGACATGCTCTGGCGCAGCGCGCACCAGCAGCCGCTGGATGGCCCGCGCCGCTGCGACATCCCCAACACCGGGCTGAACCGGCTGCACTGGCGCGCCGGCGCGCTCATGATCGAGCGCTGGGCCGACGACGCGCATCTGGCGGGCCTGCCGCCGCAGCCCTCGACCCGGCTCGCCCACGCCTGAAGCCGACCGGCGCTGCAGGAGCAGGAGGGAGCCCATGTTCAAGCGCATCGACCACATCGAACTCGTCACCACCGACGAGGAGCGCACCGTGCGCTTCTACACCGAGGTGCTGGGCTTTCGCGAGCGCATGCGCATGGCGGTGCCCGGGCTGAAGCTGGTCTACCTCGACCTGGGCGGCACGACGGTGGAGCTGATGACCTACACCGACGCGACGCCCGCGCCGCGCCCGCCCGGCGAGCACCTGGGCTGGCGGCTGATGGCGCTCGAGGTCGAGGACCTCGAAGCGGCGCTGGCGGCGCTGGCCGAAAAGGGAGTGGCGTGCACCTGGGGCCCGCTCACCCGCCCGACCTACGCACGCGCCGAGATCCACGATCCCGACGGCAACGCGATCGAGTTGCGGCAGTGGATCGCGCAGCCGGCGCCGGGCTGACCTGCGCCGACGTGTCCCGTAGGAGCGGCGGCAGCCGCGATGCGGCAGCCGCCGGCCGCTGCGTCTACTGCCAGCTCATCGCCGCGAGGTCGTTGACCGACAGCGGCACGTCCTTCCACAGGCCCTTGACGCGGGCGTTGGCCACGGTGATGAAGGTCGGCTGGAAGAGGTAGGCGGCGACCGCCTCCTCGGCGACCATCTTCTGCGCGTCGCCCATCAGCTTGTTGCGCTGGTTGGCGTCGACGGTGGCGTTGATCTTGGCCCACAGCTCGTTGAAGGCCTGCGACTCGTAGCCCCAGTAGTAGTTCGGGCGTGCGAAGTTGCCGAAGTCCAGCGGCTCGACGTGCGAGACGATCGTCAGGTCGTAGGCCTTCTGGCCGTAGACGCCCGACATCCACTGCGCCCACTCGACGTTCTCGATCTTCGCGTTGATGCCGACCTTGGCCAGCTGCGCGGCGATGACCTCGCCGCCCTGGCGCGCGTAGCTCACCGGCGGCAGCTTCATCGTCAGCTCGAGCGGCAGCGTGACGCCGGCCTGGTGCAGCAGCGCGCGCGCCTTGGCCTGGTCGAAGGGGTTGATGCCGGTGGTGTCGACGTAGCCCGGCGCGCCGGGCACGTAGAAGCTGCCGATGGGCACGCCGAAGCCGTCGACCGCGCCCTCGATCACCGCCTTGCGGTCGATCGCGGCGAGGATGGCGCGGCGCACGCGCACGTCGTCCAGCGGCTTGCGCTTGTTGTTGATCGCCATGATGGTCTTCGCGCGCGAGCCGCCGACGAGGACCTGGAACTTCTTGTTGCCCTCGAACTGCTTGATGCTGCGCTGCACCGCCACGCGCGGGAAGACGTCGACGTCGCCCGAGAGCAGCGCCGCGGCCTGCGCCGCGACGTCGCTGATGAAGCGGATCGTCACGCGGCGCAGCTTCACGTCCTTGGCGTTGCGGTAGTCGTCCCAGCGCGTGAGCACGACGCTCGAGCCCTTGTTCCAGGCGTCGAGCCTGTACGGGCCACTGCCCACCGGCTTGGTGCCGTTGGTCGGCGCGCTCTTGGGCTCGACGATGATCGCCGTGCCCTGGCCGAGCTGGAAGGGCAGGTCGACGTTGCCGTTCTTCAGGTTCAGCACCACGGTGTGCGCGTCGGGCGTGTCGATGCGCTCGATGTTGGCGAAGACCGCCTTGTCCTTGTTGACGCTGTCCTTGGCGACGGCGCGCTCGAAGCTGAACTTCACCGTGGCGCTGTCCAGGGGCTCGCCGTTCTGGAACTTCACGCCGCGGCGCAGCTTGAAGGTGTAGGTCTTCACGTCGGGGCTGACCGTCCAGCTCTCGGCCAGCAGGCCGCTGATCTTGCTGTCGCTGTGGATCTTGGTCAGCGTCTCGAAGATGTTGTAGAGCGAGACCTCGGCGATCGCCGAGGCGGCGCCGGCCGTCGGGTCCAGCCCCGGCGTGGGCTCGAGCTGCATCGCCAGCACGAGCGAGTCCTTCTTGGACTGCGCGTGGGCGGGCGCCTGCAGCAGCAGCGCGGCAGCGGCCAGCGCGGTGGCGGTGAAGAGCGTGGTACGGCGTCGGATCATCGAGGGGGCCTCCAGGAGTGCAGGCCCCGATGCTACGGCTTGCTGGCGACCACGCGGAGCGAGGCCGCAGCCGGCTCCGTCGGTCCGGCCGGCTCAGGCGCCAGCAGCGTGCCCTCGCGCAGCCCGCGCACGGTGCCAAGCACGAGGCCGGCGATGACGAGCGAGGCCAGCGCCAGCAAGAGCACGGCGAGGTTGGCCATGAAGCCGCTCGGGCCGGCCAGGCGCAGCGTGAGTGCGGCCAGCGCCGCCAGCGGGAAGGACATGCCCCAGTGCGCCAGCCCGAAGGGCAGCGCGGCGATCGCGCGCGCCTGCAGCGCGACCCAGGCGGCGGAAAACATCGCCATGCCCCACAGGCCCCAGGCGAGGAGCTCGGGCGCGCCGAACTGCAGCGCGGCCAGACCCACCACGGCCGGCGGCGCGATGAAGATGAAGCTCGCCGGGCGCAGCCGCTCGGGCCAGGGCCCCTGCACGAGGATGCGGGCGCCGATCAGGATCATCACCACCGGCCAGAACAGCAGTCCGGCGCCGAACTGCGCTGCCGACCACTGCGCATAACCCATCGGCACGCCGGCCAGCGGCACGAGCACGTTGCCGACGATGGGGATGAAGAGCGCGGGCGTGATGCCGGCCCACGAGAGCCCGTCCTTGCCGTTGCCCTTCCACCAGCGGCCGAGCACCCAGATCGTGACGACGAGCTGCGACGCGGCACCGATCATCCACAGCAGCGTGACCGGTGCTCCGTGCAGGCCGAGCGCCTGCGCAACGGTGGCCAGCAGGATGATGGCGATCGGCAGCGCGGCGATGAAGCTGTGGCGCACCGGGTGCTGCCGGTCCTCGGCCCAGGCCTCGGCGTGGCGCAGGCCGCGCAGCAGCGTGGCCACCGCCAGCACGCCGAACACCGCCGCGGCGAGCAGGCCGACGCCCAGCGCCGCCGCGGTGGCCGCCTCGCCCATCAGCGGCGTCGCGCGATGCCACGCGAGCGCCAGGCCGCACAGGCCCATCACGATCGCGTACCAGCCGGGGAACAGGTACTTCAACGGCGACGGGCTCGATCGCGGCGCGTCTGGCGGCGACAAGGCGGGGGCGCTCATGAGGTGAGGGAGTCCCGGCGGCCGGCTACTTCAGCTGGGCGCCGTGCGCGTCGAAGACGCCGACGGCGACCGGGATGCCCTGGCGCACGCTTTCGGTGACGGTGCAGAAGGCCTCGAAGCTGCCGAGCACGCGGTCCAGGTGCTGCAGCGTGTCGCCCGGCACGCCGATCGTGATCGTCGCCTGCATCGAGAGCACGCGCAGCCGGTTCTCGGCGTTGCGGCCGACTTCGGCGCGGACGTCGCAGGCGATCGAGCCCGGATCCTGCTTGTACTTGCGCAGCGCAAAGAGCAGCGAGGCCGAGAGGCAGTTGCCGACCGCGGCCGCGAGCATCTGCACCGGCGAGGGCCCCAGGCCCTGGCCCAGCGGCGGCGGCTCGTCGGTCTGCAGCAGGGCGATGCCCTCGCCGAACTGCGCGTGAAAGCGATAGTCCTGCAGCTGCGACAGGCGCACGGTTTCGTGGCTCTGGCTCATCGTGAAGCTCCTTTCGGGGATGGGGGCGGGTTGGGTCGGGCCAGGCTCAGCGCACCTTGCCGAGCAGCGTCTGCACGTCGTCGAGCAGCGTGCCCAGCTCGCCCTCGGCCGCCTCGTCCAGCTGCAGCCGCTGCTGCAGCTCCTGCTGCATGTAGCACACGGTCATGCGCACGTAGGCGCCGTCGAGCGCCTTGCGCACCGCGGCCATCTGCGCGGCGATGTCCATGCAGGACTGGTCCTCCTCAATCATGCGCTGGATGCCGCGCAGCTGCCCTTCCGCTCGCTTGAGGCGGTTCAGCAGCTCGGTGCGCTTGGCGGCGTCGATGAGCATCGGGGAGGACATGGCGCAGACCTCGAGAGTGCCGGTGGGGGTATCGCTCATTGTCGCGGGTCGGGTGTGCCCCTGCTCAGCGCATGCCGCAGCTGGCGCCGCCTTCGGGCACGCCGAGCTTCCTCAGCAGGATGCTCGGCATGCAGAAGTTGGTGAAGCCCGACTGGAACAGGTTCAGGCCGACGAAGGCGGTGAAGGCGAGCCACCACTTGCTGACGAAGATGGGGCTGGCTTCGACGCCGAGCGCCAGCGACAGCAGGACGAAGAAACCGGCCATCACGCGGATGTAGCGATCAATGGTCATGACGAGACTCCTTGGGTTGCGGTGGGAGGGGTTGGGGAATCGGCTGGGGGAAGCGCTGCGGGCGCTGCTTCGATGCGCCTGCGAACCAGCGCGTAGTACAGGACCGGGATCACGACGAGCGTGAGCAGCGTGGACACGGCGATGCCGAAGAGCAGCGAGATCGCCAGTCCGTTGAAGATCGGGTCGTCGAGGATGAAGGCCGCGCCGATCATCGCGGCCAGGCCGGTGAGCGCGATCGGCTGCGCGCGCACCGCGGCGCTCTGCACGACGGCGTCCTTGAAGTCCATGCCGCGCGCCAGCTGCAGCTCGATGAAGTCCACGAGCAGGATCGAGTTGCGCACGATGATCCCGGCCAGCGCGATCATGCCGATCATGCTGGTCGCGGTGAACGGCGCGCCCAGCAGCGCGTGCCCGGGCATGACGCCGATGATGGTCAGCGGGATCGGCGCCATGATGACCACCGGCGTCAGGTAGCTGCGGAACTGCGCCACCACCAGCAGGTAGATCAGGATCAGGCCGACGCCGTAGGCCGCCCCCATGTCGCGGAAGGTCTCGTAGGTGATCTGCGACTCGCCGTCCCACTTCACCGCGTACTGGCGGAAGGGGTCCTCGGGCTGGCGGATCCAGTACTCGCCGACCTCGCCGCTGCCGGGCAGCGCGACCTCGGCGAGCTTGCCGCGGATCGCGAACAGGCCGTAGAGCGGCGAGTCGGGGATCGCGGCGCCCTGGGCGCGACGGCCGATGTCGCCGAAGACGTAGCTGACACCCTGCAGGTCCTTGGTGAAGAGCGGCTTGTCGATCACGCCCTGCTCGACGCGCACGAGTTCGGACAGCGGCACCATGCGCCCGTCGGCCGCGCGCATCGGCAAGGCCAGCAGCGCGGCAAGGCCGGTCTGCGCCTGCCGCGGGAGCTGGATGCGCACCGGCACCGGGTACTTGCTGTGGCCGTCGTGCAGCCAGGCGGCGTCGGCGCCCGAGAGCGCGGCGTGCACCGTCTGCGCGACCTGCGCGACCGGGATGCCCAGCGACTCGGCGCGCTGGCGCTGCACGCGCAGGAAGGCACGCGGCGCGTCGGCACGCAGGCTCGAGTCGATCGCGGCGATGTCGGGTGTCGCGTGGAAGGCGGCTTCCAGGCGCTGCGCGAGCTGCTGGCGGCCGGCCTCGTCGGGGCCGTAGACCTCGGCGACCAGCGGGCTCTGCACCGGCGGGCCCGGCGGCACCTCGACCACCTTCAGCTTGCCGCCGTGGCGCGCGGCGATGGCGTCGAGCGCCGGGCGCAGGCGCTGCGCGATCGCATGGCTCTGCTCGTGGCGGTGCGCCTTGTCGACGAGGTTGACCTGCAGGTCGCCCTGCTCGGCGTCGGCGCGCAGGTTGTACTGGCGCACGAGGCCGTTGAAGGTGATCGGGCTCGCCGTGCCGGCGTAGCCCTGCAGGTCCAGCACCTCGGGCTGCCTGGCGAGATGGGCGCCGAGCTCGTGCAGCGCGGCCGCCGTGTCCTCGAGCGGCGTGCCCGCGGGCATCTCGAGCACGAGCTGGAACTCGCTCTTGTTGTCGAAGGGCAGCATCTTCAGCACGACGCCCAGGCGCGAGTTCGGGATCGTCGCCAGCGACACCGACATCAGCACCGCGCCCAGGATCGCCGCCAGCAGCACCCAGCGCTTGGCGGCGCTGTCCAGCAGCGGGCGCAGCAGCGCCTCGAAGAGCCGCGGCAGCTTCGCGGCCAGGCCCGTCGGTGCCACATGGCCTTCGGCGTCGGTCGCCGCGGGCGCGTGGCTCTTCATCAGCTTGACCGCAAGCCAGGGCGTCACCGTGAAGGCGATCGCCAGCGAGATCGCCATGCCCAGGCTGCTGTTGATCGGGATCGGGCTCATGTAGGGGCCCATCAGCCCGGTGACGAAGGCCATCGGCAGCAGCGCGGCGATGACCGTGAAGGTCGCAAGGATCGTCGGGCCGCCGACTTCGTCGACCGCGGCAGGGATGATCGCCAGCAGCGGCTTGCCCGGCTCGAGCTGCTGGTGGCGGTGGATGTTCTCCACCACCACGATCGCGTCGTCGACGAGGATGCCGATCGAGAAGATGAGCGCGAACAGGCTCACCCGGTTGAGCGTGAAGCCCCAGGCCCAGCTCGCGAAGAGCGTTGCGGTGAGTGTCAGGATGACCGCCGCGCCGACGATCACCGCCTCGCGCCGGCCCAGCGCCAGACCGACGAGCAGGATCACCGAGCCGGTCGCGAACGCCAGCTTCTGGATCAGCTTGTTCGCCTTCTCGGCCGCGGTGGCGCCGTAGTCGCGCGTCACGGTGGCGTGCACGGCCTCGGGGATGACCGTGCCCTGCAGCGCCAGCACGCGCGCGCGCACCGCCTCGGCGACGTCGACCGCGTTCTCGCCGGGCTTCTTCGTCACCGAGATCGTCACCGCCGGGTAGACGCTGCCGGCCGTCGCGCCGCTGGCGGGCGCCACCGCCTCGACTCCAGTGGGGCCGGCTGGATTGGCGAGGGCTGCGGCGCCTGGCGTGTACCAGACGTAGCGCTGCGGCTGTGCGGCCGCCGCCTCGACGCGCGCGACTTCGTGCAGGTAGACCGGGCGGCCCTTGTGCACGCCGACGACGACCTGCCCGACGTCCTGCGCATCGCGCAGGAACTCGCCGGTCTGCACCGAGAGCATGCGCCCGCGCTGCTGATCGTCGACGACGCTGCCCGAAGGCATGCCGAGGTTGGCCGCAGCCAGCGTCTGCTGCAGCCGCAGCAGGTCGACGCCACGCTCGCGCAGCCGGCTCGGGTCGACGTCGACACGCACCACGCGCCCCGGGCCGCCCAGGGTGCGCACCTCGCGCACGCCGGGCACGCGCTTGAGTTCGGCCTCCATCGTGTGCGCGACGCGCTCGAGCTCGAGCGCGCTGGCGGCGTCGTCGCTCCAGAGCGTCAGCGCGACGACCGGCACGTCGTCGATGCCCATGGGCCGCACGATGGGCGGCAGCGCGCCCAGGCCCTGCGGCAGCCAGTCCTGGTTGGCGTTGAGGACGTCGTAGAGGCGCACCAGCGCCTCGGTGCGCGGCACGCCGACCTTGAACTGCACGGTGACCATCGCCACGCCCGGGCGCGAGACCGAGTAGGTGTGCTCGATGCCGGCGATCTGGCCGAGCACCTGCTCGGCCGGCCGCGCCACCAGGTTCTGCACGTCGGCGCTCGCCGCCCCGGGGAAGGGGATGATGACGCTGGCCATCGTGACGTTGATCTGCGGCTCCTCCTCGCGCGGCGTGACCAGCACGGCGAAGAGGCCCAGCAGCAGCGCGACCAGCGCCAGGAGCGGCGTCAGCGCGTTGGCCTGGAAGGCCGCGGCCAGGCGCCCGGAGATGCCCAGGCGCGCCGCGCCCGCGGCCGCCGGGGCGGGGACGATCTTGTTAGCGCTCACTTCGGCACTCACTTCCGTGCTCACGTCAGTGTCCACTTGGGGGTCCTGGCTGGCCATGACGCGGCGTCACCTGGACGGCCGGGCACCGGCGAGGCCCGCCTGCACCGCCTGCGCGGCGATCCTGTCGCCCGGCTTCAGGCCGGCGAGAACCTCCACGCCCTCGCGCCCGCGATCGGCGCCCAGGCGCACCGCGCGCAGCGCGAAGCCCTCGCCCTGCGCGACGTAGACGGCGGCAAGCTCGCCGCGGCGCAGCACGGCGTCGGCAGGCACGCGCAGCGTCGCCGCGGTCCCGGGCGCGGCGGCACCGATGAAGTGCACGCGCGCGACCTGCCCGGGCAGGAGGCCCGGCAGGGCCGCGGCCGGCAGGTCCAGCCGCCACTCGATCGTCTGCGAGACCGGGTCGGCACCGGCAAGTTCGGTGCGCGCCGCGGGCTCCACGCGCTGGCCGCTGGCCAGCTCGATTTCGATGCGGGCGGCGCGCCGCGCCGCCGGCGCCTGCGACAGCGGCACCTGCGCCGTCGCGCGCATCGCGCCGGGCGAATAAAGCGTCACGATCGGGCGCCCCGGGCTTGCGAGATCGCCGGCCTCGAGATGCGTGGCGAGCACCACGCCCGCAAAGGGCGCGCCGACGACCGCGAAGCTGCGCGCAAGCTGCGCCTGCGCACGCGCCGCCTGCGCTTCCTGCACGCCGGCCTGCGCGGCCTTGTCCTGCGTCAGCACGGTATCGAGCGCCGCCTGGCTGACGAAGCCCTTGGCGCGCAGCTCGCGGGTGCGCTCGAGCGCCGTGCGCGCGTTCTGCGCCTGCGCCTGGGCCTGCGCCAGCGCCGCGTCCATGCGCAGCACGCCGGTGGCGGCGTCGCGCTCGTCGATGCGCGCGATCGGCTGGCCGGCCTTGACGGCGTCGCCGGCCTTGACCAGCAGCGCCAGCACGTTGCCGCCAAGCTGCGCGGCGACGGTCGCCTGGCGCAGCGGCTCGATCTGGCCTTCGATCGACAGGCTGCTGCCGCCCTGGCCCGCGCGGACCTCGACCAGCGGCACCTCGGCCGCCAGGGCCGGCGTGGCCGCCGCGGCCAGCACGGCCGCCAGCGCAGTCAGAACCGTGACCGCGATCGGTGCGTGTTTGGTGATACCCATGTGGGTATCGTAGCAGATACCTTGGCGGGTATCAAGAGGGCGGCATGCCCTAGCGCTCAGCGCCTCGCGCACGCCAGTAGCCGGGCTTTCGCCTGTCGGGTGCAAGTGCAAGCACATAGACCTCGTCGCCCCGTTCCACGTAGATGAGGGAGAAGGGGAACTTCTTGGGAAAGGTACGCCGCGTTCCGAAGCGGTGAGGCGCGCCCATGGCCGGGAATTCGGCTGCGAGTCGGGCGGCTTCCTCCACTGCAGCCGCGAAGCGCTCGCCAAGCGCAGCGCTGATCGCCTGGTAGTACTGGGTCTCGCGGATCAACTCGTCCCGCGCGGCGACGTGAAAGCGCAGGCTCTTCACCCGGGGCTCACACGCGGCCTAGCGCAGGACGCGGCGAACCTCCGCGAAGACGTCTTCGGCCGCGATCAGCTCGGCCGTCCCCTTGTCGATCTCCCCGAGGCGAGCTTGGATCTCCTCGTCCCAGACGGCCTGGACCTGCTCCTCGGTCCCGTGGACGGTCGCAAGCAGCTTCTCGGCCAGCCGCACACGCTCCTCGGGCGGCAGCCCCAGGGCCTTCAGGGAAAGCTCGTCGACAAGACTCGTCATGACCATCTCCTGCCTCGCTGGATGTGCTCGATCGCCACGCCGACCGCCGTCAGAACGGCACGTCGTCTTCCATCTCGTCGAAGCCGGTCGCGCTCTTGGGCGCCGGGCGGCTGGGCGCGGAGCTGGGGGCGGGGGCGGGGGCGCGCGCGGCCGGGGCGCTGCGTGGGGCGCGCTCGGCGCCGCCGCCTGCGTCGTCGCCTGCGCCCTCACGGCCGCCGAGCAACTGCATTTCGCTGGCGATGATCTCGGTCGTGTACTTCTCGACGCCGTCCTTGTCGGTCCACTTGCGGGTCTTCAGCCGGCCCTCGACGTAGACCGGACGGCCCTTCTTCAGGTATTCGCCGGCAATCTCGGCGAGGCGGTCGTAGAAGACGACGCGGTGCCACTCGGTCTCTTCCTGGCGCTCGCCGCTGGTCTTGTCCTTCCACTGACGGCTGGTGGCCAGGGTGACGTTGCAGATCGCCGCGCCGCTGGGCGCGTAGCGGACTTCCGGGTCGCGGCCGAGGTTGCCGACGAGGATGACTTTGTTGACCGAGGCCATGACGCGCTCCTGGGGACACTGGGGGGATGCGGCGCATCATAGCGACGGGCGCGCCGCCGCCCATCGCCCGCGCGGCGGCCCCCGCAAGGAGGCCCCCTTCCGCGCGAGGCTCTCAGCCGGTCTTGGCGACCTTGACGATCCAGGCCTCGGGGCCGGCCTCGAGGTACTCCCAGGTGAAGGGCTCGCGGCTCTCGGCCTCGATCTGGTAGTAGAGGGGCTTGGGGTCGTGGTCGTTGGTGAAGACGAAGGCCTGCCCCGGCTGCAGTTCGTCGAAGGCGCCGAAGACCAGGTCGTGCCGCTGCGCCGGCGGATAGGGGCGCACGTCGAAATCCTTCACCACCGCGATCGAGGCCGCGGCCGTCGCCTTGGCGGACTTCTTGGTCACGTGCACGACGACTTCGCCGGGTTCGCTCTTCTTCAGCTCCCAGGCGAACTGGCCGGGCGCCTGCTTGCCCAGCAGCTCGCGGATGTCGGCCGGCTCCTCGGCGGCGAGGATCTCCATCGTGTCGCCCTCCTCCATCATCCCGTAGCGGTGCGAGATGACGTACTTGCGCGCCTTGCCGTCGACCTTGCGCAAGTCCATCAGCGTGGCCACGCCGCTGTCGCCGCGGCCCTTGGAGGCCTCCAGCCGCGTCACCTTGACGCGCCAGTCGGTGCCGCCGCGCTGCAGGTAGTCCCAGCCGACGACGTCGCCGTGCGCCGAGCGGAACTCGTAGAACAGCGGCATCGGGTCGTGGTCGTTGATGAAGACGAAGCTCCGCCCGATGGGCAGCTCGCGGAACATCTTCAGCAGCTTCTTGTGGCGTTCGATCGGCACGAGGACGCGCACGTCCAGGGTTTCGATCGGTTCGGCAGCGAGGGTCATGGGGTCCTCCGGTGCGGGTGCGATGAAGGCGCGGTGCGCCGCCCCTGCCCGCGGCGCGCGTCGATGGCCCAGTATCGACCACATCGCGTCTTCGCAGCGGGCAAACCCTGCTCGGCACGTCGTTACTCGCGCGGCCGGAGGTCGTGCCGCCGAAGTTCGCAGCCGAAGTCGCACCAGGGCCTCGTTTACCATCCCCGCCGACCATGGATGCCGCGCTCGCCGACGCCCCCGTCACCGCGCAGCAGGTGTTGCGCACGGTGTTCGGCTACGGCGCCTTCCGCGGCCAGCAGCAGGCCATCGTCGAGCACGCGATCGATGGCGGCGACGCCCTCGTGCTGATGCCCACCGGCGGCGGCAAGAGCCTGTGCTACCAGGTGCCGGCGATCGTGCGCCACGCGCGCGGCCAGGGCGTCGCGGTGGTGGTGAGCCCGCTCATCGCGCTGATGCACGACCAGGTCGGCGCGCTCGAGGAGCTGGGCGTGCACGCCGCCTTCCTCAACAGCACGCTGGAGGGCGACGAGGCGCGCCGCGTCGAGCGCGAGCTGCTCTCGGGCCGGCTGGTGCTGCTCTCCGCCGCGCCCGAGCGCATCCTCACGCCGCGCTTCCTCGCCATGCTCGACTCGCTGCACGAGCGCGGCGCGCTTTCGCTCTTCGCCATCGACGAGGCCCACTGCGTGAGCCAGTGGGGCCACGACTTCCGCGAGGAGTATCTCGGCCTGTCGCTGCTGCACGAGCGCTACGCGGACGTGCCGCGGCTGGCGCTCACCGCCACCGCCGACGCGCACACGCGCGCCGACATCCAGGCGCGGCTGCAACTGCAGGCCGCGCGCGTCTTCGTCGCCAGCTTCGACCGCGCCAACATCCGCTACACCATCGTCGAGAAGACCGACCCGCGCCAGCAGCTGCTGCGCTTCCTGCGCGAGGAGCATGACGGCGATGCAGGCATCGTCTACTGCCAGACGCGCAGGAAGGTCGAGGAAACCGCCGACTGGCTTGCCGCGCAAGGCCTCGCCGCCCTGCCCTACCACGCCGGGCTGGACGCCGGGCAGCGGCGGCGCAACCAGGAGCGCTTCCTGCGCGAGGAGGGCCTCGTCATGGTCGCGACGATCGCCTTCGGCATGGGCATCGACAAGCCCGACGTGCGCTTCGTGGCGCACCTGGACCTGCCCAAGAACATCGAGGGCTACTACCAGGAGACCGGCCGCGCCGGCCGCGACGGCATGCCCGCCGACGCCTGGATGGCCTACGGCCTGGCCGACGTCGTCAACCAGCGCCGCATGATCGACGACAGCGAGGCCGAAGAGGACTTCAAGCGCCTGCAGCGCGGCAAGCTCGACGCGCTGCTGGCGCTGGCCGAGGCGCATGACTGCCGCCGCGTGCGCCTGCTCGCCTACTTCGGCGAGACCTACGCGCCTGCCGGGGACGCCGGTCGCCCTCACAGCAACTGCGGCAACTGCGACAACTGCCTGCACCCGCCGCAGAGCTGGGACGCGACCGAGGCGGCGCGCAAGGCGCTGTCGTGCATCTACCGCTTCCAGCAGCAGCACGGCTTCGGCTTCGGCGCAGGGCACCTGATCGACGTGCTGCGCGGCAAGTCCACCGACAAGGTGCTGCAGCGCGGGCACGAGCGGCTCTCCACCTTCGGCATCGGCACCGATCTCGGCGAGGCGCAGTGGCGCGGCGTGCTGCGCCAGCTGCTGGCCGCAGGGCACATCCGCAGCGTCGGCGAATACAACACGCTGGAGCTTGCCGAAAGCGCCCGCGCGGTGCTGCGCGGCGAGGTGCCCATCCACCTGCGCGTGGCGGCCGAGGCCCCGGCGCGCCCCGGCAGGGCCGCGCGCGGCACGCTGCGCGGCAGCGGCGCCCGGCCGGCCGCGCCCCCGCTGGCGCTGGACGAGGCCGGGCTTGCCCGCTTCGCCGCACTCAAGGCCTGGCGCGGCGAAGTCGCGCGCGAGCACAACCTGCCCGCCTACATCGTCTTCCACGACGCGACGCTGGCCGAGATGGCGCGCGAGCAGCCGACCACGCTGCAGGCCCTGGCCGCCATCGGCGGCGTCGGCGAGAAGAAGCTGGCCGCCTACGGCGAGCAGATCCTGCGCGTGCTGGCCGCAAGGAGCCAATCCTCATGACCGTCGTTCGCAACGCGCTGGATCCGACCCGCTTCAATCCGGACCTTGCACTGCCGTTCGAGCTGCGCGCGGAGGACTTCCGGCTCGCCGTCCAGGATGTCTACGACTTCTTTCATGACGTCAACACGGGGCTGCTGGACAAGGGCCTCGCGCGACTGGATGACATGCTGCGGCCGGCGATCATGTCCGGCGTGCTCTCGGACATGCTGACGGCAAGCCTGGCCAAGCATTCGAGGACGCTGGTGGTCAACGCCTACTTCAACGGACACCCCGACCTGGTTCAGCAGGGCCGATACCCGAACAACGCGGTCAAGGCAGGCGAACACGGCGTCGAGATTAAGACCACGCGCAAGCCGGGTGGCGCGGTCGACACGCACGGTGCGCGCGACCAGTGGATGTGCGTCTTCGTCTACACGGTGGACACCGCGACCGAGCCGGCGGTCGATCGCCGGCCCATGACGATCACCGAGATCTATCTCGGGCAGGTCACGGTCGCGGACTTCCGGAAGAACAGCCGCGGCGAACTCGGCACGCGCACCGCCACGCTGGACGCCGCCGGCATCGCGCAGCTGCGACGCAGCTGGGTCTAGCGCGCCTGATCGGGGGCCTCGGAGTCGTTGCCGACGACCAGCGCGGCGAGCTTCGGGATGGCCGTTCGGGCCAACACGAAGTAGGCTTGGTCGCGTTCGGTCCCGAGGCTGTCGTAGCCGACAGCCTCGGCGGCGGCCAGGGTGGAGCCCGATCCGGCAAAAGGATCGAGCACGATCCCTTGGCCTAGCGGAAGCACGCCCCTGACGAGCTTGCGCAGGAAGGCCTGCGGCTTGAGGCTCGGGTGGTCGGCCAGCGCCCGCTCCGCCGGCCGCGTCGGAGCGGACTCGATGACGTCCCCGAAGGGCCTGGAGGCCGAGATGCGCCGAAAGCCGCCGGTGCCCCATTGCCGCAGGTTGTCCTGCACGCGCCCATCGAGCGGCTTGCGAAACAGCAGCCACGGCTCCCACATCGATCGCGGCATGACGCTGACCTGATCGAACTCCACGTGCGCGGCTTTCGGACGATCACCGCCGCGCATCGTCATGACCAGCCGCACGATCTCCCCACGGCGCTCGAGACCGGCACGCGCCAGCGCGCCGGAGACGACGTAGGACAGCAAGGGATTGCTGGCGACGACGACGTTGGCGCCCGGCACCAGCACGCGCCGCAACTCGCTGGCCCATGCGAAGAAGAAGCGATCGAGCTCGACGAGGTCCTGCGCGCGCAGCACGGTGAACCGAGGCAGCGGCGCGCGCTTGACGCCGTCGAAGCTCGGCGGAATGCGCCAGACGCCGCCCCGGCCGGCGCGCAGCTTGCCCTGCTCGGCAGGCGAGTATTCGATCAGGCCATAGGGCGGATCGGTGACCACGGCATGCACGCTGTTCGCCCTCTGCGACTGCAGCCAAGGCATGCAATCGGCGTGCTGCAAACGCGCACGGCCGTGGACGAAGACGTCGGCGCCGGACGCCCCAAGCGCTGCCGGCGACGCGCTCACGCTGGCGTCGTCTTCGAACCCGCGCAAGCTGTACTGGGCGCGCTCCTGCCGCGCGAACAGCGTCGGCGTGTTCAACTGCAGGTAGGAGCGGATCGACGACGCGGGGACCGGCCCGATCAGCTCGCCGACCCCTTCGGTGATGGCGCGGACGGTCGCGCCTTGGGGCGCGGACGCCAGCACCGAAACGATCGCATCGCGCACTTCCCCCGGCCTTCGCCGCATCTTCGCCTCCATCCGTGCTGCTTCGTGCACAGTCTACTTCACGGACGTCTGGACGTCTTTCTGGACGTCTTTCGAGCAAGCCCATCGTCGACTGCCTTCGGCGGGAGGGTTGCTGCGCGGCCAAAGGAGCGAACTCCCGAGCGCATCGTGGCGCTGGCTATCATGCCCGGTTCCCCCGCCCTCACGCGATGCCCACCGATACCCCTCCCAGCGCGGCGCACGCAGCCGCCGAGCGCGGCTTTCTGCGCGTGCGCGGCGCGCGCACGCACAACCTGAAGAACATCGACCTCGACATCCCCCGGCACGCGCTGGTGGTGATCACCGGGCTGTCGGGTTCGGGCAAGTCGAGTCTGGCCTTCGACACGCTCTACGCCGAGGGGCAGCGCCGCTACGTCGAGAGCCTCTCGACCTACGCGCGGCAGTTCCTGCAGCTGATGGACAAGCCCGACGTCGACGTGATCGAAGGCTTGTCGCCGGCCATCAGCATCGAGCAGAAGGCGGCCTCGCACAACCCGCGCTCGACGGTGGGCACGATCACCGAGATCCACGACTACCTGCGCCTGCTCTTCGCGCGCGCGGGCACGCCCTACTGCCCCGAGCACGGCCTGCCGCTGCAGGCGCAGAGCGTCTCGCAGATGGTCGACGCGGTGCTCGCCTGGCCGCCCGACACGCGGCTGATGATCGCCGCACCCGTGGTGCGCGAGCGCAAGGGCGAGTTCGCCGAGCTGCTGCAGGAGATGCAGGCGCGCGGCTACGTGCGCTTTCGCATCGGCAGCGGCGGCCAGCCGCCGCGCGTGGTCGAGGCGCACGCGCTGCCGGCGCTGAAGAAGACCGACAAGCACGACGTCGACGTCGTCGTCGACCGCCTGCGCGTTCGCCCCGACGCGCGCCAGCGTCTGGCCGAGAGCTTCGAGGCCGCGCTGCGCCTGGCCGAGGGACGGGCGCTGGCGATCGAGATGCCCCGCCAGGATGGTGGAGCGGACGCGGACGCTGCCGCGCCGCCGCCGCGCCAGCAGGTCTTCAGCAACCGCTTCGCCTGCCCGGTGTGCAGCTTCGCGCTGGCCGAGCTGGAGCCGCGGCTCTTCTCGTTCAACTCGCCGCAGGGCGCCTGCCCGCAGTGCGACGGCCTGGGCCAGGTGACGCGCCTGGACCCCGAGCGCGTCGTCGCCTTCCCCTCGCTGAGCCTGGCCGCCGGCGCAGTGAAGGGCTGGGACAGGCGCAACGCCTACACCTTCAGCCTGCTGCAGAGCGTGGCCGATCACTACGGCTTCGACATCGAGGCGCCCTTCGAGCAGCTGCCGCCCAAGGCGCAGCAGGTGCTGCTGCACGGCTCGGGCGAGGAGGCGATCGAGTTCGTCTACCGTGCCGAAGGCAGCGGCGGGCGCGTGCGCTCGGTGCGGCGCTCGCATCCCTTCGAGGGCATCATCCCCAACTTCGATCGGCGCCTGCGCGAGACCGATTCGGCCGCCGTGCGCGAAGAGCTCTCGCGCTACCTCGCGGCGCGCGAATGCCCGGCCTGCGACGGCACGCGGCTGAAGACCGAGGCGCGCCACGTGCGGCTGGACGCCGCGGGCGCCCCCGGCCCCGGCAAGGCGATCTACGAGATCGAGCGCGCGACGCTGGCCGACGCGCTCGTCTACTTCGACGGCCTGCAGCTGAGCGGTGCGCGCGCCGAGATCGCCGACAAGGTGGTGCGCGAGATCCGCGCGCGCCTGCGCTTCCTCAACGACGTCGGCCTGCCCTACCTGAGCCTGGAGCGCAGCGCCGACACGCTCTCCGGCGGCGAGGCGCAGCGCATCCGCCTGGCCTCGCAGATCGGCTCCGGACTCTCGGGCGTGATGTACGTGCTCGACGAGCCCAGCATCGGCCTGCACCAGCGCGACAACGCGCGCCTGATCGGCACGTTGCGGCGCCTGCGCGACCTCGGCAACTCGGTGCTCGTGGTCGAGCACGACGAGGACATGATCCGCGCCGCCGAGCACGTGATCGACATGGGCCCGGGGGCCGGCGTGCACGGCGGGCGCGTGGTCGCAGAGGGCACGCCCGCGGAGGTCGCCGCCAGCGCCGCATCGCTCACCGGGCGCTATCTCGCGGGCACGCTCGCCATCGCGCTGCCCGCGGCGCGGCGCGCGCCAGGCACGGACGCGGCCACGCGCGCGCTTGGCATCGTCGGCGCACGCGGCCACAACCTGAAGAACGTCGACGTCGAGCTGCCACTGGGCCTCTTCACCTGCGTCACCGGCGTCTCGGGCTCGGGCAAGAGCACGCTGGTCAACGACACGCTCTACGCCGCGGTGGCGAGGAAGCTCTACGGCAGCCAGGCCGAGCCCGCGCCGCACGAGCGCATCGACGGCCTGGAGCTGCTGGACAAGGTCATCAACGTCGACCAGAGCCCGATCGGGCGCACGCCGCGCAGCAACCCGGCGACCTACACCGGCCTCTTCACGCCCATCCGCGAGCTCTTCGCCGAAGTGCCGGCGGCACGCGAGCGCGGCTACGGCGCCGGCCGCTTCAGCTTCAACGTCGGCTCGGGCGCAGGCGGCGGGCGCTGCGAGGCCTGCGAGGGCGACGGCGTGATCAAGGTCGAGATGCACTTCCTGCCCGACGTCTACGTGCCCTGCGACGTCTGCCACGGCCAGCGCTACAACCGGCAGACGCTGGAGATCCTCTACAAGGGCCTGAACATCGCGCAGGTGCTGGACCTGACGGTGGAGGATGCGCACGCCTTCTTCTCGGCGGTGCCGGCGATCGCGCGCAAGCTGCAGACGCTGCTCGACGTGGGCCTGGGCTACGTGCGCCTCGGGCAGAGCGCGACCACGCTCTCGGGCGGCGAGGCGCAGCGCGTCAAGCTCGCGCTCGAGCTCTCCAAGCGCGACACCGGGCGCACGCTCTACATCCTCGACGAGCCGACGACCGGGCTGCACTTCCACGACATCGGCCTGCTGCTGAAGGTGCTGCACCAGCTGCGCGACGCCGGCAACACCATCGTCGTCATCGAGCACAACCTGGACGTCATCAAGACCGCCGACTGGCTGATCGACATGGGCCCCGAAGGCGGCGCGGGCGGCGGCCGGGTGCTGTTCGCCGGCACGCCCGAGGCGCTGGTGGCCAGCGGCGTCGGCCACACCGGACGCCATCTCGCGCCGCTGCTGGCGGGGCGCGGCTGACGGCGGTCGGCTGCGGGAGCGCCCGACGCGGCGCCCTCAAGGCCGCGCCGGTTCCTCGTCGCCGGGCTCGCGATCGCCGACGCGCAGGCCGCGCTCGGCGAGCAGCGCGCGCCGACGCGCCTGCAGCTCGCGCCAGCGCGCTTCGATGATCGAGGCCTCGACGAAGTCCTGTCCGCCGCCGCTGCGCGCCAGGGCGCGGCCGCTGCGCAGGCGGTCCAGCGCGCCGGTGAGGTCGCCCAGCAGGGCGCGCGCCTCGGCCTGCGCGCGCAGCGCGCGCAGTCGCTGGCCCTGCGCCTCGGCGCAGTTGCCCAGCAGCAGCCAGGCGGTGGCGTCCTGCGGCTGCAGGGTGACGCAGGTCTGCAACCGTTCGCTGACCTCGCGCAGCGCGGCTGGGCGCGCCGACGGGCCCAGCCGCAGCGCCACCTGCGCCTGCAGCATCAGCAGCGGTCGCTCGCGCTGCAGCCCCGGCCAGCCGCCCTGCGAGGCGTTCATGCCCATGCCCATGCCCGTCGGCGCGCTCGATGGCACGTTCGATGGCACGTTCGGCGGTGCGCTCGCGGTGCTCGGCGTGCTCCCTGTGCCCGCGGCGCCCTCGGCGGCTTCCTCGCCCTGCGTGCGGCGCAGCGCACCGAGCTGCTGTAGCGCGGCCGCGGCATCGCCCGCGGACAGCGTCGTTTCCACCTGCAGCAGCGCCAAGGCCCGCAGCAGCTCGGGCTGTGGCGACGCCTGCGCCGCCAGCAGCGTGCGCGCCTGCTCGATGCGCTGCACCGCCAGCGCATGCTCGTTCAGCAGGCTGGAGGCCAGGGCGCTGGCGTAGAGCGCGGCCAGCCGCGGCGCCTTGGGCGGCGCCGGCAGCTCCTGCAGGCGCCGCAGCGCGGCCACGCTCGGATCCATCAGCACGCTGGCGCGCGCGGCCATCAACTCGTGCAGCGCATGCTGCGCGGCCACGACGGCCGCGGGCGCCGCGCTTGCCGGCGCGCCGTGCAGGCGCAGCCGCGCTTCGCTCTGGCGCTCATGCGTCAGCGGATGGCTGCGCAGGTAGGGGTAGGCGCTGCTGTCGTTGAAGCGGTTGGCGCGGTCCAGTAGCTCGAACATCGAGCTCATGCCGGCGTGGTCGAAGCCCGCGCCATCCAGCAGCGCGAAGCCGATGCGGTCGGCCTCGCGCTCCATGTCGCGCGAGAAGTTGAGCTGCCCCTGGATCGCCGCGGCCTGGCTGCCCATGATCGCGGCCTGCATCAGGTCCGGGCTGTTGGCGCGACTGGCCGCCAGCAGCGCGACGATCATGCCGGCCACGCTCAGCAGCGTCTGCCGCTGCTGCACCGCGATGCTGCGCGCGATGTGGCGCTGCGTCACGTGGGTGAGCTCGTGCGCCAGCACCGAGGCGAGCTGGTCGCGCGTCTGCGTCATCGCGATCAGGCCCAGGTGCACGCCGACGAAGCCGCCCGGCAACGCAAAGGCGTTGACGCTCTTGTCGCGTACGAGGAAGGCCTCCCACGCGAACTGGGCGGCGATGTCGGCGTCGATGTCGCCGCGCGCGCGCGCGGCGGCCACCAGCGGCTGCCACAGCGACTGCAGGTACTGCAGCAGCACCGGGTCGTCGAGATAGGCCGGATCGCGCCGGATCTCGGCCATGATCTCGTTGCCCAGGCGCCGCTCGACGCCGACGCCGAAGTCCTCCGCGGCGCTCTCGCCGAGCGCGGGCAGCCGCAGCGCGCCCTCCTCGTGCACAGGCGCGCCGCTGCGCTGCGCCGTCTGCGCGCTGGCCGGCACGCTCGTCCCCTGCCAGGGCAGCGCGAGCGCGGCAACGAGCATCAGCGCACGCGGCGCGCGCGCGAGGCGCATGCGCACGCCGGCAAGGCATCGCGGCGACAGGGCAAGGCTTGGGCTGGACACGGACACTCCCGGCCCGAAGCGGGCGCGTCGCTATCATGACACCGCCTCTTTTCCCCTTTGTTGCTGCGCGCCGCCCCGATGCCCCGCTCGCCGACCCCGTCGACCCCGCCGACCCCGCCGACCCCGCCGACCCCGCTGACCCACTTCGACGCCCAGGGCCAGGCGCACATGGTCGACGTCGCGGCCAAGGCGCCGACGCATCGCGTGGCGCGCGCCACCGGCGTGATCCGCATGCAGCCCGCGACCTTCGCGCTCGTCCAAGCCGGGCAGGCGAAGAAGGGTGACGTGATCGCCGTGGCGCGCATCGCCGCCATCCAGGGCGCCAAGCGCACCGCCGACCTGGTGCCGCTGTGCCACCCGCTGCCGATCACGCGCGTGGCGGTCGACTTCGAGCTCGACGCGCAGGCCTGCAGCGTGCGCTGCAGCGCGCAGGTCGAGACCGTGGGCCGCACCGGCGTCGAGATGGAGGCGCTGACCGCCGTGCAGGTCGGCCTGCTGACCGTCTACGACATGCTCAAGGCCGCCGACCGCGGCATGGTGATGGAGGGCATCCGCGTGCTGCAGAAGTCCGGCGGCAAGAGCGGGGACTGGGTGGCGGCGTAGGCGCCTCACTGCCCCGGGCGCGGTGGTTCGGCAGCCTTGGGCAACGCGGGCGTGAAGTCGCGCCACGTGAAGGCGCGCGTCGCGTGCGCGCACTGGAAGGGCGCAGGCGAGGGCGCGGCCGGTGCGTCCAGCGTGGCCGGCGCCTCATCGCAGGCGGCAAACCACGCGCGCGAGGCCGGGTTGTGGAACTCGCGCAGGCGGTCGGCGAGGTGGCGCGCGCGCTCGAGCTCGCCGCGCCGGGCCAGCTCCTCGGCCCAGGCCATCATCAGCCGCGTGTCGAGCAGGAAGTGCGTCGCGCCCTGCAGGCCGCGCGCGCGCAGGCCTTCGTCGACCTCGCTCGTCGCCGCGGCGTAGTCGGCCTGGTAGGCGAAGAAGGGGCTGGCCTGGCCGCGCGCGATGCGCTCCTGCAGCGGCGCGACGTCCGCGGCGGAATAGATCGCCGCCACGCGCGCGTAGTCCCAGGCCGCGTAGACGCCAAGCGCCAGCGCAAGTGCTGCCGCCACGGCGAGGCCAGTGCCGCCGCGGTGCGCGCCCGCCTCGCGCTGCGGCGCCGCAGCGCCCAGGCCAAAGCCCGCCAGCCACGCCGTCGGCAGCAGGAAGTAGGCGTACCACAGCGGGTACTCGAGCAGGCTGTGCAGGCCGATCATCAGCACGAAGGCCAGCGCCATGCGCTGCGTGATGGCCGCCTCGCCCTGCGCGCGCCACGCCTGCACGGCCATGCGCGCCAGGCCCAGCAGCAGCAGGCCCAGCACCAGCGCCGCCAGCGGCAGCCCGAGCTCGACGGCGAACTGCAGCGGCAGGTTGTGCGTGTGATCGAAGAAGGCGGTCGGCCGGCCCGGGAAGGGCGTCAGCGTCCAGGCCAGGTTGAACTCGCCCAGGCCCACGCCCGTCCACGGGTTGGCGCGGATGAGCGCCAGCGTGTCGGCCCAGATGCCGAAGCGCGAGCTGGAGACGTCCGTTTCCGCCAGCCGCGCCGCGCCGCCGAAGGTGTGGTGGGCGAGCTCGGCCCACTGCACCATCGCCAGCCAGGCCAGCGCGTAGATGAGCGGCGCGGCCAGCAGCAGCGCGCGCGTGGGACGCGCCAGCCGCCGGTCCAGCAGCCCCCAGAGCGCGAGCAGGACGACGCTCAGCAGCCCCGTGCGCGAGGCGGTGAGCACGACGCCGAAGACCAGCGCGGCAAACGCCGCTGCAGCCGCGCCAAGCCGCAGGCGGCGCAGCTGCAGCAGCGTCGCCGCGGCGATCGCCGCCCACAGCAGCACGCTGCTCAGGTGGTTGGGCTGGCGCAGGTTGCCGACCGCGCGCCCGGCCATGGAGCTGACGGCAATCCAGTCGCCGTCGGCAAGCGTCGGCGCGAACACCTGCACGACGCCCAGCGCCAGGCCCAGCAGGCCGGTGGCCAGCCAGGCCCAGGCGAAGGCCACGGGCAGCGCTTCGCCGTCATCGTCGGCGCGCGCCACGGCCGCGGCGTGCGCAACCAGCATCGCCATCGCCAGCAGGCCGGCCGCCGAGAGCATCAGCGAGCCCGGCAGGCTGGCCAGCAGGCCCGAGGCCAGCGCCGCCAGCAGCAGCAGCGCCAGCGCCGCCTGCAGCGGCCAGGCCGAGCGCAACGCGCGCGCGGATGCGCCTGCCGGCGGCCGGGGCGGCGCCAGCAGCAGGAAGAGCGCAAAGCCCGCCAGCGACAGCAACTGGTTGAGCGCCGTCGCCGAGGGGGCGACGTTCCAGGCCAGCAGCGTCGGCGGGGCGACGGCGAGCAGGGCCGCGGGCAGGCGCGATGGACGCGAAGCAGGGCTCAAGATGCGACGAAGGGTGCGTGCGCCGTCGGTTCCCGTGCGGTCACGGGCGCGCGCCGAGCCTGGGCACGCCGAGTTCGCGCTGCAACTGCGCGGCCAGCGCCAGCAGCTCCGCGTCGCGCCCGCGGCGGCCGATCAGGCTCACGCCCACCGGCAGCCCGCTGGCCGCACCCAGGCCGACGGGCAGCGCGGCCACCGGCGTCTCGGCCCAGTTCCAGTAGTGCGTGAAGGCGATCAGGTCGAGGTCCGAGCCGGCATGGGCGTAGCCCTCGCCGCGCCGCCAGGCCACGCTCGGCACCGTGGGCTCGACGAGGGCGTCGAGGCGCGCCTCATCGAAGGCGTCGTCCCAGGCCTCGGCCAGGGCGATGCGGCGCGCCTGGGCCGCGGCGTAGTCCTGCGCCGAGGCGCCGGGCGCGGCCGCGCGCTCGACCCACTCGCGCAGCGAGGGTCGATACTCGCTTCGCCGGTCGGCAAAGCGGCGGTGCCAGCTGTCGATGTCGGCGTGCAGCACCAGGCCGTAGTCGTCGAAGACGTCCAGCGGCGCGGCCACCCTGGGCGCCTCGACGATCTGCGCGCCCGCACGGCGCAGGGCGTCCAGCGTCGCCTGCAGTCCGGCGGCGGTGTCGGCGTCCAGCGGCCGCACGTCCGCGCGCGGCGAGAGCGCCAGGCGCGCGCCCTTCAGCCGCAGCGCGCTCGCGCGCAGCGGCACGAGGGCGGCCAGCAGCGCCGCGCAGTCCTCGATCGAGCGCGCCATCGGCCCGGGGTGATCGAGCGAGAAGGCCAGCGGCACCAGGCCGCGCGTGGACAGCAGGCCGCGCGTGGGCTTGAAGGCCGAGGTGCCGCAGAAGGCCGACGGGATGCGCAGCGAGCCCGCGGTGTCGGTGCCCGTGGCCGCCGGCAGCATGCAGGCCGCCAGCGCCGCCGCCGAGCCGCCCGAGGAGCCCCCGGCGCTGCGCTCGAGCGCCCAGGGGTTGCCGACCTGGTCGGTCGTGCCGCCGGCCGCGAACTCGTGCGTGTGCAGGTGGCCCAGCAGGATCATCCCCGCGCGCTTCAGGCCCGCCCAGACCGCGCAGTCGCGCTGCGGCCGCTCCTGCAGGATGCGGCTGGAGGCGGTCAGCGGCTTGCCGGCCCCCGCGTAGAGATCCTTCAGGCCGATCGGGATGCCGCGCAGCGGCGCCGCATCGTCCGGCGGCGGCAGGTCCCTGGCCGCCGCCAGCGCGTCCTCGTCGTAGACGCGCACGAAGGCGTTGATGGACGCCGCATCCCCGTCGAAGCTGTGCCTGCCGTCGCGCTCGCCGATGCGCTGCAGGCAGGCCTGCACCAGCTCGCTGGCCGACAGCGCGCGCGCGCGCAGCAGCCGCGAGGCTTCACGAATTCCGAGGTCGGCGGGATGCACGGCGCCCGACGTAACGGCCTACAGCCCCGGCATGGTGTTGCGGCGCACGGTCTCGACGAGCGCGTTCAGCGCGTCGGTGGCCGTGAAGATGCCGTAGAAGCGGCCCTCGTCGTCGTTGACGATGACGCTGCCGACCTTCTTCTCCGACATCGCCAGCGCCACTTCGTCCAGCGGCGTCGACGCGCGCACCGTGAGCGGCGCGGGGGCCATGATGTCGGCGGCCTGGACCTGCATCTTCTCCGCGGCGGACAGGCCCGCGACGAGGCGCAGGTCGCGCTCGCTGACGAGGCCGACGACCGCGTCGCCGCGCAGCACCGGCAGGTGGCGCACGCCGTGGCGCTCCATCAGCTGGCGCAGTTCATCGATCGTCATCCGCTCGGTCGCGGTGACGGTATCCGCGGTCGTGTACTCCTCGACCGGCACGCGGGTTGGGGGCATCGCAAGTCTCCTTGACGAGTCGGTCACGCGTCGCAGGTTAACCCATGCCGACCGCGTCCTTGCGACCGTGCTTGCGACCATGCTTGCGGCCGCAGCGGCCACGGGCGGCGCGCGGATCGGGCCGCAACCTCACACGCCGAAGAAGCGGTTGAGCTCCTGCCCGGAGGCGGCCTCGGCCAGGCCGTCGAAGCGGCCCTCCTCGGCCAGTGGACGCAGCGCGCGCATGAAGCCGCCCCAGGCCGCGCGCGCCAGCGCACCGCCCACGCTCACCCGGCGCACGCCGAGCGCCGCCAGGTCCGCCATGGCGAGCCCCATGCCCGCGTGGCCGACGAGCACGTTGACCGGCTTGGGCGCGACCGCCGCCACCACCGCGGCGATCTGCTCGCGCGTGGCCAGGCCCGGCGCGTAGAGGCAGTCGGCGCCGGCCTCGGCGTAGGCGCGCAGGCGGGTGATCGTGTCGGCGAGGTCCGGGCGGCCGACGAAGAAGTTCTCGGCGCGGCCGATCAGCAGCACGCGCTCGCCCGAGGCATCGATGGCGGCGCGTGCGGCGCGCAGACGCTGCACGGCCTCGGACAGCGCAAAGAGCGGGCGTTCGGAGTCGCCCGTGCTGTCCTCGATCGAGAGGCCGGCCACGCCGGTGGCGATCGCCGCGCTCACGTTGCGCGCGACGCCTTCCGGGTCGCCCGCGAAGCCGTTCTCGAAGTCGGCGTTGAGCGGCAGCCCGGTGGCCGCGACGAGGGCGCGCAGGTGCTCCAGCACCTGCGGCAGCGGCACGCGCCCATCGGGCAGGCCCTGCGACCAGGCAAAGCCCGAACTCGTCGACGCCAGCGCCTTGAAGCCCGCCGCGGCGAGCCAGCGCGCCGAGCCCGGGTCCCAGGGGTTGGGGATGGCGAAGCAGCCGGCTTCGTGCAGGCGCGCGAAGGCTTCGCGGCGGGCGCGGATCGTGCCGGGGCGGGTGTTCATGGCGGGCTTCCTCCCTCGTTGCAGGCCAGCAGGAACACCGCGCACAGCGCCTGCATGCCGGCTCGGTCGTCCTCGTCGAAGCGCGCGGGCTCGGGGCTGTCGACGTCCCACACGCCCAGCAGCGTGCCGTCCGCGCGCACGAGCGGCACGACGATCTCCGAGCGCGAGGCCGCGTCGCAGGCGATGTGGCCGGGGAAGGCGTGC
>CAUJJO010000090.1 GCA_963205125.1 Pseudomonadota bacterium | reverse complement strand
GCGCGGCGTCCTCGCCGGGCAGTTCGACGGCGACTGGCGTGCCGCGGACGCCGCCTTCGCCCGGGCGCAGGCGCTGTGGCAGGCGCTCGGCGACTCGCGCAAGGCGATGGCCCGCCTGCGCAACCGCGCCCAGTGCTGGGTCCGCCTGGGCCGCGTCGACGAGGCGCGCGCGAGCTTCCAGCAGACCCTGGCGACGGCCCGCGACGACGACGACCTGGTCGGCCACATCGACAGCCTGCTTTCGCTGTCGACGCTGCTGGCCGATCGCCGCGATTGGGCCGCGGCGCTGGCCGCCGATGCCGAGTGCGTCGCGCTGTGCTGGCAGCACTGGCATCGTCACGGCCTGGCCTATGCGCTCTGGAACCCTGCGCGAGCGCTCGCCCACCTGCGCCAGCCCGAGGCGGCGATGCGCCTGATGGCCTTTGCCGCCCGCTTCTGGCAGGAGACCTTCGGCCCCCTCACCACCGCCGACCAGCGCACGCTTCGTCGCGTGCAGGCGCTCGTGCGCAGGCAGCTCGGCGCAGCGCACGCCGCGGCCTGCTGGGCCGAAGGCCAGTCGCTCGGTCTTGCGCAGGCGGTGGCGCTGCTGGAGCAGGCGGTGACGGCGGCGAGCGCCGGCCGCGGCTGAGGGCCGCTTGCGCCAGCCTCTTGCGCCAGCCTCTTGCGCCGGCCCTTGCGCAGGTCTCTTGCGCGGGCCTCTTGCCCGGCCGCTCGCGCCTTCAGCGCAGGCCGCTCCAGCCGGAATCCCAGCTCGAGTCGTCGCCCGCGGCGGATGCGCCCGCAGGGGCCGCGCGCAGCATGCGCGAACCGCGCAGGCCGCGCAGTGTCACGCGCGCGCTGGTGATCGGCTCGGCGCTGCCCGCGCCACGCAGCCGCAGCCATTGCAGGCCATCATCGACCACGACCGCAAGGCCCGCGCCGCCGAGCGCCGAGCACAGGCGCGCGGTCGCCGACGCGTCCAGCCGCAGCACGTCGCCGCGGCGCAGCGCGCGCACGTCGCGCAGCCGCGCGCTGCGCAGCACGAGGCCGCGGGAAGCGAGTTCCGCGGCCAGCGCCGGCAGGCTGCCAACGTCCGGCAGGCGCTCGTGCGCGCCGACGGTGAGGTCGAAGCAGGACAACAGCACGCGCTGCAACCACTGCGCTTCGTGCGCCTGCATTGCCACCGGCTCGGCAAAGGCCGGTGCGTCTGGCGCGCTGCGCGCCGCCGACGCGTCGCGGCCGAACAAGGGAACCTGCGCGCCGCGCGGCGAGCGCTTCCAGCGGATCAGGGAATCGAATGCGAGCACCATGCCTCCTGCACCTGCGGCGGCCCGGCGACCGGGCCCGTGTCTGCAGGGCATGGTGCAGCCCTTGCACACCGCCGCGCATCGTCAATGCGAGGGGCAGGCGACGGCGCGGAACGGGCGAAGTGTGCTGCAGGTCACGTTGGGGACGACGCGTGCCGTGCGCGAAATCGATCTGCGACCCCCTGGACGGATCGAGGCGAACGACCGGGTCTCCCGACGGGTGGCGAGCATTCGGCTTGGTGCGCAGAGCTCAAGCGGTCGACGACTCACCGGCCCTGCTCCGCCCCGGAACCAAGGCGTCCAGGGCATCGCGATGGAACAGGTCGACATAGGGCTGGTAACGCCACACCCGGTTGCGCCCATAGCCCGTGAGTTCCGTCAACCAGCCGCGCGCTTCGAGGTCGCTCACCAGCTTCGCGGCCGTCGGGACCGTGCAGCCCAATCGCTGCGCGACGCGCTTGATCGACAAGGTGGGCTGCAGCAACAGATGGTCGAGCAAGGCAAGCGCCTTGGCATTGCGCGCCACCGCCGAACGGTGGCTCTCGCGAAGCGCGACGATCTGTTGTGCAGTCTGCGTCGCCGCACGCGCAGTGCTGCTGACGCCTCGCAGGAAGAAACCGATCCAGGCTTCCCAATGCCCCTGATGCCGGACTGCCGTCAGCCGGTCGTAGTACTCCGCCCGGTGCGCCTTCAGGTACAGCGACAGGTACAGCAGGGGCCGAGACAGCGCGCCTTCTTCGCACAGCATCAGCGTGATCAGCAATCGACCGACGCGGCCGTTGCCGTCGAGGAAAGGGTGGATGGTTTCGAACTGGGCGTGCGCCAGTGCGCAGCGCACGAGCAGCGGCACGTCGTGACGGGCCTCGTGCAGGAAACGTTCGAGATCCCCGAGCACCCCCATCAGCTCGTGCGGCGGCGGCCGTCGGGCAACCGTACCAGCCCATGCTTCATGGCGCTCACGTAGTTGACGACCTCGGCGAGGTCGGGGATCAGTGGGACATAAGAAAGAACTGCTCGTCGAACTTTCCTATGCTCACTTTTGACGATGCCATAAGAAAGGCCGGCAGAGCCGGCCTTTCTCGGGCGCGCGTGCGTCGTGCGCCGAACGCTCAGGCCTTCAGCGCCGTCAGCACCTCGTCCAGCATCTTCTTCGCGTCGCCGAAGAGCATGCGGTTGTTGTCCTTGTAGAAGAGCGGGTTGTCGACACCGGCGTAGCCGCTGGCCATGCTGCGCTTCATGACGATCGAGGTCTGCGCCTTCCACACCTCCAGCACCGGCATGCCGGCGATGGGGCTGCCCGGATCGTCCTGCGCCGCCGGGTTCACGATGTCGTTGGCGCCGATGACCATCGCCACGTCGGTGGCGGGGAAGTCCTCGTTGATCTCGTCCATCTCGAGCACGACGTCGTAGGGCACCTTGGCCTCGGCCAGCAGCACGTTCATGTGGCCCGGCATGCGCCCGGCCACCGGGTGGATGCCGAAGCGCACGTTGACGCCGCGCTCGCGCAGCAGCTTGGTGATCTCGAACACCGTGTGCTGCGCCTGCGCGACGGCCATGCCGTAGCCCGGGACGATGATCACGTTCTTGGCCTCGCGCAGCAGCTCGGCGGTCTCGGCCGCCGTCACCGCCACCACCTCGCCCGCGGGCTGCGCGGTGCCGCCCGAAGGCGCGGCCGGCGCGCCGCCGCCCGAGCCGAAGCCGCCGGCAATCACGCTGATGAAGTTGCGGTTCATCGCGCGGCACATGATGTAGGAGAGGATCGCGCCCGAGGAGCCGACCAGCGCGCCGGTGACGATCAGCAGGTCGTTGCTGAGCATGAAGCCGGTGGCCGCGGCGGCCCAGCCCGAGTAGCTGTTGAGCATCGACACCACCACCGGCATGTCGGCGCCGCCGATGGCCATCACCATGTGGATGCCGAAGAGCAGCGCGACCACCGTCATCACGAGGAGCGGCGTCATGCCCGCGGGGATGTCGTGCGCGTTCAGGAACACGCGCCCGAACCAGATCACGACGAGCAGCCCGAGCAGGTTGATCCAGTGGCGCGCCGGCAGCAGCAGCGGCTTGCCGCCGATCTTGCCCGAGAGCTTGCCGAAGGCGATCAGCGAGCCCGAGAAGGTGATGGCGCCGATGAGGATGCCGACGTAGATCTCGACTTCGTGGATCGCCTTCTCGGCCGCGGTCGGGAAGACGGTCGAGGTGTCGACGTAGCTGGCGAAGCCGACCAGACAGGCGGCAAGGCCGACGAGGCTGTGCATGAGCGCCACCAGCTCGGGCATCTGCGTCATCTTCACCGTCTTCGCGGCGTAGAGGCCGACGGCGCCGCCGACGACGAGCGCGCCGACGATCCAGCTCCAGCCCGCGGGCGTGACGCGCGGCCCGAACACGGTGGCGAGCACCGCGATCGTCATGCCGATCATGCCGAAGAGGTTGCCGCGCCGTGCGGTCTCGGGGTGCGAGAGCCCGCCCAGGCTCAGGATGAAGAGAATGGTGGCGCCGATGTAGGCGACGGTGACGAGGCTTTCGGTCATGTCCGTCTCCCCCGTCACTTGCGGAACATCGCCAGCATGCGCTGGGTCACCGCGAAGCCGCCGATCATGTTGATCGCCGTCAGCGCGAGTGCGAACACCGCCAGCGCCAGGATCAGCGTGTTCGATCGGCTCGCCGCCCCGGCCGCGTCCAGCGGCGGCGCGATCTGGATCAGCGCGCCGATGGCGATGATCGAGGAGATCGCGTTGGTCACGCTCATCAGCGGCGTGTGCAGCGAGGGCATGACGTTCCACACCACCATGTAGCCGATGAAGCAGGCGAGCACGAAGACGGTGAAGTGCGCGAGGAAGGCCGCCGGGGCGTAGAGCCCGACGAAGAGGAAGAGCAGCGCGCCGACGCCGAAGACGATGGCCAGCGAAGTCGCCGACATCGGCTCGCCGGCCCCGTGGCCGTGGCCCTTGGCCGCGGGCGTGGGCGCCGCGGCCTTGGGCTTGGCCGGCGGCGCGGGCAGGTGCAAGGGCGGCGGTGGCCAGGTCACCGCGCCTTCCTTGATCACCGTGAGGCCGCGGATCGCGTCGTCCTCCATGTTGACGACGGCCTTGCCGTCCTTGGCCTTGCACAGCTCCTCGGCCAGGCGCAGCAGGTTGTTGGAGTAGAGCGTCGAGCTCTGGCGCGCCATGCGGCTGGCCAGGTCGGTGTAGCCGACGATGGTCACGCCGTGGCGCACCGCCACCTCGCCGGGCACGGTGAGCTCGCAGTTGCCGCCCTGCTCGGCGGCCATGTCGACGATCACGCTGCCGGGCTTCATGCTCTGCACCATCTCGGCGGTGATGAGCCGGGGCGCGGGCTTGCCGGGAATCAGCGCCGTCGTGATGATGATGTCGGCGTCCCGGGCCTGCTCGGCGTACATCTTGCGCTGCGCCGCCTGGAAGCCCTCGCTCATCACCTTGGCGTAGCCGCCGCCGCCTGCGCCCTCTTCCTCGTAGTCGACCTTGACGAACTCGCCGCCGAGCGACACCACCTGGTCGGCGACCTCGGCGCGCGTGTCGTTGGCACGCACGATCGCGCCCATGTTGGCCGCGGTGCCGATGGCCGCGAGGCCGGCCACGCCGGCGCCCGCGATGAAGACCTTGGCCGGCGGGATCTTGCCGGCAGCGGTGATCTGGCCGTTGAAGAGGCGGCCGAAGGCGTTGGCCGCCTCGATCACCGCGCGGTAGCCGCTCACCCCCGCCATCGAGGTCAGCGCATCCATCTTCTGCGCGCGCGAGAGCTGGCGCGGCAGGCTGTCGATGGCCAGCACCGTCGCGCCCTTGGCGGCCAGTTGCTGCATCAGCTCGGGGTTCTGCGCCGGCCAGACGAAGCCGACGAGCATGCCGCCCGGCCGCATCAGCGCGACCTCGTCGGACGAAGGCGGACGCACCTTGAAGACGATGTCGGCGGCGGCCCACAGCTCGGCGGCGCTGCCGACCACGTCGGCGCCGGCTTCGCGATAGGTTTCGTCGCTGAAGTTGGCGGCCTCGCCGGCGCCGCTCTGCACCGTGACCGTGAAGCCCAGCTTCACGAGCTTGCCCACCACCTCGGGCACGGTCGCGACGCGCTTCTCGCCCGCCGCAGTCTCTCTTGGCACTCCAATGCGCACGCGCTTCTCCTCGGTTTCGTTGTCGACTTGTGCTGATGCGGCCCGTGCGCCATCCCCGCACGCGCGCGATCCGCGGCGGCGGCAAGCTTACACACAAGCGCGCGTGACCTGCGGGCACCCTCCCGGCGTCCGGTCGACGCCTTGCCGCGCGGCGACAATGGTGCGTCATGAGCACCGACCGCTGGACCCCTCGTGTCACCGTCGCCGCGATCATCGAGTCGCAGGGGCGCTATCTCCTTGTCGAAGAACAAACGGCCGATGGTTTACGTCTGAACAACCCGGCCGGCCATCTCGAGCGCGGCGAGACGCCCGAGCAGGCCGTCGTGCGCGAGGCGCTCGAGGAAAGCGCGCGCGCCTTCGTGCCCGAGGCGCTGGTGGGCGTGTACCTGGCGCGCCTGCAGGGAGCGGCGGACGAGGCCGGCGCAAGGTCCGACCTGACCTACCTGCGCTTTGCCTTCGCCGGCCGTGCCGGCGACGTGCTGCCCGGGCGCGCGCTCGACGCCGGCATCGAACGCACGCTGTGGCTGACGCTTGCCGAAGTGCGCGCCAGCGCCTCGCGCCATCGCAGCCCGCTGGTCCTGCGCTGCATCGAAGACCACGCGGCCGGCAGGCGTTATCCGCTGCAGACGCTCGTCACGCATCCCGGGCTCGGGCTCGCGTAGGCACCTCCGCCCAGCGTGGCCTCGGTGCGCCGCGGCGACGACGAGTTCTTCGCGATCGTCAAGTGGGTGGTGTTCGCGCTGATCGAGGCCGAGGAGTACGGCATCACGCAGGCCAACGTCGACCAGATGAAGGCCGAGAGCAAGGACCCGGTCGTGCAGCGCATCCTCGGCACCTCGGAGGACAGCGGCAAGCTGCTCGGCCTGGACAAGGACTGGGCCTATCGCGCGATCAAGGCGGTGGGCAACTACGGCGAGATCTTCGAGCGCAACGTCGGCCCCAAGAGCGCGCTGAAGCTGCCGCGCGGCGCCAACAACCTGTGGAACCACGGCGGCTTCATGTACGCGCCGCCGATCCGCTGACCGCCGACTGCCGAGCGGCTCGAGCGATCGCGGGCCCGTGCGTCCGCCCCCGAAGACCCGCCGCTGGAGCTGGCGCAGCCAGGAATTCCGCGGCGTCGTCTACCAGGTCCTGGCCCTGCTGCTGCTGGCGGCGGCGGTCGGCTACCTGCTGCACAACACGCTGCAGAACATGCGCGGGCGCGGCATCCAGAGCGGCTTCGGCTTCTTCCTCGAGCCCTCGGGCTTCTCGATCGGCGAGACGCTGCTGCCCTTCGATTCGGCCGACAGCTACGCCCGGGCCTACGCGGTCGGGCTCTCGAACACGCTGCGCGTGTCGATCGTCGGCATCCTCGGCGCCACGCTGCTGGGCACACTGGTGGGCATCGGGCGGCTGTCGCGCAACCTGCTGGTGCGCCAGCTCTGCGGCGCCTATGTCGAGCTGTTTCGCAGCGTGCCGCTGCTGCTGCAGCTCTTCATCTGGTACTTCGTCCTCACCGAGCTGCTGCCGCCGATCGACGAGGCGCTGCATCCGCTGCCCGGCGTCTGGCTGAGCAAGAACGGCCTGCAGTTCCCGATCCCGCTCTGGGCGCCGGGCCACTGGGGCACGCTGGCGGGCCTGGCGCTGGGCAGCGTGGCCGCCTGGGCCTGGGCGCGGCGGGCTCGCGCCCGCTTCCACGCCAGCGGGCGCCGGCCGCCGCTGCTGCTGCCGGCGCTGGCGCTGCTCGTCGGCGCCGGGCTGCTGGGCTGGGTCGCCGGCGGCATGCCGGCCGGCCTGGACATGCCGGAGAAGACCGCGATCACCGTCGTCGACGGCGCTGCGGTGACGCCCGAGTACCTGACCGTGCTGCTGGGCCTCGTGATCTACACCGCGAGCTACATCGCCGAGATCGTGCGCGCGGGCATCCAGGCCGTGCCCTACGGCCAGCACGAGGCGAGCGCGGCGCTGGGCCTCGCGCGCGCGCAGGAACTGCGCCTCGTGCAGTTGCCGCAGGCGCTGCGCGTGATCATTCCGCCGCTCACCAGCCAGTACCTGAACCTGATCAAGAACTCGTCGCTGGCCGTGGCCGTGGGCTACCCGGACCTGGTCTCGATCACCGCCACCGCGCTCAACCAGACCGGACGCGCGCTCGAGTGCATCGCGGTGATGATGGCCTGCTACCTGACGCTGTCGCTGCTCACCTCGCTGCTGATGAACCTCTACAACCGCCGCGCGCGCATCAAGGAACGCTGAGGCAATGGCCGCGGAGCAGGGCTTCACCCCCATCGCCAGCCGGCCGCCGCCGCGCGTGCAGGTCGGCCTGCTGCCCTGGCTGCAGCGCCGGCTCTTCGACGGGCCGCTGAACACGCTGCTGACGCTGGCCCTCGTCGCCGCGCTGGCGCTCGTCTTGCCGCCGCTGCTTTCCTGGGGCGTCGTGCACGCCGTCTTCGGCGCCGACAACGCGGCCTGCCGCGCCGCCTCGGGCAGCGGCGCCTGCTGGGGCGTCGTCGCCGAGAAGGGGCGGCTGATCGTCTTCGGCCGCTACCCCTACGACGAGCAGTGGCGCCCGCTGCTGGCCAGCCTGCTGCTGGTGGCGGTGCTGGTCGCCAGCGGCGTGCGCCGCTTCTGGAACGCCGGGCTGCTGGCGGCCTGGGCGCTGGCGCTGGCGGGCTTCTACGTGCTGATGCGCGGCGGCGTGCCCGGCCTGTCGGGCGTCGAGACCGACCGCTGGGGCGGCCTGCCGCTGACGCTGATGCTGTCCGCGGTGAGCCTGGCGATCGCCTTTCCGCTGGCGGTGCTGGTGGCGCTCGGGCGGCAGTCCAAGCTGCCGGCGATCCGCACCCTGTGCGTGCTCTACGTCGAGCTGATCCGCGGCGTGCCGCTCATCAGCGTGCTCTTCATGGCCTCCTTCGTGCTGCCGCTGTTCATGCCCGGCGGGCGCATGGACGTGCTCGTTCGCGTGCTGATCGGCATGACGCTGTTCTCCGCCGCCTACCTCGCCGAGGTGGTGCGCGGCGGCCTGCAGGCCATCCCCAAGGGGCAGGTCGAGGCGGCGCAAGCGCTGGGCCTGTCGTACTGGCAGATGCAGCGCAAGATCGTGCTGCCGCAGGCGCTGCGCATGGTGGTGCCGGCGATCGTCAACACCTTCATCGGCGCCTTCAAGGACACCTCGCTCGTCACCATCGTCAGCCTCTACGACCTCACCGGCGCGGTGCAGCTGGCCCTGGGCGACGCCAACTGGCGCAAGTTCTTCCTCGAGGGCCAGCTCTTCGCGGCGGCCATCTACTTCGTCGCCTGCTTCGCGATGTCGCGCTACAGCCGCTGGCTGGAGGCGCACCTCAACACCGGCCTCAAGCGCGCATGACTGCCCCCATCATCACCTTCGAGCGCGTCAACAAGTGGTACGGCGACTTCCACGTGCTGCGCGACATCGAGCTGCAGGTCGCAGCCGGCGAGCGCATCGTCATCTGCGGCCCCTCGGGCTCGGGCAAGAGCACGCTGATCCGCTGCATCAACCGCCTCGAGGAGCACCAGGACGGCCGCCTCGTCGTCGACGGCATCGAGCTGAGGGACGACGTGAAGGCGATCGAGGCGATCCGCCGCCGGGTCGGCATGGTGTTCCAGCAGTTCAACCTGTTCCCGCACCTGACCGTGCTCGAGAACCTGACCCTGGCGCCGATGTGGGTCGGCAAGGTGGCGAAGAAGGAAGCCGAGGAGCGCGCCATGCGCCAGCTCGAGCGCGTGCGCATCGCCGAGCAGGCGGCCAAGTACCCGCTGCAGCTCTCCGGCGGCCAGCAGCAGCGCGTGGCGATCGCGCGCGCGCTGTGCCTCACCCCCAAGATCATGCTCTTCGACGAGCCGACCTCGGCGCTGGACCCGGAGATGATCAACGAGGTGCTCGACGTCATGATCGAGCTCGCCGGCCAGGGCATCACCATGCTGTGCGTGACGCACGAGATGGGCTTCGCCAAGAGCGTGGCCGACCGCGTGATCTTCATGGACCAGGGCCAGATCGTCGAGGAGAACACCCCGGCCGAGTTCTTCAACCACCCGAAGACCGACCGCACCAAGGACTTCCTCTCGAAGATCCTGGCGCATTGAGGCCTGCCACGATCAGCGGTCGAGTGAGCGCACCACGGCGACGGCAAACTGGTCGAAGTCGGCCGGCACTCCAGCGCTGAGCGGGCGCTTGTCGCGCACGCGAGCGAGATGCCCGCGCAGGAGTTCGAGCTTGCGCTCGATCAGCGCCCGATCCATGCGCGTCGCCGCTCGTGCTGAACGCGCTCGATGCAGGGCATGAAGTCCGCCGCATCGATGAGGTGACGCGTCAGCAGCCGCGCGTGCTCGGCGTCGGTCCCGATCACGCGTTGGCCGTGCTGCAGGATCTGGCCCAGCAACACCGAGCCCGCGGCGCCGAGATCGATCAGGTCGACCGCCCGCCCCGTGGCTTGCGCGAGCCTGCCGATCAACTCGAACTTCGCCGCGGTGTCGAGCGGCTCGCGCGTCTGCACAGCCACGTCGAGATCGCTGTCGGGCCGAAGCCGGCCCTGCGCCGCAGAGCCGAACACGAACGCAAGCTCGATCTCCGGCATCGCGGCAAGCACCTCGCGGACGGCGACCAGCGGCTGCGGAAGCGGGGACATCGACGACATGCTGCGATGGTACGCGCGGCCCGGCCCGGATAATCCATCTCATGCAGCCCAAGTCCCGCGTCGTCGTCGGCCTCTCGGGCGGCGTCGACTCCGCCGTCGCGGCCTACCTGCTGAAGCAGCAGGGGCACGAGGTGCTGGCCATCTTCATGAAGAACTGGGAGGACGACGACGACTCGGCGTACTGCGCGTCCAACGTCGATTTCGTCGACGCGGCGGCCGTGGCCGACGTGCTGGGCATCGAGCTCGAACACGTCAACTTCGCCGCCGAATACAAGGACCGCGTCTTCGCCGAGTTCCTGCGCGAGTACCAGGCCGGGCGCACGCCCAACCCCGACGTGCTGTGCAACGCCGAGATCAAGTTCAAGGCCTTTCTCGACCACGCGCTGCGCCTGGGCGCGCAGAAGATCGCCACCGGCCACTACGCGCGGGTGCGCGGGGGCGAAGGCCAGCGCTACGAGCTGCTCACCGGCCTGGACGCGAGCAAGGACCAGAGCTACTTCCTGCATCGGCTCACGCAGGCGCAACTGGCGCGAACGCTCTTTCCGCTGGGCGGGCTGAAGAAGGCCGAGGTGCGGCGCCTCGCCGCCGAGATCGGCCTGCCCAACGCCGCGCGCAAGGATTCGACCGGCATCTGCTTTATCGGCGAGCGGCCGTTCCGCGAGTTCCTGCAGCGCTACCTGAAGCAGGAACCTGGGCCGATGCTGGACGAGCGCGGGCGCGAGGTCGGGCGCCACGTCGGCCTGTCCTTCTACACCCTGGGCCAGCGCCAGGGCCTTGGCATCGGCGGCGTGAAGAGCGGCGGCGGCGAGCACCTGCCCTGGTTCGTGGCGCGCAAGGAGGTCGAGCGCAACGTGCTGCGCGTCGTGCAGGGTCACGACCACCCCTGGCTGCTCGCGCGCGAACTGCACGCCGACGACTGCAACTGGATCGCCGGCCCGCCGCCGCCCTCCGCGCGCCTGTCCGCGCGCACGCGCTACCGGCAAGCCAGCGCCGCCTGCCGCTACGAGGCCACGCCGAGCGGCTTCGCGCTGCATTTCGACGCGCCGCAGTGGGCGATCACGCCGGGCCAGTCGGCGGTGCTCTACGACGGCGAGGTGTGCCTGGGCGGCGGGGTCATCGACGCTGCGGCGTGATCAGCGATCCTGCGCGCGCGCGTGACGCGTGCTCGAGCCGCGCCGCCGCCGGTGCCGCCCGCCGCGATCCAGCCGCCACAGCAGCAGCATCGCCGCCAGCACCAGCGGCACGACGATGAAGACGGTCAGCATGCGCACGTGATCCGGCCCTTCGCGCGGCTCGGGCGCGGCGCCGAAAGCGGCGGCCGAGGCGCTCGTGCCGGCGCCGGCAAGCGCAACGGCCTCGTCAGGCAGCGCCTCGAAGGCGTCTTCCGCCGCCTCGGCGGCGGCGGCAGCCGGCGCGGGCCCCTCGCGGCCGGGCTCCGCGGACTCATGCGCGGACTCATGCGCGGACTCGTGCGCGGACTCGTGCGCGGCCTCGCTGGCGCCGGCATCGCGCCGCCCGAAGGCGCCGAGCGCGCGCCGTTCGGGAAGGGGCGGCGCGACCGCGGTGCTGCCGTCGTCGCCCCGCAGCAGGCGCAACACGCCTTGCGATTCGTCGGGCCGCGGCAGCGCGAGTTCGGGGCCGGGTTCGCGGCGCGGCAGCGCCAGCGCCGGCACGAAGTCGCGCTCGTCGTCCGCGGCATCGGGATCGGCCTTGGCCGCCCCTTGCGCTGCGGCCGCGGACGCCGCCGGGTCGGGCCGCGCGGAAACGAAGCGCGCGGCTTCGGCGGCCGACGCCGCCGCACTCACCGGGCCCGGGTCGGCCAGCCCGTCCAGGCTGATGCGAAGCGGCTCGGCCAGGACGCCGCCGCCTGCCGCCCACGCCAACAGCAGCGCGAGCACGCGAGCGCGCGCCCGTCCCGCACGATGCGTGCGGCTTCGGCCCCTTGGCATGACCCCCAGCGTGTCCATCGCGCCCATTTTGGCGCCAAGCCGCGCGTCGGCGCCCCTTGGCGCAGCGCCGGCCGGTCGAGCCACCACAATAGCGGCCACGCTCAACCGGCCATCGCCTCGGCACCCGCATGCATTCGCTTCCGCTGTTCATCGCCCCGACCCGCTTCACCGACCCGGAGGCGGCGCTGGCCCAGGTGCGGCGCATCTACGACGCCAGCGTCGGCCACCTGCGCGAGGCCTTGCTGCGTTTCGTCGCGGGGGAGGACGTGGGCGAGCACGTGCGCGCCTGCTATCCCTTCGTGCGCGTGCACACGAACACCGTGGCGCGCGCCGACTCGCGCCTGGCCTACGGCTTCGTCGCGCGCCCGGGGTCGTACGAGACGACGCTGACGCGGCCCGATCTGCTCGGGCGCTACTACCGCGAGCAGTTCGCGCTGCTCCTGAAGAACCACGGCGTGGCGCTCGAGATCGGCACCAGCACGCAGCCGATTCCGGTGCACTTCAGCCTCGCCGGGCAGGACCACCTCGAGGGCAGCCTCGGCCCCGAGCGCCGCCTGCAACTGCGCGACGTCTTCGACCTGCCCGACCTCGCGGCGATGGACGACGGCATCGCCAACGGCACGCACCAGCCGCGCCGCGGCGAGCCCGAGCCGCTCGCGCTCTTCACCGCGCCGCGCGTGGACTACTCGCTGCACCGGCTGCGCCACTACACCGGCACCGGGGCCGAGCACTTCCAGAACTTCGTCCTCTTCACGAACTACCAGTTCTACATCGACGAGTTCATCCGCCTGGGCCAGCAGATGGTGCAGGACGAGGGCAGCGGCTACGAGGCCTTCGTCGAGCCGGGCAACGTGATCACGCGCCGGGCCGGCGCGCCGGCCGGCGCGGGCGAGGCGCAGGGCACGGCGCCGCCGCGGCTGCCGCAGATGCCCGCCTACCACCTCGTGCGCGGCGACTGCGCGGGCATCACGATGGTCAACATCGGCATCGGGCCGGCCAACGCGAAGACGATCACCGACCACATCGCGGTGCTGCGCCCGCACGCCTGGCTGATGCTCGGCCACTGCGCGGGCCTGCGCAACACGCAGCAGCTGGGCGACTACGTGCTGGCGCACGGCTACGTGCGCGAGGACCACGTGCTCGACGAGGAGCTGCCGCTGTGGGTGCCGATCCCGCCGCTGGCCGAGGTGCAGCTGGCGCTCGAGCAGGCGGTGGCCGACGTGACGCAGCTCAGCGGCTACGAGCTCAAGAAGATCATGCGCACCGGCACCGTGGCCAGCACCGACAACCGCAACTGGGAGCTGCTGCCAAGCCACGGCGGCAGCTCGCCCGAGCGCCGCTTCAGCCAGAGCCGCGCGATCGCGCTCGACATGGAGAGCGCCACCATCGCCGCCAACGGCTTTCGCTTCCGCGTGCCCTACGGCACCCTGCTGTGCGTCAGCGACAAGCCGCTGCACGGCGAGATCAAGCTGCCCGGCATGGCCAACCAGTTCTACCGCGAGCGCGTCGACCAGCACCTGCGCATCGGCCTGCGCGCCATCGAGCTGCTGCGCCAGGAACGGCCCGGGCGCCTGCACAGCCGCAAGCTGCGCAGCTTCGCCGAGGTGGCGTTCCAGTAGCGCGCGCGGCTCAGCCGCCGCTGCGCTGCCGCCACTGCGCCGGCGTCATCCCGGTCCAGCGCCGGAACGCGCGCCAGAACACGCTCGGCTCGGCAAAGCCCAGCGCCTGGCCGATGTCCGCGAGCGGCCGCGTCGTCTGCGCCACGGCCTGCAGCGCGGCCTCGCGCCGCACCGCGTCGAGCAGGCCGGAGAAGCTCAGGCCCTGCGCCTCGATGCGTCGCGCCAGCGTGCGCTCGCTCACCCCCAGCGCCCGCGCCGCCTCGGCGCGGGTGGGCACGCGGCTGGCGAGCACCGCGATCATCCAGGCGCGCAGCTCCTGCGTCAGCGCGCCGCCCTGCGAGAGGCCGGCCAGTCGCTGCGCAGCCTCGTGCCGATGTCGGCGCGCGCGCCGCGGGTCGGCGTGCGCCAAGGGCGCGTCCAGCAGCGCGTTGTCGAGCAGCACGCCGTTGAAGGCCTGCTCGAAGGCCACCGGGCAGGCAAAGACCGCACGGTAGCCCGACGGCGGCCCGATGCGCGGCTGGCTGAACTGCACCTGCTGCGGGCGCACCGCCGAAGCCATCGCGCCGCGGATGAAGCTCAGCACCGCGGCCAGCACCGCCTCGACCTGGTGCGGGCTGAAGGCCAGCGCCCCCTGGCGCGGGTGGTAGACGAGCCAGCTCGCCGGCGTGCCGGCAAGCATCTGGAAGCGCCCGCCGTCGCTGATCAGGCGCTGGTACTTCTGCACCGCGGCGATCGCCTCGCGCAGCGTCGCGCTGGCCTGCAGCAGTTCGCCGACGACGTTGAAGTTCTCCGGCCCGACCCCGCTGCCGGCTTCCAGTCCGAAGCTCGCGTTCTGCGTGCACTGCACCGCGGCGCGCCACAGCCGGGTGATGTGATCGATCGGCCAGCGTTCCTGCTGCAGCGCCGCGGGGGCCAGGCCCGCCTGCGCGAGCAGCCGCGCGCGCGACACGCCCTGGCGCTGCGCGGCGGCCAGCACCGTGCCGACCCAGCTCATGGAGACGCTGGCCTGCAGACTCACTGGGCTACCCTCCCGGCCGCACCCTGCGCAGCCGCGCATGACGAACGCTTGCGCGATGATCGCCGCCTGTCCTGCAAAGTCAAGCTTCCTGGCCCGCAAAGCCAATCGGTCCGGGCCCGGGATCGCTATCTTTGCCGCGTCACGGGAGCAGGGACATGGCGCACGCGCAGGCAGAGATTCTGGTCATCGGCGGCGGGCTGGCGGGCATCGTCACCGCGCTCGAGCTGCTGCGCGCAGGCAAGCGCGTGACGCTGGTCGATCGCGACACCCCGGAGCGCTTCGGCGGCCTCGCGCTCTGGGCCTTCGGCGGCATGGCGCTGGTGGGCACGCCGCTGCAGGCGAAGATGAAGATCCCGGATACGCCCGAGCGGGCGCTCGCCGACTGGCTGCGCTTCGGCGAGCTCGCAGGCGACGACCGCTGGCCGCAGGCCTGGGCGCAGCACTACGTCGAACACTCGCGCGCCGGCGTCTACGACTGGCTGGCCAAGGAAGGCATCGGCTTCATGCCGGCCGTGAACTGGGTCGAGCGCGGCATGAACGGCGACGGCAACCGCCTGCCGCGCTACCACATCGTCTGGGGCACCTCGCGCTTCATGACGCTGCGGCTGATCGAAGCGCTGCGCGCGGCCGGCAGCGGCGGACGCCTGACGCTGCTGCACCGCCACCGCGTGACGCGGCTCGATCACCGTGGCGGCCGGCTCGCCGGGGCGCTGGCGGTCGATGAGGACAGCGGGCGCGAGCTGCCGCTTGCCGCCGACGCCGTCGTGCTCGCGGTGGGCGGCATCAACGGCGGCCACGAGGAGACGCGGCGCAACTGGCCGGCCGGGCGGCCCATGCCGCAGACCATGCTCAACGGTGCGCACCCCTACGCCGACGGTCGCCTGCACCGCACCGCGGCCGAGGAACTCGGCGCGCGGCTCACGCACACCGGCGAGATGTGGAACTACGCGGCGGGCTTCCCGCATCCCTTCCCGCATTTCCCCGGCCACGGCCTCTCGACGATCCCTTGCAAGTCGGCGCTGTGGCTGAACCACCGCGGGCAGCGCATCGGCCCGCATCCGCTGGTCACCGGCTTCGACACCCACTGGCTGTGCCAGCAGGTCGCGGCGCAGGAAAAGCCCTGGACCTGGCACCTGCTGAACTGGCGCATCGCGGCCAGGGAGTTCGCGATCTCCGGCGCCGAGCACAACCCGCGCATCCGCGACCGGCAGTTCCCGGCTTTCCTCAAGGAGACGCTGCTGGGCAACCACCGCCTCGTGCGGCAGATGCAGAGCCAGAGCCCGCACTTCCTCGTTGCCGACACGCTCGCCGAACTCACGGCGAAGATGAACGCGCTCACCTGCTCGCAGGACGTGAGTGCCACGCAGCTGCAGGCCACCGCCGACGCCTTCGACGCCAACTTCGCCCACGGCAACAGGCTCGAGAACGACGACCAGATCCGCCGCATCCTGCACGCACGGCAATGGGGTCCGGATCGCCTGCGCACCTGCAAGCCCGCGCCGCTGCAGAAGAAGGGCGCAGGCCCCTTCATCGCGATCCACATGCAGCTCATCACGCGCAAGAGCCTGGGCGGGCTGCAGACCGACCTGGCAAGCCGCGTGCTCGGGGCGGACGGGCAGCCGATCGCCGGCCTCTACGGCGTCGGGGAAGCGGCGGGCTTCGGCGGCGGCGGCGCCAGCGGCAAGCGCTCGCTCGAGGGCACTTTCCTGCCGGGCTGCATCCTCACCGCGCAGGCGGCGGCGCGGCACATCGTCCACGGGACCTGAGCCGTGGACCTCGAAACGCACGACTTCATCGTCGTCGGCGCGGGCCCGGCCGGCTGCGCCGTCGCCGGGCGCCTGTCCGAGGACGCGCGCCACCAGGTGCTGCTGCTCGAAGCCGGTCCCGGCCACCGCACGGGCCTGCTTGGCCGCAACGCGGCACTCGGCTCGCTCGTCTACGGCCTGCGGCCAAGCCGCTACAACTGGGGCTTCGGCAGCACCGAGGCGGGCCTGAACGGCCGGCGCGCCTACCATCCGCTCGGGCGGGGCCTGGGCGGCGGCACCGAGCTCAACATGCTGATGTACATGCGCGGCAACCCGCGGGACTACGACGGCTGGGCCGCGGCCGGCAACCCGGGCTGGAGCTGGCGCGAGGTGCTGCCCTACTTCCGGCAGAGCGAGAACAACCAGACCTTCAAGGCCGACGACGACCCCTGGCACGGCAATCGCGGACCGGTGTGGGTCGAGGAACTGCGCACCGACAACCCCTGGCACGCGAGGCTGCGCCAGGCCTGCGAGGAAGCCGGCTGGCCCTACAACCCGGACTTGAACGGCGCCACGCAGGAGGGCTTTCGCCCGACGCAGGTGATGATGAAGGGCGGCGAGCGCCACCACGCCGGCCAAGCCTACATCCTGCCGCACCTGGGGAAGCGCGCGAACCTGCAACTGCAGTGCGACAGCCCCGCCACGCGCGTGCTCTTCGAGGGCCGGCGCGCGGTCGGCGTCGAGCTCGTGCAGCGCGGGCAGCGGCGCGAGATCCGCGCGCGCAAGGAAGTCATCGTCGCCAGCGGCGGCCTGCTCTCGGCCAAGCTGCTGCAGCTCTCGGGCGTGGGCGCAGGGGCGGCGCTGCAGCACTTCGGCATCCCCGTCGTTGCCGACCTGCCCGCGGTCGGCGAGCACCTGCAGGACCACCTCAACGTGATCCTCGGCCACCACATCCCCGGCGACCCGGACCTGGTCGGCATCTCGCCGACCGCCGCGCGCAGCCTCTGGCGCGCGATCGGCCGCTGGCGGCGCGAGCGCCGCGGCATGGCGACGACCAACTTCGCCGAAGTCACCGGCTTCATGCGCCTGTCGCCCGACTCGTCGGTGCCCGACATCCAGTACGAATTCGTCATCGCGCTGGCGATGGACCACGGCCGCAAGCTCTACGCCCGGCACGGCATGTCCACGCACGTGCTGCTGCTGCACCCGAAGAGCCGCGGCAGCGTGCGCCTGGCCAGCCCCCGCTGGGAGGACGCACCGGCCATCGACTTCCGCTACTTCTCGCACCCCGATGACATCACGACGATGGTGCAGGGCGTGCGGCGCGTGCTGCAGGTCTACGACACGCCGACGATGCGCCGCCTCGTTGCGGCCGACCTGCGCTGCGCGCACTGCAGCAGCGACGAGGACTTCGCCGCGTTCTGCCGCCAGGTCGCCGGCACCAACTACCACCCGACGGGCAGCTGCCGCATGGGGCCAAGCGCCGCCGACAGCGTCGTCGACGCGCGGCTGCGCGTGCACGGCGTGAGCGGCCTGCGCGTGATCGACAGCTCGATCTTCCCGACGATCCCGAGCGGCAACACCACGGCGCCGAGCTACATGGTCGGCGAGAAGGGCGCGGCGATGCTGCGAGAGGACTGGCGGTGAGTGTCGCCACGCGCTACCGCTGGAAGCACGGCGCGCCGCGCACCGTGTTCATCACCGGCAGCCGCAGCGGCATCGGCCGCGAGATGGCCAGGCAGCTCGCGGCCGAAGGGGCGGACATCGTGCTCTTCAACCGCTCGGCGGCAGACGACGTGCTGCAGGAGCTGCGCGCCGCCGCGCGCAGCCCCGGGCAGCGCTTTGCCGCCTGGCGGGTTGACGTCTCAGACGCAGCCACGATCGACGCAGCGGTGCGCGAAGCGGTGCGCGAGCTGGGCGCGCCGGACCTGGCGATCAACAGCGCCGGCGTGCTGAACGCGCTGCCCTTCGATGTGGCGAGCCGCGCGGAGTTCGAGCGCGTCGTCGACATCAACCTCAAGGGCACGCGCAACTTCGCCGCCGCGGTGCTGCCGCACATGCATGCGGGCAGCCATCTGGTGTTCATCGCCTCGCTGGCCGCGCTCACCGGCAACTACGGCTACACAGCCTACTGCGCGTCCAAATTCGGCGTGCGGGGCCTGGCCGAAGCGCTGCGCTTCGAACTCGCGCCCAGGGGCATTGCGCTGAGCCTCTGCTGCCCCGGTGAGATCATGACGCCGATGGTGCAGGAGGAGAAACGGACGCAACATCCGGCGTCCGCGGCGCTCAAGGCCTTTGCCGGCAGCGCAACGCTGGAGCTTGCCGTCCCGGCCCTGCTGCGCGGCATCGCGCGGCGGCAGTTCGAGATCGTCGACGGCCCGCGTCCTGCCCTCACCGCCTTCCTCTCCCGTCACCTGCCGCGTCTGTCACGATGGACCGGCGACCGCATCGCCGCGCGCGCAATGCATCGGCACAAGGACGGGCAGCCGTGAGCAGCTTGCCGGTGGACGAAGCCGCCAGCACCCGCCAGCAACATCCAAACGCCAAGCCAAAGACCGCAGCCGAGCTGAACGAGGGAATCCCCATGAACGGCGCCCACGCCCTGATGAAGACGCTCGCCAATGCCGGCGTCGAGGTCTGCTTCACCAATCCCGGCACGAGCGAGATGCACTTCGTCGCCGCGCTCGATGCCGAGCCCCGCATGCGCGCGGTGCTCGCACTCTTCGAGGGCGTGGCCACGGGGGCAGCCGACGGCTACGCGCGCATGACGGGCAAGCCGGCGGCGACGCTGCTGCACCTGGGCTGCGGCCTGGGCAACGGGCTGGCCAACCTGCACAACGCGCGCAAGGGCAAGGTGCCGGTGCTCAACATCGTCGGCGACCACGCGACCCATCACGTCAAGTACGACGCCCAGCTGCAGTCCGACATCGAGACCGTCGCGCGCAACGTCTCGCCCGGCTTCGTGCGCACGAGCCACAGCACCGCGGCGCTGTGCGAGGACGCCGTGGCCGCGCTGCGCGCCGCGCGCGGCCTGCCCGGACAGGTCGCGACGCTGATCCTGCCGGCCGACGTCTCCTGGGGCGAAGGCGGCAAGCCCTGCGCGCCGCCACTGCCGCCCACACCCGAAGCGGCGAGCGACGAGACGGTGCAGGCGATCGCGGACGCCCTCCGCGGCGGCGGCAGGACCGTGCTGCTGCTGGGCGGCCACGCGCTGCGCGAAGGCGCGCTGCGCTCGGCCGCGCGCATCGCCGTGCACGCCGGGGTGCAGCTCCTGGCGGAGGTCTTCCCGACGCGCATGGAGCGCGGCGCGGGCCTGCCGGCGATCGAACGCGTCGCCTATCTCGCGGAACTCGCGGGCGTGCAGCTGGCCGGCGCGCAGCACCTCGTGCGGGTCGACGCGAAGTCGCCGGTCTCCTTCTTCGCCTATCCGGGCAGGCCAGGCGACCTCGTCCCCGAGGGTTGCACGGTGCACACGCTCTGCAGCCCCGAGCAGGACGCGGCGGCCAGCCTTGCCAAGCTCGAACGGGCGCTCGGCGCCGAGCGCAGCGAGCCGCCGGTGGCGCCCGCGCGGCGGCCGGACCGCCCGCGCGGCGCGCTCACCGCCCCCAAGGTCTGCAAGGCCGTGGGCCACCTGCTGCCCGAGAACGCGATCCTCATCGACGAGGCGATCACCTCCGGCCTGATGCTGGGCGTGATGACGCAAGGAGCGCCCCGACACGACCTGCTCACGCTCACCGGCGGCGCGATCGGCCAGGGCCTGCCGAACGCCGTCGGCGCGGCGATCGCCTGCCCCGACCGTCCGGTGATCGCGCTCGTCGGCGACGGCAGCGCGATGTACACGATCCAGGCGCTGTGGACGATGGCGCGCGAGCAGCTGCACGTCGTCGCCATCATCTTCAACAACGCGAGCTACTCGGTGCTCAACGTCGAACTCGAGCGCGTCGGCGCGAGCGCAGCAAGCACCAAGGCCAGGGCGCAGTTCGAGCTGAACACACCGGTGCTCAACTTCGCGCAGCTCGCGCAGAGCATGGGCGTGCACGCGGTGCGCGCGAGCACGGCGGAGGATTTCTGCCAGGCGCTGGAATACGCGCTCGCGCAACCCGGCCCGCACCTGATCGAGGCGATGGTTCCCGAGTCCCTGGCCGGCGCCAAGCGCAAGGTCCTGCCCTGGCTGCTGAAGTCGCTGCCCAGCCTGCCGCCGCCGGTGGCACGCGCGCTCAAGCGCAGGATCGCGCCCTGATCCCAGCTCCGCTCGAAGGCCGCCGGAGCACGGGTACGCCAAGCTTTGCAGGGCACCGCGTCGACGAAGCGCTCAGCCCGTCTCCGCCACCGCCCCGGCCTCCTCGATGCGCCGCGCCAGGTGCGCCAGCGCTTCCTGCACCTGGTCGACCAGCACGAGGCAGAGGTCGCCGCGCTGCAGGCGCTGCAGCGCGGTGTCGATGGCGGCGAATTCGCCGTGGATCTCGAGGAT
>CAUJJO010000089.1 GCA_963205125.1 Pseudomonadota bacterium | reverse complement strand
GTCCTGCTGGCCAGCGGCACGGGCTTCGCGCCGGTGCAGGCGATCCTGCAGCACATGCAGGACAAGGGCATCGCGCGGCCGACCTCGCTCTACTGGGGTTGCCGACGGCGCGCCGACCTCTACCGCCACGACTGGTGCGAGGAACTCGCCGCCGCCCTGCCCTGGCTGCGCTACGTGCCCGTGCTCTCCGAGGCCGCGCCCGAGGATGCCTGGCGCGGGCGCAGCGGCTTCGTGCACGAGGCGGTGATGGCCGACTTCCCCGACCTCGCTGGCCATCAGGTCTACGCCTGCGGCACGCCGCCCATGGTGCAGGCCGCCGAGCGCGACTTCGTCGCCCGCTGCGCCCTGCCGCCCGAGGAGTTCTACGCCGACGCCTTCACCTCCGAGGCCGACAAGCACGGCGCGATCGCACGCTGATCTCGCGTGGACCCTGCGCCGATCGCACGCCGAAATCCGCCGAAGTGGCGGCCACCCTAGAACTTCGGCGTCGCGATGTCGTCGTTCGTCTTCGGGGTGCAGCGCATGCGAAGGCGCCCCATCATTTCACCCCTGCCGTCGAGCATCTCGCCTTCGAGTTCGGCCGTCTGACGGTCGACGGAAAGGCGCACGGTGTGCAGTTGCTGCAGCGTCGGCGCCCAGACCAGGATCTCGCTGCGCAGCCAGTCGTGGAAGACGACGCCGCCCGGGGCCGGCGCCTTGGCGACCATCGAGTACAGCGCGGGGCTTGCGTCGTAGCGCATGCGCTCACCCACCGGCAGCACGTTCGAGCGCTGGATGAGCGCCGTCATGTTGTTGTCGCGCAGCGCCAGGTCCACGTGGGCGGCCCGGCTCTTGCCCTGCACGAGGACGTCGCCGCGGCAGAGCAGGTAGAGGTGGAACTCCTGCGCCTGCGCACTGCCCGCGCCCACACCGGCGACCACGCCCGCCATCGCCAGCAGCGCCGGCTTCCAGCCGCGGCGGCGGCTCGGCACGGCGCTCACTTGCCCTTGATCTGGCTGGAGGCCGGGGTCTGGCCGCCCTGCACGCCCAGGCGCCCGCCGGTGCCCAGGCCGCCCTTGACGGTCTGCGCCTTGTAGTTGCGCAGCGACTTCACCATCTGGTTGTAGGAGTCGGCAAACGCCGCCACGATGACCTTGCCCTGCGGCGTGCTGGAGTAGCCGCCGCCGGCCGCCCCCAGGCCCGCCCAGGCGGCGCCGAAGACGCCGAAGTCGAAGTTCTTGGCCGTCCCCTCGGAGGCGGAGATCTGCACGCTGGAGCGGTTGTCGATGAGCAGCAAGGTCGTTGAGGCCTCGTTCTGCGAGACGCTGCCGGCCACCGCGCCGACGATGCCCGGCAGGAAGCTGCCGAGACGTCCCCCGCCGGTCTTGCCCGAGAACTGGATCTCCGGGCTCAGCGTGTAGTCGGCGGCCACCAGCTGGCCTTTGCCGAAGTTGCTGCCCGCACGCGTCTCGTCGCTGCGCGCGAGTTCGCGCTCCTGCGTGATGTTGCGCATCGCCGCGCCGCGCTCGACGATGACGAAGCAGTTGCTCTGCTGAATCATCAGGCGCAGCACCGGGACCGTCGAACCCAGTCTGTGGTTGCGCAGCTCGTAGTACCAGGGCGCGTTCTGGTTCTCCACCACGGCGATCGTGCCCAGCGTCTCGCCGCACTTCTCGAGTTGCGTGTTCTCGTTGGCTGCCGCGCCGCCCGACGCGGAGCCCGAGACGACGCCCTTGTCGCCGCCCATCGTCGGTGCCGTGGCCAGGCAACCTCCGAGCAGCACGGTGGCGGCGCTTGCCGCGATGGCCAGTGTGATGCGAGATGCAGCGAACGCGTTCATCGGATCTCCTCGGTTGGCAGGGGTTCGGGGCGAATGCGCAGAATAGCAGCGCTCACTCGCCGAGGTAGGCCGCGCGCACCTTCGGGTCGGCGAGCAGCGCCTTGGCCTCGCCGTTCATCGTGACCTCGCCCGAATCCATCACGTAGCCGCGGTCGGCGAGGCCCAGCGCGCGGCTGGCGTTCTGCTCGACGAGCAGGATCGTCGTGCCGCGCTGGTGGATGTCGGCCACGACCTCGAAGATCTTGTCGACCATGATGGGCGACAGGCCCATGCTCGGCTCGTCCATCAGCAGCAGCTTGGGGCGCGCCATCAGCGCACGCCCCATCGCCAGCATCTGCTGCTCGCCGCCGCTCATGGTGCCAGCAAGCTGGTTGCGGCGCTCCTTGAGGCGCGGGAAGATCTCGAAGACGCGCTCGACGTCGGCGTCGATCTCGCGGTCGCGGCGCACGAAGGCGCCCATCAGCAGGTTCTCGGTGATGGTCATGCGCGTGAAGGTGCCGCGCCCCTCGGGCACCATCACCAGGCCCTGCTTGACGAGGTCCCACGGCCCCTGGCCCTTGATGCTGCGGCCCAGGTACTCGATGTCGCCCGCGGCCACCGGCTGCGTGCCGGTGATGGCCTTGAGCGTCGTCGTCTTGCCCGCGCCGTTGGCGCCGATCAGGCTCACCAGCTCGCCCTCGTGCACCTCGAAGGCGATGCCCTTGACGGCCTGGATGCCGCCGTAGGCCACCTTCAGGCCCGTGACTTTCAGGAAGGTCGCGCTCATCAATGCCCCCCGGTGCCGAGGTAGGCCTCGATCACCTTTTCGTCCTTCTGCACCTCGGCGGGCGTCCCTTCGGCGATCTGGCGGCCGTAGTCGAGCACGGTCACGCGGTCGCACAGGCCCATCACCAGCTTCACGTCGTGCTCGATCAGGAGGATGGTGCGGTTGTCGCGGCGGATGCGGTCGATCAGCTCGCGCAGCACGACCTTCTCGGTGGCGTTCATGCCCGCTGCGGGCTCGTCGAGCGCGATCAGGTGCGGGTCGGTGGCCAGCGCCCGCGCGATCTCGAGGCGCCGCTGGTCGCCGTAGGAAAGCGTGCGCGCCTTGTATTCGCCGTAGCGGCCGATGCCGACGTAGTCCAGCAGCTCCTGCGCGCGCGCGGCGATCGCCGCCTCCTCGGCCTTGAAGCCGGAGCTCCTGAACACGGCGCCGAAGAGGCCCGAGTGCGTGCGCACGTGGCGGCCGACCATCACGTTCTCGAGCGCCGTCATCTCGGGGAAGAGGCGAATGTTCTGGAAGGTGCGCGCGATGCCCGCCTTGGCGACCTCGTGCACGGCGCTGGGCTTGTAGGGCTTGCCGCCGAGCGCGAAGCTGCCGCCGTCGGGGGTGTAGAGGCCGGTGATGACGTTGAAGAAGGTCGTCTTGCCCGCGCCGTTGGGGCCGATGAGGCCGTAGACCTCGCCCTGCCGGATGCGGATGCCGACCTCGGAGAGCGCCTGCAGGCCGCCGAAGCGCTTGCTGACGCCTTGCACGTCGAGAACGATCGGTGTCATGTCGCCCCCCGCCTCAGACCGGTGCAGGCGCGGCCTTGCCGTGCTCGGGCGAGGGCCACAGGCCGCGCGGCCGCATCAGCATGATGACGATCATCGCCAGCGCGATCAGCAGCTGGCGCAGGATGGCCGAGTCGATGCGCCCGCCGGTCATGTTCTGCACGTCGCCGGCCACGTAGCGCAGCACCTCGGGCAGCGCCGCCAGCATCAGCGCGCCGACGATCACGCCCGGGATGTGGCCAAGGCCGCCGAGCACGACCATCGCCACGATCATGATGCTCTCCATCAGCGTGAACGATTCCGGCGACACGAAGCCCTGGAAGGACGCGAACATCGCGCCCGACACCCCGCCGAAGGTGGCGCCCATGCCGAAGGCCAGCAGCTTCATGTTGCGCGTGTTGATGCCCATGGCCTTGGCGGCGACCTCGTCCTCGCGAATGGCCATCCAGGCGCGCCCGATGCGGCTGGTCTCCAGGCGGTGGCAGACGACGACGCTCAGCACGACCAGGACGAGGAAGAGGTAGTAGTACAGCGTGACCGAGGGAATGCGCAAGCCGCCGATCTCGATCGCCTTGCCGAAGCTGAAGCCGAAGATGTTCATCGAATCGATGCGGTCCAGCCCGCGCGGCCCGTTGGTGATGTTGAACGGGTACTCGAGGTTGTTGAGGAAGACGCGGATGATTTCGCCGAAGCCCAGCGTCACGATCGCCAGGTAGTCGCCGCGCAGCTTGAGCACCGGGATGCCCAGCAGCACGCCGACGAACCCGGCGAGGAAGGCGGCCAGCGGCACCACGATCCAGATCGGCGTGTGCAGCCCCTGCGGGAACATCTGCGCGAACCACTCGAAGTTCTCGCCCAGGTGCGGGCTGGCCATCAGCGCGTACATGTAGGCGCCCACGGCGTAGAAGGCCACGTAGCCGAGGTCCAGCAGGCCGGCGTAGCCGACGACGATGTTCAGCCCGAGGGCCAGCAGCACGTACAGCAGCGCCAGCGCCAGGATGCGCACCCAGCCCTGGCCGAACTGCTGCGCAAAGAGCGGCAGCGCGATCAGCGCCAGCGCGCACAGCAGGAAGACGATCACCTTGTTCTTCATCGCATCGTCTCCCGTTCAGGCGCGGTCGGCCACGCGTTCGCCCAGCAGCCCCGAAGGCCGCAGCGTGAGCACGAGGATCAGCGCGGTGAAGGCGAAGATGTCGACGTAGTTGCTGCCGAACACGCCGCCGGTGAGGTCGCCCAGGTAGCCCGCGCCCAGGGCCTCGATCAGGCCCAGCAGCACGCCGCCGACGACCGCCCCCGCAAGGTTGCCGATGCCGCCCAGCACCGCCGCCGTGAAGGCCTTGAGCCCGGGCAGGAAGCCCATGGTGTGCTGCACCGTGCCGTAGTTGGCGGCCCACATCACGCCGGCGATCGCCGCCAGCGCCGCGCCGATGATGAAGGTGGCCGAAATCACCCAGTCGGGCTTCACCCCCATCAGCGAAGCCACGCGCGGGTTCTCGGCGGTGGCGCGCATCGCCCGCCCAAGCCGCGTGCGGTTGACGACCCACATCAGCACCGACAGCGTGACCACCGTGAGGCCGAGGATGAGGCACTGCGTGATCGTGATCACCGGGCCGCCGAGGTCGATCGGCGCGGCCGGCAGCAGCGGCGGGAAGGGCTTGGGGTTGGGCTTCCAGATGATCATCGCCAGCGTCTGCAGCAGCAGGCTCATGCCCATCGCGGTGATCAGCGGCGCCAGCCGCGGCGCATTACGCAGCGGCCGGTAGGCGAGCTTCTCGACCGCGAAGTTCAGCGCCGCGCAGACCACGATCGCCAGCGCCATGCCCACCAGCAGCAGCAGCCAGGCCGGCCAGCCCGAGCCGGCCATCGCGGTGACGAAGGTCCAGCAGGTGAGCGCGCCGAACATCAGCACTTCGCCGTGCGCGAAGTTGATCAGGTTGATGATGCCGTAGACCATCGTGTAGCCCAGTGCCACCAGCGCATACATGCTGCCGAGCACGAGGCCGTTGATGATCTGCTGGATGAAGATCTCCATCAGGATCGTCCCGTTCGTGGGCCCCGCGAAGGGGCCGGATCGCATTCGCGAGAAACGCTCGAATACGTACGAATAACCCGGCCCGCACGCCCGGGCGCTCGTGCACCCAGAGGGCCTGCGGCCGGGTTCATGGGGGGCGCATTCTAGGCGTGGCACGAGGCCGCCCAGGGCCGGGCTTTCCCTTTGCGCCGACCACCCTGGACGGGGGCTTGGCAAACGCCTTGACGCAGGCTTCAGCGGGGCTTGCCGTCGGAGTCCGAGTCGGCGTCGGCGTCGCCACCGCCTGCCGCCGCGTCGAGCGCCCGCAGCTCGCGCAGGCGCTCGCCGATGCGCAGCTCGAGGCCGCGCGCCACCGGCTCGTAGAAGCGGCGGCTCGGCACGCCTTCGGGCAGGTAGCGCTCGCCCGCGGCGTAGCCGCCGGCCTCGTCGTGCGCATAGCGGTAGCCCTTGCCGTGGCCGAGCTGGCGCGCAAGCTTCGTGGGCGCGTTGCGCAGGTGCGCCGGCACCGGCCGCGTGCCGTCGGCCTGCACTGCCGCGCGCACGGCCTTCCAGGCGGTGTAGACGGCGTGGGACTTGGGCGCCACCGCCAGGTAGACGACGGCCTCGGCGATCGCCAGCTCGCCCTCGGGCGAGCCCAGGCGCTCGTAGACCTCGGCGGCGTCCAACGCCAGCCGCAGCGCGCGCGGGTCGGCCAGGCCGACGTCCTCGCTGGCCATGCGCAGCACGCGGCGCACGACGTAGCGCGGGTCGGCGCCGCCGTCGAGCATGCGCGCCAGCCAGTACAGCGCCGCATCGGGGTCGGAGCCACGCACCGACTTGTGCAGCGCCGAGATGCTGTCGTAGAAGGCGTCGCCGCCCTTGTCGTAGCGGCGCAGCCGGCTGCCGAGGGTGCGCTCGAGCAGGGCCTCGTCGAGCTGCGGCGCGCCCGGCCCGGCGAGTTCGACCAGGCTTTCGTAGGCGTTGAGCAGCCGCCGCGCATCGCCGTCGGCGTGCGCCAGCAGCAGCGCGCGCGCCTCGTCGGTGAGGGCTGGCGCCTGCAGCAGCGCCTGCGCGCGCACGAGGAGCTGCGCGAGATCCTCCTGCGCCAGCGGCTCCAGCACGTGCACGGTGGCCCGCGAGAGCAGCGCCGAGTTGACCTCGAAGGCCGGGTTCTCGGTGGTCGCGCCGATGAAGGTGAAGAGGCCCGCCTCGACGTGCGGCAGGAAGGCGTCCTGCTGCGCCTTGTTGAAGCGATGCACCTCGTCGACGAAGACGATGGTGCGCCGGCCAAGACTGGCCTGCCGCTGCGCGGCGTCGACCGCCTCGCGGATGTCCTTGACGCCGGCCAGCACCGCCGAGAGCACGATGAACTGTGCGTCGACCGCGCGCGCCAGCAGGCGCGCCAGCGTCGTCTTGCCCACGCCCGGCGGGCCCCACAGGATCATCGAGTGCACGCGCCCGCCCTCCAGCGCCGCGCGCAGGGCACGCCCGGGCCCGAGCAACTTCGGCTGGCCGATCACTTCGGCGAGGCTCGCCGGCCGCAGCCGTTCGGCCAGCGGCGGCTGCAGCCCGGGCGCCGTCGGCGGCGATGCGGCCGCCGGACCGGCGGCGGGCTGCTCGGCGTCGAAGAGGGATTCCTGGGCGGCGGTCATGGCGCGATGCTGCAATCGGAATTGCCGCAGGCCCGGGCGGCGCGATTCACGGCTTCACTGCTCGATCAGGTCGGCACCGGCGGGCGGCACGAAGCGAAAGGATTCGGGCGTCAGCGCCACGTTGGCGACGAAGCCGCTGAAGTCCAGCCGCGAACGCTGGCCGAAGCTGTCGACGATCTCGATGGCGGCCAGCTCCGTGCCCCTGAAGCCTACGCGCACGCTCTTGAACGCAGGCTCGGCCGCGCGCGGCGTCGCCAGCACCCAGTCGAGCCCGCCCTGCAGGCCCTGCGGCTGCAGCACGAAGTCGCGCTCGAGCTCACCGCCGGCCAGCAGCGCCGCGGGCGTGGCGCCCAGCGCCTGCGCGAGCTTGCGCGAGCTGGCCTGGTTGAGGTCGGGGTCGTAGATCCAGACCTTGCTGCCGTCGGCGACCAGGGTCTGCTCGAAGGGCTGGGTGTAGACGAAGCGAAAGCGGTTGGGGCGCAGGAACTCGAAGCTGCCGCGGCTGAGCTTGCTGCGCGCGCCATCGGCGGACGTGACGGTCTGCGTGAAGGCGGCGCGTCCGCTCTTCACCTCGCGCACGAAGGCGCTGAAGCTCTGCAGCGCGTCGGCCCGCGCGGGAAGCGCCGCGGCCAGCCCGGCGGCCAGCAGCAGTGCGCCGAGGAGCCGCGCCCCTCGCGAAGTCGCCCGTCTCATTCCTCGCGCCGCGGCACCAGGAGGTCGCGGTTGCCGTTGCTCGCCATGGCGCTTACGAGTCCGCTCTTCTCCATTTGTTCCAGCAGCCGCGCAGCGCGGTTGTAGCCGATGCGCAGATGGCGCTGCACGAGCGAGATCGAGGCGCGCCGGTGCTGCAGCACGACGGCCACCGCCTGGTCGTACATCGCATCGCCCTCGCCGCCGCCGGTCGGGCCGTCGGGGTTGCCGCCCTCGCCATCGCCCTCGCCCTCGGCCACGCCGCCCTCGAGGATGCCCTCGACGTAGTCGGGCTCGCCCTGGCTGCGCAGGTAGTCGACGACGCGGTGCACCTCCTCGTCGCTGACGAAGGCGCCGTGCACGCGCACCGGCACGCCGCTGCCCGGCGGCAGGTAGAGCATGTCGCCCTGGCCGAGCAGCGCCTCGGCGCCCATCTGGTCGAGGATGGTGCGGCTGTCGATCTTGCTGCTGACCTGGAAGGACAGCCGCGTCGGGATGTTGGCCTTGATGAGGCCGGTGATCACGTCCACGCTCGGGCGCTGCGTGGCCAGCACCAGGTGCAGGCCGGCGGCGCGCGCCGTCTGCGCCAGGCGCGCGATCAGCTCCACGATCGTCTTGCCGACGACCAACAACAGGGCGGCCCGCTCGGCGATGACGACGACGATGTGCGGCAGCCGCTGCAGCGGCTCGGGCGCCTCCGGCGTCAGGCTGAAGGGGTTGGGAATGGACTCGCCGCGCTCGCTCGCCTCGGCGATCTTCTTGTTGTAGCCGGCGAGGTTGCGCACGCCGAGCTTGCTCATGAGGCGGTAGCGCCGCTCCATCTCCGCCACGCACCAGTTCAGCGCGTTGGCGGCCTGCTTCATATCCGTCACCACCGGCGCCAGCAGGTGCGGTATGCCCTCGTAGACACTCATCTCGAGCATCTTCGGGTCGATCAGGATCAGCCGCACGTCGCGCGCCTCGGCCTTGTAGAGCAGGCTCAGGATCATCGCGTTGATGCCGACACTCTTGCCCGAGCCGGTGGTGCCGGCGACCAGGCAGTGCGGCATCTTGGCCAGGTCCGCCACCACCGGGTTGCCGACGATGTCCTTGCCCAGGCCCATGGTCAGCATCGACGCAGCGTCGTTGTAGACCTGCGAGCCGAGGATCTCGGCCAGGCGGATCGTCTGCCGCCGCGCATTGGGCAGCTCGAGCGCCATGTAGTTCTTGCCCGGCACCACCTCGACGACGCGGATGCTGACCAGCGAGAGCGAGCGCGCGAGGTCCTTGGCGAGGTTGACGATCTGCGCGCCCTTCACCCCGGTGGCCGGCTCGATCTCGTAGCGCGTGATCACCGGGCCGGGCTGCGCGGCGACCACGCGCACCTCGACGCCGAAGTCCTTGAGCTTCTTCTCGATCAGCCGGCTCGTCATCTCGAGCGACTCGGGCGTCACGCTCTCCTGCCGGCCCGGCGGCGCGTCCAGCAAGTCGACCTGCGGCAGCCTGGTGTCGACGAGTTCCTTGAAGAGCGGCTGCTGGCGCTCACGCGCCACGCGCTCGGACTTGGGCACCGCCAGCACCGGCGGCTCGATCACCCGCGGCGCATGCGCCTGCTCGTCCTGCCGCTCGAGCTCGAGGTCGACCGACTGCTCGCGCTCGCGCAGCGCCTGCTCGCCGATGCGCCGGTCCTGCGCCTGCTCGCGCCGCGCCTGCCGGCGCGCCAGCAGCGCCTCGGCGCCCGCACCGAGGGCGTCGGCCACGCGGGCCCACGAGAACCGCAGGGCCAGCGCCGCTGCCGGCACGAGCAAGGCGATCCAGGCCACGCCCGAGCCGGTGAAGCCCAGGAGCTGCATCGACGCGGGGCCGAGCAGCCGCCCGAGCACGCCCCCGGCGTGGCCCGGCAGGCCCGCTTCCCAGCGGTAGAGGCGCGTCCATTCGAGCGCGCAGCTGGCCGCCAGCAACAGCAGCAGGCCGAGCCAGAACCAGCCGCGATGCGGCCGGCTGGCCGGCGGCTCGCCGCCGCGCAGCGCGCGCGCCAGGCTCGAGAGCCAGGCGCGCCAGCTCACCGGCACCAGCCACCAGGCCGACCAGCCGAACAGGAAGTACAGCAGGTCCGCGACCCAGGCACCCAGCGGCCCGACGCTGTTGCGGGTGGGCGCCCCGCTGCCCGAGGTGGTGTAGGCAGCGTCACCCGCGTGATAGGTCGCCAGCGCCAGCAGCAGCAGGGTGCAGGCGACAAGGCCCAGCACGAGGGTGAGCTGGCGCCGCACGCCCATGGCCGAAGGCAGCGCGGTGCGCGCCGGGCGTGCGGGACCGGAGGTCGCAGCGCTCGCGCCGTCGCCTTGCAGCGAGCCAAGAGGAAAACTCATGCGCCCATTGTGCGCGATGCCCCGTCGTCACCGGCGTCACCGACGTTACCGGTGCCACCCGCGCCACCCGCCGCGAAGGTCGCGCACAAGGCGCGGACAAAGCGCGCATCTCGCGCGCTCGACGCGCGCCCGAGGCGCGTCAGTCCTTGTGCAACTGCTCCTTGATGACCACGAAGCCGTTCTCCTGCGTCTCGATGACGCCGCGGTCCTCGAGGTCCTTCATGACGCGGCTGACCATCTCGCGCGAGGCACCGACGACCTTGGCCATGTCCTGGCGCGAGACCTTGTGGCGGATGATCTTGACGCCGTTGTCGTCCTCGGCCATGTCCAGCAGCGTGCGCGCGACGCGGCCGTAGACGTCCAGCAGCGCCAGCGATTCGATCTGGCGGTCGGCGTTGCGCAGGCGGCGCACCAGGCCGCGCAGGATGGCATAGGCCAGCGACGAGCCCTCGGGCAGGCAGCGTGCGAAGTCCGCGCGCGCCAGCACCAGCATGTCGGTCTGCACCTCGGCGCGCACGGTCGCCGAGTGGGGCTCGTTGTCGATCAGGCTCATCTCGCCGACGTAGTCGCCGGCCTCGAGCACCGCGAGGATGACCTCGCGTCCGCGCGAGTCGGCGGTCAGCACGCGCGCGCGGCCGTTGAGCAGAATGAAGAGGGCATTGCTCTTGCGCCCCTGTTCGACCACCAGCTCGCCGCGGCGAAAGCGCCGCTTGACGACGCTGTCGGCCACCGACTGCGCGTGCTCGGCCGTCAGCATCGAGAACAACGGCACCCGGCGGATCAGATCCAGGTTCGACAGCATCGACATCGACAGTCCCCTCGTTCGTTAGGCCTTGGCCGCGGCGCCGCACGCGTGTCGCGTGCCGGCTCGATTCCCCGCCGGGGCGTCCGTGGCGCCGCGGTCTGCAAGAATGCGCCTATTGTGCCCATGAAGGCCCGCGCGGCCAGCGCAAGCGCCCCCGGGCCCGCGGTCTTTCGTGGGCGCGGCGCGACGCGGCAGCGTATCGCCCTGCCCTCCCACACCGACGCCATCGCCATGACTTCACCCGCCCAGCACGCCCGCGTCCTCATCCTCGGTTCCGGCCCGGCCGGCTACACGGCCGCGCTCTACGCCGCGCGCGCCAACCTGCAGCCCGTGCTCGTCACCGGCATGGCGCAGGGCGGCCAGCTGATGACGACGACCGAGGTCGACAACTGGCCGGCCGACGTGAAGGGCGTGCTGGGGCCCGACCTGATGCAGCGCTTCCTCGAGCACGCCGAGCGCTTCGACACCAAGATCATCTTCGACCACATCGCCAAGGTCGACTTTCGGACCCGGCCCTTCGTGCTCGAGGGCGACTTGGGAACCTACACCGCCGACACGGTGATCATCGCCACCGGCGCCAGCGCCAAGTACCTGGGCCTGCCGAGCGAACAGGCCTACATGGGCAAGGGCGTGAGCGGCTGTGCCACCTGCGACGGCTTCTTCTACCGCGGCGAGGAGGTCTGCGTCGTCGGCGGCGGCAACACCGCGCTCGAGGAGGCGCTCTACCTCTCCAACATCGCCGCCCGGGTGCACCTGATCCACCGCCGCGACAAGTTCCGCGCCGAGGCGGTGATGGTCGACAAGCTGATGGCCCGCGTGGCCAGCGGCAAGATCGTGCTGCACCTCTTCCACACCCTGCAGGAGGTGCTGGGGGATGCCGGCGGCGTCAGCGGCGTGCGCATCGCGTCGACGCAGGACGGCCGCACGAGCGACCTCGCCGTCAAGGGCTGCTTCATCGCCATCGGCCACCATCCCAACACCGACATCTTCCAGGGCCAGCTGGCGATGCGCGACGGCTACATCCTCACCCGCGGCGGGCAGGACGGATTCGCCACCGCCACCAGCGTCGACGGCGTCTTCGCCGCCGGCGACGTGCAGGATCACGTCTACCGCCAGGCCATCACGAGCGCAGGCACCGGCTGCATGGCCGCGCTCGATGCGCAGCGCTTCCTCGAGCAGCAGGAAGCTTGATCCCGGCGAGTTGCGAGGGACCGGGCTGGGCGCGCCGCCCGGCCCTGGGGGTGCTCTCAAGGAACGAAGGGCCGCTCCCGAGTTCCTTGACCCCCACGGGGGGCGGGCCGGGCCACCGCCCGGCCCGGGGGGTGCTCAGGAGTTCAGCGTGCCCTCGGCGTTGACGACGCCGATGTCGACGAAGTTGCTGCCGATGTTGTTGCGCGCGAAGTTGACGCGGTAGCCGCCCAGGTCGTATTCACCCATCGCGCGCAGCGCCTTGGCCAGGCCCTCGGCGCTGCTGTCGCCGGCACG
>CAUJJO010000088.1 GCA_963205125.1 Pseudomonadota bacterium | reverse complement strand
GTGGTTCAGCACGTAGTGGCCCATCTCGTGGCCGAGCACGGCCTTCACGGCCTCGGGCGTGCTGCGCTTGAGCAGGTTGTCGTTGAGGCTGATGCGGGTGGTGCCGAACATGCCGCTGACGTTGGCGCTGATGCGCCTGCTTTGGCGGGAGGCATCGAACACGTACACATCGGTGGCCGGGATGTCGTTGGCACGCGCCATCGACAGCAACTGCGTCTTCAGCGGGCCGGCAGGCAGGGGCTCGTAGCTGTTGAACAGCGGCAGGATGTACACCGGCGCGATGGTTGCCGCAAAGACGATGAAGACGATGCTGACGCCGGCGCCCCACAGCCACCAGCTGCGCGTGAACTTGCGGATCACGGCGTAAATGGCAACCAGCGCGAGGCTGCCAAGAACCAGCGTCACGAGCAGCGACTTGGCCTGCTCGCCGAACCACCCGCCCAGGCTCAGGTTCGACAGGCCGTACTGGTGCTCGCGGAAGTAGCCTTCGTAGAGGCGCCACGGCAGCGTCAGCAGGGCGGTCAGCAGGAGATACTGCACCGCGTAGAGCGCCGTCTGCAACCAGCGCCAGCGCGTGAGGCGTTCACTGAGGCTGCGCATGCGTGCGGACAGCCGTGTGCCCAGCAGCAGCCACGCCACGCCAAGCGCCACCAGCAGCTCCCACAGGATCAGCCAGTAGCCGCCTTCGAAATAGGCGTCGGAGCGCTCCCGCTGCGCGGGCGAGAGCTCGGCCATGTAGGCGCCGGTGGCGGCGTCGACGTCAAGGCGTGTGGCTTGCGTGTTCGTTGCGTGCAGACCCGGCGCGGGCGGCGAAGCGGCTTGCGGGCCTTGCGCAAGCGCCACGCCTGTGGCCAGCAACACCCACAGCAAACACAGCCATCTCAGCATCTCGAACTCCAGCGCCACAGAGGCAGTCTGCCTTGCATCAGCAGGCGCCGGCGGTAGCCTTGCAGCCCAACATGCGCGTGTGAGCGCCCTCGCCAGAGCTGCCGCTTCGCGTCAGCCCTCCGACGGGGAGTGCAAGACTTGGGGCGCTTGCCATCATCTCATGCGCCTTCGGAGCGTCGCCAGCGATGCCTGCTTGCCGTGGCGGATCTGGCTGCTGTCGTGGCGGTGCCTGTTGCCGACCGGACAGGCCGTGCGCACGGGGCAATCGAGGGCGCAGCCGCTCGATGAAGTGCCGGCAAGTCGCGTGCCCAGCGAAGCAACCCCATGACGCACGGCATGCCGATGACATTCTGTCACTGTACGGCTCATCAACGTACAATGAGTCCCTCCAGGAGAAGCGCGTCATGGCCACTGCCCAAACCACTCGCACCGCCCGCGTCGAAGCACGCATCGCGCCGGACGCCCTGGCCGTCGTTCGCCGCGCCGCGGAGCTGCAGGGCCGCAGCGTCAGTGATTTCTTGGTCGCTGCGGCCCTCAAGGACGCCCAGCGCACCATCGAGGATGCCCAGATCATTCGCCTCAGCATCGAGGATCAGCAGCGTTTTGCTGACCTTCTGCTCAACCCGCCCCCGCTCGCCCCGGCCATGAAGCGCGCACTCAAGGCCCGCCAACGCTTGATCGCCAACACCAAGTGACCGCGCCGTTTCGTCTGGAGCCACTCGGGCCTGGCCACGATCGAAACGCGTTCTCTTGCGGCGTCCCGGCGCTTGACCGCTACCTGGCCAGCCAAGCCGGCCAGGATGCGAAGCGGCGCGTCAGTGCCTGCTACGTCGCGGTTGAAGTCGCTTCCGACAAGCTTGCGGGCTTCTACACGCTCGCGGCCGGCAGCGTGCTGCTGAACGACCTGCCTCCCGCCCTCAGCAAGCGGCTCCCGCGGTATCCCAGCGTTCCCGTCGCGCGTGTCGGGCGGCTTGCTATTGACGAGCGGTTCCAAGCCCAGAAGCTCGGTGGCGCCTTGCTGGCGGACGCGGCGGTGCGCGCGGCGCGTTCAGAGGCCGCCATCCACGCGCTGATCGTGGATGCCAAGGACGAGAACGCTGCGGCGTTCTATCGGCACCACGGCTTCGAACCCTTCGGCGGCAACGGCCTGCAGTTGATCGTCCCGCTCCAAGGTTTCCTTCAGTCGGCTGGTTAACGCCGAGCGCCACGCTCACCAATTCATGAGAAAGTGACCTCGACAAAGTGAATCTGTCGCCGTCACCCAACGCACAAGTCCCCGTCGCCTTTTGCGAGCGGGACCAACAGGGAGGCTCATGTCGCAGGACCCGTCGCTGACATTCTTCGAACATCCGATCCTCAACTCGCCCTACGCCTACCCGGGCCGGCACTGGGAGCTGGATGCCGATGGTCAACCCACCAACAGGCTGATCGAGTCGCGTCGGCGCTCGGACCTGATCACGCCGGTGCCAAAAGCGAAGAAGCGCAAGGTGCCCAATGGCCCGACAGCGCAGGTGGAGCTGGACCTGACCGCCGACGACGAAGGCCTCAGCACTGCCGAGCAGAAGTACGACCCCACGCCGATCATCAACGAGCTGCGCGGCTACGTGGACACCTGGCGCGCACTGCCCAACCCCTCGCAGTGGCAGGTCACGCCCGAGACCGCCCGCCTGCTGCAGCACTGGCGGGCGCACCCCTTCCAGGGCGTGCGCCCCTTCTTCTGCCAGATCGAGGCGGTCGAGACCGCCATCTGGCTGACTGAGGTCGCACCCAAGCTTGGCGCCGCCGGCCGGAAATTCCGCGAC
>CAUJJO010000087.1 GCA_963205125.1 Pseudomonadota bacterium | reverse complement strand
GCATCTCGAAGAGGCACTGGTTGAGCAGCACCGGCAGGCCCTGGCCGCCGTAGGCCGGGTCGCAGCTGAGCGCCGGCCAGCCGCCCTCGACGTACTTGGCGTAGGCCTCTTTGAAGCCCTTGGGCGTGGCGACGGCGTGGGTGGCCTTGTCCAGCGTGCAGCCCTCGGCGTCGCCGCTCAGGTTCAGCGGGGCGATGACTTCGGCGGCGAACTTGCCGGCCTCGGTCAGCACGGCGTCGATGGTCTGGGCATCGACGTCGGCATGCCGGGGCAGCATCTTCAGCTCGTCGACGGCGCCAAGCAACTCGTGCATCACGAACTGCAGGTCGCGCAGGGGCGGGGTGTAGGTGGGCATGGCGTGGGCTCCGGGCTGGGGGTGGGGTGAACGGGAAGACAGGGGGGCGTGGCGCGCCGCCTCAAGAACGGGCGTGCGCAGGCGCGACGGCCGCAAGCGCTGCCGGCGGCCTGGCCGCTTCGGGCTGTGCCTGGACCTCGCGCACCAGGCGCGCAAAGGCCTTGTGCGCCCGCAGCAGCGTGTCGGGCTGGCGCAGGAAGCGCGCGTCGTGGTGCAGGGCGAGGATGAGGCCGTGGATCTCGAACAGCATCTGCGCCGAATCGGTGTCGGGGCGCAGGTGCCCGGCGTCGATGGCCGCGCGGATCGCGCGCTCGAGCGCGGCGTGCCAGGCGCGCACCATCTCGGCCAGCGCGTCGCGCACCGGCCCCGGGCGGTCGTCGAACTCGACCGCGCCGCTGATGTAGATGCAGCCCGAGTCGATCTCGACCGAGACGCGGCGCACCCAGCGCTCGAAGAGCGCGAAGAGCCGAGGCAGGCCGCGCGGCTCGCGGATCGCCGGGAAGAAGACCTCTTCCTCGAAGCGCGCGTGGTACTCGCGGATCACCGAGATCTGCAGCTCCTCGCGCGAGCCGAAGTGCGCGAAGACGCCGGACTTGCTCATCCCGGTGACCTCGGCCAGCGCGCCGATCGACAGGCCCTCGAGCCCCATGTGCGAGGCCAGCGTGAGCGCCGCGTCGAGGATGGCGGCGCGCGTCTGCTGGCCCTTCTGCGGCCTTGGCTGCTTCAGCGGCTTCTGCATTTCGTGCGGCTTCTGCAGGCGGCGGCTCGACGACACGGCAGGGGGACGGCTTGGGTTCACGGAATTCAAAAATACGAACGATCGTGCCATTCTGCCCCAGTCCGGCGATGCAGCGCGCAGCCCCGGCGAAAAATTGGAGCGGGCGTTCGAATCGGCCCAAGCATTTCTCGCGTCGACCATCAAGAAGTCCGCGCAAGGGTCGAAAGCCCATGGGTCGACGGGCCGCCTGGGTCCGCTGGCTCCTTCGTCCATCCCGCTGCGCCCCATGTCCATGTCCCTGGCCTCGGCTCCCAGCAGTCGGCCTCCGTCCGCCTCGCCGCAACTGGCCGCCTTCGTCCAGGCCTTGCGCGCGGGGCTGCACGATGGGCTGCGCGCGGCCCTGGACGCGGCGGCCGAGGCGCTCGACCAGGCCCAGGCCAGGACCCTGACGCCGATCGAGCGCGCGGGCCTCAGCGACTTGCAGGGCCTCTTGCGCAGCCGCCGCGCGGCCTGGATGCCGCGCCTGCTCCAGTCGCTCGAAGAGGCCCTCGAGGAAGAGCTTGGGGAGCGTCGCATCGAAGCCCATGGCGCAGAAGCGTCGGAGCGTGCGCTCACCTTGCTGGATGAGGAGAGCATCGACGAGGACATCGCGCTGTCGCGCCTGGTCCAGGTCGCCGAAAGCGAGGCCGAAGGCGCGCTGCGCGAGCTGGCGGCCCGCTGCACCCGCCTGCGCGGCTGGGAGTACGTGCAGCCCGATGCGCACCCGATGCGCCCGGCCGTCGTCGCGCGCGCCCTGCGTCGCGGCGTCGGCACGCTCGACCTGGCCGCGCCGTCGCGCCTGGCGCTGCTGGGCCAGCTCGCACCGGCCGTCGGCAACCAGCTGGCGCCCCTCTACGCGCGCCAGCTCGCGCTGCTGGAACAGTGGAGCATCGAGCCCGAGCGCTTCGGCATGCGCGCATCCTCGCCCTCGCCCTCGTCGTTTGCCGCGCTTGCCGCGGCGGGCGCTGGTCCCGGTCCTGATCCTGGTCCTGGCGCTGGCGGGCCCGGCAGCGCGGTCGAGCGCGGGCTCGGCGAGGGGCCGCTGTCGACCGCCCTCATCCGATCGCCTTCGACCGAGGGCGCGGCGCGGCGCCTGGCCGAGCACGCGCTGCATCGCCTGGCCCTGGGTGCCAGTGCCAGTGCCAGCGCGGGCGACCCGGCAAGCCCGTCCGGCGCACTGGACCCGGTGCAGACGATGGCGCGGCTGCTGACGGCGCTGATCGGCCGCGCCGCCACTGGCGGCGGGGCGCGCCGCGCCCTGCAGCGGCTGGAGGCGCCGGCGCGGCGGCTGGCGCAGACCGAACCCGAGGTCTGGCGCTCGCCCGACCACCCCTTGTGGCTGCTGCTGGACCGGCTGCTGCAGTCCGGGCCGCTGCTCGACGAGGAAGATCTCGACGGCAACACGCTCTCCGGCAACGCCCTCGACGCGGCCTTGACGCGGCTGGAGCAGGAAGACCCGCCCGACCCGGAGCAGCTGCGCCTGGCGCTGCAGGCGGTGGATGGCGCCTCGCAGGCGCAACTGCAGGCCCAGGCGCAGCGCCTGGCGCCGCAGGCCGAGCACATGCAGCAGCACGTGGCGCGCGAGGAGGTCGAGGCCCGGGTCCGCGAGCTGGTGGTGCAGCAGGTTCACGCCCGCGGTCTGCCGCCTGCCCTGCACCAGTTCCTCGTCGGCCCGTGGACGACGGCGCTCGCCGCCAGCGCCGAGCGGCACGGCCTGGACAGCGCGCAGTTCGCGATGCAGGCCGAACTCATCGACACCTTCGTCGCCACCTGCACGCGCCCGCGCAAGCAGCCGCTGGACAGCGCGACCTTCACGCGCTGCCTGACGCACGCCCGCCTGGCGCTCGTCGACGCCGGCCTCCCGGCAGCGCGCGTCGAGGCCGAGCTTGCCGACCTCGGGCGCACGATGCGGCGCCCTTGGCACGAGGCGCGCGAGACGCTGCCGGCCTTCGACGAGGCGGCAACCGGCAGGAGCGCGCCCGCCGGCCCCTCGAATGCGCTGGCCGACCTCATCCCCGAGAGCCCGGGCGCCGCCGAGGCGACGGCCGCCCCGCCCGCAAGCGAACCACTGGCGCTGCACGAGGCCCTGGCCACGGTTGCGCTCGAACTCGGCAGCGGCGCCGAGGCCTCGGCGCGGCTGAGCGCCGCCTGCGAGGCCTGGGTCGGCGCGCTCGAGCCGGGAACGCTGTGCCGCCTCTTCATCCAGGGGCGCTGGTGCACGCTGCAGCTCGTCTGGCGCAGCCTCGATCGCTCGATGTTCGTGCTCACCAGCCGGCAGGCCGACGCCAAGCACACGCTGACGCGCAGCACGCTGCACAAGCTGCGCGGCGCGGGTCTCGCCGCCAGCATCGAGCGCGGCCAGTTCATCGCCCACGCGCTCGACGAGCTGGCGCAGGCCAGCATCTGAGCGATCGCGGACGCGCCGATGGACTCGCCCCTGCTGCTGCCTGGCGCGGCCGCGGCCGCGGCTGCCGGCAGCACCATGCTGGCCTGGCTCGCGTCCCTGCTCTTCCAGCGGGCAGGCGAGGCCCCGCAGCGCGAGACCGCGCGCTCGCTGCACGCCTGGGGCTGGCTGCTGCTGACGCTGGCCTTGATCTGGCCGCGCCTGGCCGCGGCGCCGCTGCTCCCTTCACTGGCCCCTTCGCTGGCCCCTTCGCTGGCCGAGGCGCTTGCCGCGGCTGCGGCCGCGGCGCTGGCGATCGTGGCCGCGCGCGCCTGGGAGCGCCCGGCCTGGGCCTGGGCCCTGCCGATCGCCCTGCCCGCGGCGCTTGGCACCGTCGCCGCGGCCTGGTGGCTGCTGCGGCCGCCGGGCGCGCCCTTGCTCGAAGAGCCGGCGCTGCTGCCCATCCTGCTGGCGCCGGTGCTCGCCGCCGCGGCGATCGGGCTGCAGGCGCCCAGCCTGCTGCCCCTGCCGCGCCAACGGCTGGGTGCCGCCGTGCTCCTGGGCAGCGCGGTGGGCGCGCCGGCCCTCGCCGGCAGCGCAGCGACGGTGGCCCCCGCGGTCTGGCCGCTGCTGGCGGCGCTGCTGGCGCTTCTGGTGCTGCAGTGGCGCGCCGCATGCGCGGCCCGTGCCGCCGCAGCGGCCAGCGAACGCCGGGCTGCCGCCGACGCCGACAAGCCAGCACCCACGGCCGAGCATGGCATGCTCACGCGCGGCGCCTTCGAGCGCGAGCTCGAGCAGGCGCTGCTCGCCGGCCAGGGCTTTGCCGTGCTGCGCATCGAGGTCGACGAGGTCGAGGCGATGCAGGTCGAACTGGGTGCGCCACTGGCCGCGCGGGTGCTGGAGAAGGTGGCGCGGCGCCTGTCGCACCTGCCGCGCAGCAGCGACCGCCTCGCCCGCGTGGGCGAACACGCCTACCTGCTGCTGGTGCGGGGCGTGGCCGAGCAGGAGACGCTGCAGCGCGTGGCCCTGCGCATCGTCGCCACCGTCGGCCGGCCCATCCTCGTCGGCGAGCGCGAGCTGCGCCCGCTGTGCACCGCCGGCAGCGTCACCGGCCCGGCGAGCCTGGACGCGCAGCGCATGATCGGCGCCACCGAGCAGGCGCTGCGCCAGGCCCGCCGCGCCGGCCTGCGCTACCACCCCTTCAGCGCCGACGACGACGCCGAGCAGGCGTCCGACCCCGAGCTGCTGCAGGGCCTGCGCGCGGCGATCGCCGGCACAGGCCTGGCGCTGCACTTCCAGCCCAAGATCGACGCGCGCGACGGCAAGGTCACCGCCGTCGAAGCCTTGCTGCGCTGGGAGCACCCGACGCGCGGGCGCATCTCGCCCGCGATCTTCGTGCCGATCGCCGAGCGCCACGGCCTGATGGGGCCGCTGGGCGACTGGGTCATGAACGCCGCCTGCCGCGAGTTGCGGCGCTGGTGCGATCACGGCCTGCGCCTGCGCATGGCGATCAACATCTCGGCGCAGCAGATGCAGCAGACCGACCTCGCCACGCGCCTGCAACACTGCCTGCAACGGCACGGTGCGCCGGCCGCGCTGCTGAGCTGCGAGATCACCGAGACGGCGGCGATGCAGGACACCGAGATCGCGCAGCAGATCTTCGGCGCGCCCGGCGCGATGGGCGTGAAGGTCTCGATCGACGACTTCGGCACCGGCCACTCCAGCCTGGCCTACCTGCGCCGCCTGCCGGCGCGCGAGCTGAAGGTCGACCGCGCCTTCGTCGTCGACATCGGCCACAGCGCCGACGCGCGCGCCATCGTCGACGCCATCGTCAAGCTCGCGCACGCGCTCGGGCTGAAGGTGGTCGCCGAGGGCATCGAGACCGCCCAGCAGCAGCAGCAACTGCTCACCGAACTGGGCTGCGACGAACTGCAGGGCTTCCTGCTGGCGCGGCCGATGGAGGGCGATGCGCTGCTGATGTGGGCGCTCAACGACCGGCAGCACCGCATGGCCTTCGCGGCCGAGGTCTTCGCGCCCGCCGACCACGGCGCCGACTGCAGCTCCGCCGCCTGACCGGCCGGCGCCGCTTGTGCGTCGGCGGCCGCCGCGTCATGGCCGCGTCATGACCGCAGCGATTGCGGTACGCTTGCGCGATGGACGTGCTGCAGCTCGATGTCTCCGGGCGGCCGCAGGCGTGGATCTCCCCCAAGGAAGCGGCGGTGCTCTACGCCAGCGACGAAGTGGCGTGGACGCTGGGCCACGCCTGCCAGGTGCTGCGCGGCGGCATCCAGCGCGCGACCGGGCGGCAGTCGGTGATCGAGCTGCATTCCATCATCGCCGTGCGCGGCAGCGTGCCCAGCCGCGCCTGGCGGCAAAGCCCGGCGCTGACCAACGGCAAGCTCTTCGTGCGCGACCGCGGCCTGTGCGCCTACTGCGGCCGGCTCTTTCACGAAGAGGAACTCACGCGCGAACACATCGTGCCGGTGTCGCGGGGCGGGCACGACAACTGGATGAATTGCATCACCGCCTGCCGCGCCTGCAACGGCCGCAAGGGCAACCGCATGCCCGAGGAGGCCCACATGAGCCTGCTCTACCTGCCCTACGTGCCCAGCCTGCACGAGGACATGATCCTGCGCGGGCGGCGCATCCTCGCCGACCAGATGGAGTTCCTGCTCGCCAGCGTGCCGCGCAACAGCCGCCTGCACGGCTGAGCGCGGCGCGTCAGCGCCGCCGGGTTCCCCCCTCTCCCACTGCGTGGGAGAGGGCCGGGGTGAGGGTGCGACGCCGCCGCCTCAAGCGCTCAGCAACTGCCGCAGCACGTAGGGCAGGATGCCGCCGTGGCGGTAGTAGTCGGCCTCGACGGGAGTGTCGATGCGCAGCGTCAGCTTCACCTCGGCGCGGCTGCCGTCGGCGCGGTGGATCACGAGCTTCGCCTCGCTGCGCGGGCGCAGGGCGGGGTCCGGGATGATGGCGATCGCCTCCTTGCCGGTGAGGCCCAGCGATTCC
>CAUJJO010000086.1 GCA_963205125.1 Pseudomonadota bacterium | reverse complement strand
GCTGCGCACCATCACCGCGGTGGCGACGTCGACGCCGTCGTTGAAGGCAAAGCGCGCCGCGACGTGGTTGGCCGCGAACATGGTCGCGATCAGCAGCAGCGTCAGGAAGGCGCGCGGGGTCAGGGCCTGGGCAGGGTTCATCGGCCAACCCTACACCAGCCGGCGGCCGTGCCGCCCGCAGGAGGCGAGCTTCGTCGTCGACGGCCGTGCCGGCGCGGCTTCGCTCAGCTCAGGTCCAGGCGCGGCGCGAGCACCTCTTCCCAGACGGCGAGATCGTCGTCGCTGACGTTCAGCCAGGCCAGCGCCGCGTCGCGGTGCATCGCCCAGTCGACCTCGGCCGGTGCGGCGGCCAGGCGCTGCAGCAGGTGGTCGGCCACGAGGCCGATGGCCAGCAGCGACTGCACGCCGGCCTCGGTGTCCTGCCCGCCCAGCACCTCGAGGCTGTGGTGCAGGCGGATCGCGGCGACGACTTCCGGCGCCAGGTGCCAGGCGCGCGCGGTGAGCGCGCCCACCACCGCGTGATCGGTGCGGTGGTTGGCGTTCTCGGTGGCGACGAAGGGGCGGTCGCTGCGCGCCGCGGCCTCCATCAAGGTGCCGGCGTAGCCGCGCACGCTCTGCATCAGCACCGGCATGCCGACGTGGGCGAAGAGGCCGTAGCTCCACGCGAGATCGGCGGCCAGGCCGGGCAACTGCTCGGCCAGCGTGGCCAGGGCGACGGCACGGCGCGTGGCGCGCTCCCAGAAGTCGTGCAGCAGCGGGTGCCGCACCGGCAGCGCGTGGCGGGCGAGGAAGCCGGTCATGATCGCCGCCGTCTGGCGCAGGCCCAGGCGGTTCATCGCCTGGCCGGCGGTGGCCACGGGGGCGCTGCCGGCAAACGCCGCGCCGTTGGCGTTGCGGATCAGCGTCGCGGCCATCGCCACGTCGGCGTCGGCGATGCGCGCGACGGCGTTCAGGTCGGGCTCGCGCTCGGCCATCGCGCGCTGCAGCCGCGTCAGCAGCTCGGGGCAGGGCGGCACGACGATCTGCTGCAGCGGGCCGCGCCGCCTGGCGCTGTCGATCTCGTCGACCACCGCCTCGACGCGGGAGGCGGGGCGAGCGGCGAGAGCGGGCGTGACGGCGGTTGCGGGCATGATCGGTTCCAGGCGTTCGACACCGTGAGATCGGCCGCGGCGCGCCGGACTTGAGGCCCAGTGCGCGTTCGAGGCCTTCCTGTCGACCTCTCCCCACGCCTTGTCGGACGAACGCCGACACCCGGCGCAGCGGCTTTCGGAAGGGCGGGCGCGGCGTTCGCTGGCGGCGGCAGGCCGGGGCTGCGGCCTATGGTTGCAGCCATGCCCGCAGCCGGGAGTGCCCCATGCCTGTTGCCGATCTCGTCGAACGTGCCGACCCCAACGCCCTTGCCGGGCCCGCCTCGGCAGCGGCCTTCCAGCTGCGCTTCGATTCGCTCTTCCACGAGGGACGGGCGCTCGCCTTCCCCTGCGACGGCGTCGGCCGGGTGCGCATCGACGGCCTGTCGGCGCGCGCGCGACAACTACTTCTACGCGCGCGCCGTTGTCGGGCGCGAGTACGCGCAGCCGCGCGTCGTGGCTCTGCGCTGAGCCGCGGCGGGGGGCGGCGCGCACGCGTCGGCCCGCCCGGCGCCCGCGACGCCTTGGCTCACGATGCGCGGTGACAGCCGTGAGAGCCGTGAGACGATAGCCGCCCTCGCAAGCCCTTCGAAGCTCCCATGGCCGGCGGCAGCCTCCTCGCCCTCATCGACGACATCGCCTCCGTCCTCGACGACGTGGCGGTGCTTTCCAAGCTCGCCGCCAAGAAGACCTCCGGGGTGCTCGGCGACGATCTCGCGCTCAATGCGCAGCAGGTGGCCGGCGTCATCGCCAGCCGCGAGATTCCGGTGGTGCTGGCGGTGGCCAAGGGCTCGCTGCTCAACAAGGCCATCCTGGTGCCGGCGGCGCTGCTGATCAGCGCCTTCATCCCCATGGCCGTGGTGCCGCTGCTGATGATTGGCGGCGCCTTCCTGTGCTTCGAAGGCGTCGAGAAGCTGGCGCACCGCTTCCTGCACGGCGGGAAGACGCATGACCAGGCTGCGGAGGAAGACGCGCCTGTCCCGCAGCCGTCCGGTGCCGCCGCGGACGCAGGCGCGCCTGACCTGCAGGCGCTCGAGAAGGAGAAGATCAAGGGCGCCGTGCGCACCGACTTCGTGCTCTCGGCCGAGATCATCGCCATCACCCTGGGAACGGTGGCCGGCGCCGCCTTCGCGACGCAGGTGATGGTGCTCAGCGGCATCGCGCTGCTGATGACGGTGGGCGTCTACGGCTTCGTCGCCGGCATCGTCAAGCTCGACGACGCCGGCCTGTGGCTCAGCCGGCGCGCGGGCGCACTGTCGCGGCTGCTGGGCCGCGCCATCCTGGCGCTCGCGCCGTGGCTGATGAAGGCGCTCTCGGTGCTCGGCACCGCGGCCATGTTCCTCGTCGGCGGCGGCATCCTCGTGCACGGCATCGCGCCGCTGCACCACGCCATCCAGGCGCTGATCCAGCCGGCGCAAGGCGTGAGCGCGGTGCTGCTCTCGGCCCTGGGCGACGCGCTGGTGGGACTCGTCGGCGGCGCGATCGTGCTGGGCGTGGTGCTGATCGGCAAGAAGATGCTGGGGCGGCGGGCGGCGGCTTGACGCGGGGCTGTCGGGCGCCCTGCCACCGGCAGGAAACCCGTCAACCGGCGGCTTTGTTCACCGGCCTGTGCGCGACCGTCTCCGCGCTCTTCGGCGTTCGCTTCCGTGCGCTCTCGCGTTCGGTCTTGCGCTTGGCGGCTTGCGCAGCAAGCCAGTCCTTGAGGGCCGCATTCATTCGGGTCTGCCAGCCCGGCCCGTCCGCGCGAAATGCCTCCAGCACCTCCGGATCCAGACGAATCGCCACCTGCTCCTTGGCGGGGCGCTTGCTCGGTCCGCGCGTTCGTCGGCGCAGGGCGGACACGGTTGCGGCGACGCCGCCGCCGGGCGTGACGATGCCGCGCGACCAGTCGATCGGCGCCGCATCGGGGGCGGCCGGGGGTGCGGCGGCCTTGGCGGCGGCGATCCGAGTGCGGCTAAAGGGCAGCGAAGTAGCTTTCGGTTTCATGGCGGTCGGCATGGCGGCATGAGATCAAGTGCGCGCTGTCGTCGTCGCGCGGCGTCCAGACCAGGAAGACGACCCGCCCTCGCCACATGCCAAGGCTCTGAAGCCTGAGTTCACCGTAGTTCCGGCGAGTGTCTTCCACCGTGATCATCGGGTTGTCGAAGACGGGCGCGAGGTCGGCGAGGTCGATACCGTGTTTGTGCAGGTTCGCTCGACGCTTCGTCTCGTCCCAGCGGATCATGGTCAAACTGTATATGCAAATTGATCACCCTGCCGGGCGCTGCTCCGATCGGTGCAGGTGCTACTTGCCCGCGATCCCCAGCAGCTCGACCTCGAACTGCAGCGTCGCGTTGGGCGGGATCACGCCGCCGGCGCCGCGCTCGCCGTAGGCGATGGCGGCGGGGCAGGTGAGCTTGGCCTTGCCGCCGACCTTCATCTTCTGCACGCCTTCGGTCCAGCACTTGATGACGCGGTTGAGCGGGAACTCGGTGGGCTGGCCGCGCGAGTAGGAGCTGTCGAACTCCTTGCCGTCGGGGAAGCTGCCGCGGTAGTGCACGCGCACCGTATCGGTTGCCGCGGGCGAGGGTCCGCTGCCCTCCTTCAGCACGCGGTAGACGAGGCCGCTGGCGCTGACGGTGGCGCCGGCTTCGGCGGCAGCGGCCTTCAGCGGGTCGCCCTGCGCCTGGGCAGGCGAGCCGAGCGAAAGGGACAGGGGCAGGGCGGCCAGCAGCGGCAGCAGGGAACGCAGTCGGGGCACGGTCAGGCCTTCAGGGAAGTGGTTCGGGGATGCGATCATCGCAGCAAGCGGCGCAGCTTCCCGCGCGGCCGCGCGATCCCCCTGCCGCGCCACGATGCCCGAAATTCCGCAGAACGCGCTCGTCCTCCTCGTCTTTTGCGCCGTCTACCTGGGCATGATCCTCGGTGGCCTGCCCTGGCTCAAGCTCGACCGCAGCGGTGTCGCGCTGCTCGGCGCGATCGCGCTCGTCGGCGGCGGTGCGCTCACGGTCGAGGAGGCGGCGCGCGGCATCCACCTGCCGACCATCCTGCTGCTGTTCTCCTTCATGGTGATCTCGGCGCAGATGCGCCTGGGCGGCTTCTACGCCGCGGTGACGCGCAGCCTGGATCGCCTGCCCGGGCCGCCGGAGCTGCTGCTGGCGCTGGTGATCGGCCTGGCGGCGCTGCTCTCGGCGATCTTCACCAACGACATCGTGTGCCTGGCGATGGCGCCGGTACTGGTCGACACCTGCTGGCGCCGTCGCGTCGACCCCGTGCCCTACCTGCTGGCGCTGGCCTGCGCCAGCAACATCGGCTCGGCCGCGACGCTGATCGGCAACCCGCAGAACATGCTGATCGGGCAGGTGCTGCAACTGCCCTTCGGCCGCTACGCGCTCGATGCGCTCGCGCCGGTGCTGGCGAGCCTGCTGCTGCTGTGGGCGCTGCTGGCGCTGCCGCTGTGGCGGGCGCGCCGAGGTGCGCCCGGCGATCGAGCCGCAACGCCGCCTGCGGCGGCGCAGGACGCGCTGCACGATGCGACGCCCTTCGACGCCTGGCAGACCGCCAAGGGCCTGGCGGTCTCGGGCGCGCTGATGCTGATCTTCCTCTTCACCGGCTGGCGGCACGACGTCGCCGCGCTGGTCGGCGCCGGCATCCTGCTGCTGAGCCAGCGCCTGGGCTCCTCGCGCGTGATGGGCCTCGTCGACTGGCCGCTGCTGGTGCTGTTCATGGGCCTCTTCGTCGTCAACCACGCGCTGCAGGAGAGCGGCCTGGCAGCGCGGGCCTTGCAGGCGCTGCTGGCTGCCGGCGTCGACCTGCACGACGCGGCGACGCTCTTTGCCGCGACGCTTGGCCTCTCCAACCTCGTCAGCAACGTGCCGGCGGTGATGCTGCTGCTGCCGGCGGTGGCCGAGCCCGACCCGCAGCGCGCGGGCACGGTGCTGGCACTCGTCAGCACGCTGTCGGGCAACCTGCTCATCGTCGGCTCGATCGCCAACATCATCGTCGTCGACGCCGCACGAGAGCGCGGCATCGTCATCGACTGGTGGCGACATGCGCGCACCGGCGTTCCGGCGACGGTGGTCTCGCTGGCGGTGGTGGCGGCATGGCTGGCGCTGGGCATTGCCGGTCGTGCCGCTTGAGCAACCCCCGGGTCACGAAGGACGCGGCACCCTGGCGACGCGCGAGGCGCGCGGACGGCACCGCTGTTACAAGGACTTTCGTCCCCCGGCGTCGGCAGGACCGGCCGGTGCCGACAATGGCCGCGTTCGTCGCGACGTGCGACCACCGGAGCAGCCCGCGCCAGGATCATGAAGATCGTCAAGCCCATCGCCAACCAGAGCTTCGTCATCGACGCCACGCCGGCCTGGCCGGACATCGAGTTCGAAACCGACGCCACGGGTTCGCATGTCTGGAGCTGGAGCCTGGTCTGGGGCAGCTTCAGCCGCTCGGGCACCGAGACGACGCCAGGCAACAAGTGGAACGCCAAGCAGGTGATGACCGATCTCGGCGGCACGCTGACGGTCAAGGCGCAGGCGGGTCATGCCGGCGCCGCGGCGTCCGCCCCCATCAGCGTCCTGCTGCGCGGCACGAACCCCAACGCGGCAACGATCACGGCCTACCTGGCCGTCAAGGCGGGCAGCGCCGGCTTCGAGAAGATCCTCGAGCACGAGTCGAAGTACAAGCACTTCAACACCCGCAACGAACCGGTCAAGTCCTTCGACAACGGCTACGGCATGTGCCAGCTGACCACGCCGACGCCGAGCTTCGAGCAGGTCTGGAACTGGAAGCTCAACATCGATGGCGGCCTGGCCCTGTTCGCGCAGAAGCGAAATGCCGCGATCGGCTACCTGTCGCAGGGCGGCCGCAGCTACACCACCGACCAGCTCAAGTACGAGGCGGTCGCGCGCTGGAACGGCGGCAGCTACCACGAGTGGGACGCCAAGCTCGGCTGGGTGCGCAAGTCCAGCATTCTTTGCGACACGCGAACGGGCAACATCGGCTGGGACATGACCGACTCCGAGAACAAGGACAAGACGGAATCCGAGCTGCGGGCGCGGGACAAGGACAGCTACTCCGGCGGGCGGCCTGCCGGCGCGCATTGGAGCTACTTGGGGGTCTGCTATGCGGATCGCATCCTGGGTTAGCGCCCTCGCGCTCGCCGCGGCTGCAGGCTGTGTCGGCCGCCCGCCGCAGCCTGCGCCGCAGCCGTCCGCAGCCCCCGCATCGGCCGCGGCGGCCGCGGCGGTCGGCTTCACGCTCGTCGGCCAGGGTGCGGACACGGCCCTGAGCTTTCAGGGGGGCGCCGGTGCGCTTGGCAGCCTGCATCTGACGCGCGATGCCGAGGTCGCGCCCACGGCGGCGCCGCTGCGGGTCGAGCGCATCGGGCAGATCGGGCAGATCAAGCCGGTGGCGCTGATCGTGCTCGATACCTATCCGTCGATCGCCGGAGGGATGTCCTACTGCCAGGCCGGCGAAGAGCAGTTCCTGCGCGTCATCGCGCTGGCCGATCCGCCGCCGCGCGAGACGCTCAGGATCAAGACCGCGAGTTGCCGCGGCAACATCGAACTCGCGTCGCCCGGGATCGCCTGGTCGGCGCAGACGCGGACGCTGCGCATCGACTGGCTCTTCGGCCCGACGACGCCGGGCCAGGCCGAGAGCCGCGAGATCCGCTTCGGCGCGGACGGCCGCGTGCTGACGCCCTGACGACCTGACGCCCGGGCTTCGCCCCCGCGAAACGACCCTCAACGCGCGGCGGCGGCCCGCACCCGTTCGTCGAACCAGCGCGCGATCATGCGTGCTTCATAGGGCAGGGGGCCGTCCTGGCCGACGCGCAGCGGCTCGCCCAGGTAGTTCATGTCGGCGAGCCGGTCGTGCCCGGCCGCGAGTTCGCGGCCATCGCGCGCAAGCGTCCACTTCAGCTCCAGGCGCGGCCAGTCGGCGCCGCCGGTGAGCACGCGAAGTTCCTGCCCGCCGTGGCCCAGGCGCAGTTCGCCGGCCAGCTTGGCGTCCAGCACCTCGACCGTCAGCAGCTCGCCCGCGGCAAGCTGCGGCGCCAGCGCGCGCAGGATCCGCTGCAGCGCCTGCACGTTGCGCTCGCGATCCAGGCCGCGGCCGACGTCGCTGAACTCCTCGACCGGCTTCAAGCTCACGCGAACCTCGCCGGTGGACTGGGCAGCCGGTACTGGCGACGCCATTGCGACCAGCAGAGCCAGGGCCAGAGTGGAGGCGATCTTTCGCATCGCGAACCTCCGTTCCTCTCCCGCTGACGCCCTGGTCAGGATCATCCCGATGCGGCTAGGCGCTTGGTGGGCCGCGGAGTTCACAGCCGTAGTCGGCATCGAGCGAGCCCCGTGTTCAGCGTCCGCGCGCGTCCTTGAGCGCGGTGACGCGGTTGAACACCGGCTTCCCCGGCGCGTGGTCGATGCGATCGGCGACGAAGTAGCCGTGGCGCTCGAACTGCAGCCGCGTGTCGGCTTCGACGCCGGCCAGCGAGGGCTCGACGTAGCCCTGCTGCACGCGCCGGCTGTTGCGGTTCAGGTTCTCGCGGAAGTCGCGCCCGCCCTCTTCCGGCTGGTCGGTGGCGAAGAGGCGCTCGAAGAGGCGCAGCTCGGCCGGCAGCGCATCGTGCGCCGCGACCCAGGTGATCGTGCCCTTGACCTTGACGGCGTCGGCGCCGGGCGTGCCGCTCCTGGTGTCGGGGACGACGCGGGCCAGCACCGAGATCACCTCGCCGTCCGCGTTCTTCTCGCAGCCCGTGCACTCGACGACGACGCCGTACTTCAGCCGCACCTTGTTGCCGGGGAAGAGGCGGAAGAAGCCCTTGGCCGGCACTTCGGCGAAGTCCTCGCGCTCGATCCAGAGCCTGGGCCCGAGCTCGAAGCGGCGGCTGCCGAGTTCCGGGCGCTGCGGGTGCGCGGGGGCCTGGCAGGGCTCGCGGTGCGCGGCGCTGCCGAAGACCTCGGCCCAGTTCGTGAGCTCGAGCGGCAGCGGGTCGAGCACCGCCATCGCGCGCGCGGCCTGGCCCTCGAGATCGTCGCGCAGCGCCCCTTCGAGCACGCTGTAGTCGATCCAGATGTTGGTCTTGCTGGCGCCCGTGGCCTCGGCCATGTTGCGGATCGAGGCCGGCGTGTAGCCGCGGCGGCGCAGGCCGGCCAGCGTGGGCATGCGCGGGTCGTCCCAGCCGCTGACGATGCCTTCGTCGACCAGCGCCTTGAGCTTGCGCTTGCTGGTCATCACGCTGGTGAGGTTGAGCCGCCCGAACTCGTGCTGGTGCGGCAGCTGGAAGACGTTCGGGTGGCGCTCCTCGAGCGCGTGCGCGAGCAGCGGCGTGAACTGCCCGGCATGCTCGCGCAGCAGCGCGAAGAAGACCGGCAGGTCGTGCAGCACGGCGTTCGGGTCGTGCTCCCAGCGTACGAAGAGCGCGCGCATGCGCGCCTCGGGTTCGCTGGCGAAGAGCTTGTGCGCGTGGTTGTGGCAGTGCAGCGCGAATTCCTTGCCGGCCTCGATGCCCTGCGTGGCGATCTCCTCGACGAGCGCCTTGGCGCGCGCGAACTGCGGCGCACGCAAGATGGGGACGATGCGCTCGAGCGTCCAGTCGTAGAAGGGCCGCTGGTCCTCGAATTCGAGCGTGCAGATGCTGTGCGTGATTCGCTCGAGCGCGTCCTCGATCGGGTGCGCGAAGGCGTACATCGGGTAGATGCACCAGCGGTCGCCGGTGTTGTGGTGCGTCGCGCGCTTGATGCGGTAGAGCGCCGGGTCGCGCAGGTTGATGTTCGGGCTGGCCATGTCGATCTTCGCGCGCAGCACCATCGCGCCGTCGGCGTGGCGGCCGTCCTTCATCTCGCGCAGGCGCGCGAGGTTGGCCTCGGGCGAGCGCGTGCGAAACGGGCTGTCGCTGCCCGGGCGCGTGAAGTCGCCGCGCGCGGCCTTGATCGCCTCGGCGCTCTGCTCGTCGACGTAGGCGTGGCCGGTCTGCACCAGGTACTCGGCCGCGCGGTACATGAAGTCGAAGTCGTCGCTGGCGTAGAAGAGGTGGCGGGTGCCGTGGGCCTCCCAGCTCCAGCCGAGCCAATGCACCATCTCGATGATGGCGTCGACGTACTCCTGCTCCTCCTTCTCGGGGTTGGTGTCGTCGAAGCGCAGGTGGCAGACGCCGCCGTAGTCGCGCGCGAGGCCGAAGTTCAGGCAGATGCTCTTGGCGTGCCCGATGTGCAGGTAGCCGTTGGGCTCGGGCGGGAAGCGCGTGCGGATCTTCGCCGGGTCGATCGGCCCGGCCTCGTGGTGCGTGCCGTCGCCGGGGCTGCCGGCGAAGCGCCAGCCGCTGTGCGTGCCTCGGGCGAGGTCGCGCTCGATGATCGTGCGCAGGAAGTTGCTCGGCTTGGGGTCTTCTTTCGGTGGGGCGGCCATGGCCGCGATTATCGACCGGCCTCCGGCGCGCGGGCGGCGGCCGGGGCCGGCGCCCAGGCTTCGTCGATCTCGTTGAAGATCGGGCCGCCGGGGTCGACCGGGTCCAGGCAGTAGGGCCCGTCGCCGCAGTGCTCGGCCTCGCGCGCGGGGATGAAGCGGCCCAGGCGCATGTCGAAGACGTTGACCTCGCCGTCCTCGATCACGTAGTGCCAGCCGTGCAGCGCCAGCGTGCCGCGCTCGGCGCGCTGGCGCACCATCGGGTAGTCCATCAGCCGCTCGAGCTGCAGGATGACGCTGCGCTCCTCGGTGCGGCGCAGCACCTCGGGGCCGGGCGCCAGCGGCAGCATGGCCTCGCGCCCGAGTTCGAGCCAGGCGCGCAGGTTGGGCGCGTCCTCGGGCGGGTCGGCGTAGAGGCTGCGGATGCCGCCGCAGTGGCTGTGGCCGCAGACGATGATGTGCTGCACGCCCAGGCTCTGCACCGCGAACTCGATCGCCGCCGCGGTGCCGTGGTAGCCCGCGCTGCCGTCGCACGGCGGCACGAAGGCGGCGACGTTGCGCACCTGGAACAGCTCGCCGGGCGCGGCGCCGGTGAGCAGGTGCGGCAGCACGCGCGAATCGCTGCAGCCGATGAAAAGGATGCCCGGCCTCTGTCCCTGCTCGACCAGATCGCGGAACTGCGCCCGGTAGCGCGGGAACTGGTCGGTGTTGAAGCGCCGCAGGCGCTCGAGCAGGTCCTGCGTGGGCATGGCGGGCTTCGCTCAGGCGCGGCCGAAGGCAAGCACCGCGTTGGTCCCGCCGAAGGCGAAAGAACTGCTGATCGCCGCCTGCAGCCCGGGGGCCGCGGTGTCGCCTTCGCGTACCAGGTTCAGCGCGCACTGGGGCTCGACGGCACTGCCGTGCATGTTGGGCGGCAGGCGTTGTTCCTGCAGCGCCCGCAGCGTGATGATGGCCTCCAGCGCGCCGGCCGCGCCCAGCAGGTGGCCATGCAAGGCCTTGGTCGAGCTCACGCGCAGGGCAGGCAGCGCCGCGCCGAAGACCTGGGCCAGCGCCTGCGCCTCGACCACGTCGCCGATCCTCGTCGCCGTGCCGTGCGCGTTGCAGTAGCCGACGTCCGCGGGCTGCAGCCCGGCCATGCGCAGCGCCGCGGCCAGCGCGCGCGCCTGGCCATCGGCGTCGGGCTTGGTCAGGTGGCTGGCGTCGCAGCTCGTGCCGTAGCCGAGCAGCCGCCCGTGCACGCGGGCGCCGCGGGCCCGGGCCTGCGCCTCGGGCTCGAGGACGAGGAACGCGGCGCCTTCACCCAGCACGAAGCCGCAGCGGTCGGCCGCGAAGGGGCGGCAGGCGCGCGCTGCCGCATCGGGCACGCCGGGCGCGAACTCGGCCAGCGTCTGCATCGCCTGCCAGGCCGCGACGACGCCGGGGACGATCAGCGCCTCGCTGCCGCCGGCCAGGGCGAGGTCGATCTCGCCGCGCGAGAGCGCGTGCAGGGCTTCGCCGACCGCCACCGCCGAGGAGGCGCAGGCCACCGCGTAGCTGAGCACCGGGCCCTGCGCGCGTTGGCGCATCGCCACGTGCGCGGCCGGCGCGTTGGGCATGAAGGCGGGAATGGTCAGCGGCGGCACCCGCCCGCCGGCCACGCCGACGCGGTAGGCATGCTCGATCGCCGCGCCGCCGCCCATGCCGCAGCCGACGAAGACGCCCAGGCGCGTCGGGTCCAGGCCCTCGGGCCGACCGGCGTCCTGCATCGCGAGGTCGGCCGCGGCGACGGCGAGCTGGCTGACGCGATCGACGCCGGCCAGTTGCAGCTTGGTGAACCAGCGCATCGCGTCGAAGGCGACGGTGGCCGCCGCGGCCGGCCGCGGCAGCTCTCCCGCGAGCACCTCGTGCACGGCCGATTCGCCGCGGCGCAGCGCGGCGAAGACGGCTTGCGGATCCTCGCCATGCGGCGACTGCAGGCCCAGCCCGGTGACGACGATGCTCCGTGACATGGCCGGGCGAAGAAAGGGCTCAGGAAGCGGGCGGGCGCGTACGGCTGGAACGAACGGCGGGCAGGGGCGGCCGTCGGCGCGCGCGGCGACGCCTCAGGCGGGGCTGGCCGCCGCTTTCGCGCTGCGCTGCTCGTCGATCAGGCCGGCGAGCTCGGCCAGCGTGTCGACGTCCGGGTTGGACTGCAGCGTGATGCCGAAGCGGTCCTCGACCTCGAAGATGAATTCGACGAGCGCCAGCGAATCGATGCCGCTGCCGCGCATCGACCCATGAGGGTCGAGCTGCGTCGGCGCGATGCCGTATTTCTGCTCGATCAGCTCTTGCAATTCGGCCAGGGAACTCATGCCGGAATGATAGCCGCTGGCTGCGCGCGCACCGCCGGCAGCGGCGAGCCCCAGCGCGACGAAACGAGGCCGAAGGCCAGGCCCAGCGCCGCCCCGGCGGCGACGTCGAGCACGACGTGCTGGCGGATCGCCACCGTCGACCAGACGATGGCCAGCAGCCAGGCGAGGTTGATCGCCTGCAGCGCCCCGGGCGCGCCGGCCGCGCGCAGCACGCGCGCGATCCACATGCCGCTGAAGACGGCGCTGGCCACGTGCAGCGAGGGGCAGGCGTTGCCGGCGGCGTCGATGCCGCGCAGCAGCGCGAAGCCCGCCTCGGCGGCCGAGCCCGCGTCCACCGCGTGCAGCGAGGGCGGGACCATCGTCGGCCACAGCCAGAAGCACAGCAGCCCGCTGCCGCAGAGGGCCGCCGCCCAGGCGGCGTAGCGATAGCCCGCGGCCATCGTGGGCAGCAGCGCCGGGGCGATGCCGATGTAGACCCACAGCGAGACGTAGGCCCAGACGGCGCCGGGCCGGAAGGGAATGAGCGCGTCCAGCGGCGTCAGCGGCATCACCGTCACCGGGTGCGCAGGCCCGCGCAGCAGCTCGAAGTAGGCGATGAAGAAGATCCAGGTGAAGCCGCAGATGAGGACGATCTTGGTCAGCGGCTGAAAGCACCAGAGCCGCGCCAGGGTCCGCGCCCAGTCGGGCAAGGCCGTGGCGGCAGCGAGGGCGGTGGGCGGCGGGCGTGCGCCGGGTTCGGTGGGCGTAGGCACGATGGGCGGGCGGGACGAGTCCCGAAGCCGCGCAAGGGTATCACCCGCGGGCGGGCGTCGATAATCCGCGGCAGCAAACCCCGCAGCTCCGGCGCGCGCGCCCGGGCAACGACTCTTCGCCCCATGGCATTCCCGCTCCTGCTGCCCGCCCGGGCCGCCGCCCTGGCGGCCGCGATGGCCGCGGCCGCGGCCGTGACCGCGCCCGCGGCCCGCGCGCAGGCCGCTTCCGAGCGCCCGCTGTGGGAGCTGGGCGCGGGAGTCGCGGCGGCAAGCCTGCCGCACTACCGCGGCGCCGCGAACTCGCGCGCCTGGCTGCTGCCGCTGCCTTACTTCGTCTACCGCGGCGAGATCCTGCGCGCCGACCGCGAGGGCCTGAAGATGCTGCTGCTGGATCGACAGCGCCTGCATCTGGACCTGAGCGCCAGCGCCACCGCACCCGCCGACAGCGACGACGAGCCCGCGCGCCACGGCATGGCCGACCTCGACGGCACGGTCGAGGTCGGCCCCAACCTGAACTGGCGGCTCGCGCAGGGGCCGGACTGGCGGCTCGAGGCGCGGCTGCCGCTGCGCGCGGCGTTCACGCTGGCCCGGCAGCCGCGCGCCATCGGCTGGTCGGCGCTGCCCAATCTCAACCTCGACCGTCGCGTCGGCGCCTGGGCGCTGGGTGCGCAGCTCGGCTGGGCCTGGGGCAGCCGACGGCTGAACGGCTACTTCTACGACGTCGGCGCGGCGGACGCGACACCGGCGCGGCCGCTCTACCGCGCCGGCAGCGGGCACGCCGGCTGGCAGGCGACGCTGTCGCTCTCGCGGCGCGACGGCGCGCGCTGGATCGGCGCCTTCCTGCGCGCCGACTCGCTGGCCGGCAGCGCCCTGCGCGAGAGCCCGCTCGTGCGGCGCACCAACAACCTGAGCGTGGGCATCGGCATGTCCTGGGTGTTCCTGCAATCCGGGCAGCTCGTGCCCGAGCGCGATGAGTTCCGCTGAGCCCGGCACCGGGTCGCAGCCGCGGCCGGCGGCGCTGCCGCCGCCGCTGATCGCGCGCCCGTGGCTGCGGCCGCTGGCCTGGCTGCTGCTGCAGAGCCTGCTGCTGCTGCTGGGGCTGATGTCGATCGGCTGGAACCTGGTGGCGCTGGCGCTGCTGCCGGTGCTCGATCGCGAGCGCGGGCGGCGCGTCGGGCGCCGCGGCATCTCGCGCGGCTACGCGCTGTTCTGGCGCGCGGCCCGCGCCAGCAGCCTGCTGCGCATGGACGCCAGCGCGCTGGCGCCGCTGGCCGATGAAGGCGGGCTGGTCGTCGTGGCCAACCACCCGAGCCTGCTCGACGCCCTGATGCTGGTGGCGCAGCTGCCGCGCTCGGCCTGCGTGATGAAGGCCAGCCTGCTGCGCAACCCCTTCCTCGGCCCGGGCGCGCGGCTGGCGCGCTACATTCACAACGACAGCGCCTACGAGATGGTGCGCCAGGCCGAGGCCGACCTGCGCACGGGCGGCCAGCTCGTGCTCTTTCCCGAGGGCACGCGCAGCACGCGCTGGCCGGTCGGGCACTTCCACTCCGTCGTCGGCCTGCTGGCCAAGCGCGCCGCCGCGCCGGTGCAGGTGGTGCTGATCGAGACCGACTCGCCCTACCTCGGCAAGGGCTGGCCGCTGTGGCGGCTGCCGCCGCTGCCCATCGTCTTTCGCGTGCGCCTGGGCCGCCGCTTCGACCCGCCGCAGGACCCGAAGGCCTTCGAGGCCGAACTCGAGGCCTGCATCCGCGCCGAGCTGCAGCACCTGCCGCCGCCCCGGGGCTGGAGGGCGCCATGAAGGACGGGCACGCCCGGGCGCAGCCGGCGGCGGGCCCTCCTGCGCCGTCTGTGCCGTCTGCGCCGTCTGCACCGTCGACGACGCACCTCGTCCTCATCCCGAGCTACGACACCGGGCCGCGCGTCTACGACACGGTGCGCCAGGCGCGCGCCCGCTGGTGTCCGGTGTGGGTGGTCGTCGACGGCAGCAGCGACGGCACGGCCGAGGGCCTGCAGCAGCTCGCGGCCGGCGACCCCGGCCTGCGCGTCTTCGTGCTGCCGCACAACCAGGGCAAGGGGGCCGCGGTGCTGCACGGGCTGCAGCAGGCGCAGGCCGCGGGCTTCACGCATGCGCTGACGATGGACTCCGACGGCCAGCATCCGGCGGCGCTGATCCCCGCCTTCATGCAGGCCTCGGCGGCGCGGCCCGAGGCGATGGTGCTCGGCCGGCCGGTCTTCGACGCCAGCGCGCCGCTGCTGCGCGTGCGCGGACGCAGGATCTCCAACGCCTGGACCGAGCTCGAGACGCTGGGTGCGGGCATCGGCGACGCGCTGTTCGGCTTTCGCGTCTATCCGGTGGCCGCGCTCGTGCAGGTGATGCAGGCCAGCCGCTTCATGCGCCGCATGGACTTCGACACCGAGGCCGTCGTGCGCCTGGCCTGGCGCGGCGTCAAGCCGCTCAACCTCGACGCGCCGGTGAAGTACTTCAGCACCGAGGAGGGCGGCGTCTCGCACTTTCGCTACGGGCGCGACAACCTGCTGCTGACGTGGATGCACACGCGCCTCGTCGTCGGCTTCCTGCTGCGGCTGCCGCGGCTGCTCTGGCTGAAGGCCAGGCGCCTGCCGCCCTTCCAGCCCTGAGGCCGGCTGTGCGCGACGCACCGGACCCGGCCGCAGGGTTAAACATTCATGCAAAATACGCCTTTTAGCGGTCCGCCGCCGAACGGACGCATGCCCATGAACCAGCCTTCGCCTTCCCCGATCCCCCTGGCCAAGGGCGCGCCCGCCGCGCCCGCGCTGCAAGGCCTGCCGCTGCTGCGCCTGGGCTTTCGGCCCTTCTACCTGGGCACGGCGCTCCTGGCCTTTCTCTCGGTGCCGGTGTGGGTCGGCGTCTTCCTCGGCCACATGGCGCTGCCGCTGGGCTACCCGGCGCTGCTCTGGCACGGCCACGAGATGCTGTTCGGCTTTGCCGCGGGCGTCGTGATGGGCTTCCTGCTCACCGCCGTGCGTGCCTGGACCGACATGACGACGGCGCGCGGCCCCTTGCTGGGCGCGCTGGCGCTGCTGTGGCTGGCCGCGCGCGTGGCGGCGGTGGCCGCACCCTACGCCGTCTTCGCCGTGCTCGACCTGCTGCTGCTGCCGGCGGTGGCGGTGATCCTGCTGCGCGTGCTGCTGCGCGCGGGCAACAAGCGCAACGTGCCGCTCGTGGGCCTGCTGCTCGTGATGGCGCTGGCCAACGCGGTCTTCCACCTCTCGGTGATGGGCGTGCTGGGGCTGTCGGCCACGTCGGCCATGGCTGCGCTGCACGCGCAACTGGCGCTGGTGCTGATGGTGATCAGCGTGATGACCGGCCGCGTCGTGCCCATGTTCACGCGCAACGGCACGCCCGGGCTGGTGCTCGAGCCGCCGTCGCGGCGCTTCGAGCTCTGGCTGCTGGGCGTCACCGGCGCCGCCTTCGTGCTCTGGGTGTTCGC
>CAUJJO010000085.1 GCA_963205125.1 Pseudomonadota bacterium | reverse complement strand
GGCACGTCGACCGGCTCCATGGCGTGCGAGACGTAGAAGGCGTCGTGGCTGACCATCGCCGGCACCTTGACGGCCTCGGCGACGGCGAAGAGCTGGATCACGCTGTCCAGCGACTCCTGCGGGCTCTCGCTGTAGAGCTGGATCCAGCCGGTGTCGCGCTGCGCCAGGCTGTCGGTCTGGTCGGGCCAGAAGCCCCAGGGCGCGGCCGGCGTGCGGTTGACGTTGCACATCACGATCGGCGTGCGCGCGCCGGAGGCGAAGTGCAGCAGCTCGTGCATCAGCAGCAGGCCCTGCGAGGAGGTCGCGGTGAAGACGCGCGCCCCGGTGGCCGAGGCGGCGATGCAGGCCGCCATCGCCGAGTGCTCGGACTCCGGCGTCAGCAGCTCGGCCGTGATGCCGCCTTCGGCGTGCAGCTCGGTGATGCGCTCGAGGATGGGCGTCTGCGGCGTGATCGGGTAGACCGGAATGACGTCCGGGCGCGCCAGCATGACGGCTTTGGACACCGCATGGTTGCCGCTCAGCAGCACGCCCCGGCTGCGTTCGCGTACGGTCGTCGTCATGGTCACAGCCTCTCCTCGTTGCGCATCAGCACGGCGCCGGTGGGGCATTCCTCGACGCACAGGCCGCAGCCCTTGCAGTGGTCGTAGCGCACGGTGTAGCCCGTCTCCGTGCGCTCGATGGCCGCGTCCGGACAGTAGAAGTAGCAGTTGTCGCACTGCGTGCAGCTGCCGCAGCTGAAGCAGCGCTGCGCCTCCGCCTGCGCCGCCGCGTCGTCGAGCCGGCCCTGCACTTCGGCAAAGCTGCCAAGCCGCTCGGCCACGCCGCGGATCGGCGCCTCCTGGCGCGGCGCGCGCGGGTGGTAGCTGGTGTTGATCTGGTCGAAGGGGACGGTGGCGCCGACCTCGAGGTTCGGCGCGGCCTCGCCGCTCACGTAGGCGTCGATCTCGATCGCCGCCTTCTTGCCCATGCCGACCGCCTCGGTGAAGAAGCGCTGCAGGCTGGCCACGTCGCCGCCCGCGAAGACGCCCTCGGCGCTGGTGCGAAAGCCGCGGTCGACGCCGATCACCGGGCCGGCGGCTTCCAGCAGGCCGCGCCAGCGTTCGAGGTCGGTGCTCTGGCCGATCGATGGCACGACGAGGTCGGCGGCCAGCGTGAAGGCGCTGCCTTCGATCGGCGTCACCTTGAACTCGCCGCGCGTGGCGCCGGGTTCGAAGGCCACGCGCACGCAGTGCAGGACGAGGCCCTGATCCGCGGGCTCGACGCGCTGCAGCATCGCCCCGCAGACGAAGCGCACGTCTTCTTCCAGCGCCTCGTCGACCTCGATGCGCTGCGCGGGCAGCGCGCCCTCGGCTTCCAGCGCGAGCACGCTGACCTCGCGGCCCAGGCGCCGCGCCGTGCGCGCCACGTCCATCGCCGCGCTGCCGCCGCCGATGACGACGACGCGCGCACCCGGCGCGATCGCCTCGCCGGCATTGGCCGCGGCAAGGAAGTCGGCGCCGTCGACGACCCAGGGCTGGCCGTAGTCCAGGCCCGGCAGCGCACGCGAGCGCGTGGCGCCGGTGGCCAGGAAGACGGCATCGAACTGCGCGCGCAACTCGGCCAGCACCGCCGCCGACTCGATCATCGCGCCGCGGCGCACCTCCACGCCGAGATCGACGATGCGGCGGACCTCGCCGTCGAGCACGCGCTTGTCGAGCCGGTAGTCGGGGATGCCGTAGCGCAGCAGGCCGCCCAGCTCGGGCCGCGACTCGAACAGCGTGACCTGCAGGCCGCGCCGGCGCAGCTGGTAGGCCGCGGACAGGCCGGCCGGGCCGCCGCCGACGATGGCGATGCGCTTGCGGCGCTCGGTCGCCGGCTTCGGATAAGCCCAGCCGGCGGCCAGCGCGGCGTCGCCGACGTGGCGCTCGAGCGCGCAGATGCTCACCGACTCGTCGTGCTGCTGGCGGTTGCAGGCGCTCTCGCAGGGGTGGTGGCAGATGCGCCCGGCGATCGCCGGGAAGGGGTTGTTCTCGACCAGCAGCTCCCAGGCCCGGCGCAGATTGCCGGCGCGCACTTCGCCGATCCAGCGTGCGATCGTGCCGTTGACCGGGCAGGCGGCCAGGCAGGGCGCGGCCGTGCTGCGGTACTCGGGTGCGCGCGTGCGCCAGGTGCCGGTGATGCGCGTGCGCGAGTTACGCGTCGTCCAGAGCGAGGCGGAGTCGTTCGGGGCCAGCGGGAGCTGAGGCAGGTTCATGGCGAGTCTTTCTCAGGATCAGGGCGTGGCCAGCGCGAGGCCGCCCGCCTGCAACTCTCGCGCCAGACCGAAGGCGTGGCGGCAGGCGGCGAGGTTCTGTTCCTTCAGGCTGGGCGCGGTCTGCTCGATCACCTCGCACAGCGTGTCCAGGCGCGGCTCGCCCATCAGCGCCGCCAGCGCGCCCAACAGCGCCGAGTTGACGACCTTGCCGAGGCCGAACTCGAGCGCGATGCGACGGCCGTCGATCGGCACGAAGGCGAAGTCGCCGAGTGCGGCGAACTCGTCGGCCGACTTCGCGCTGTTGACGACGATGCGCGTTTCGCGGTGGGCAAGCTCGAGCAGCTTGGCGTCCAGCAGCGAGGCGTCGAAGCACAGGATGGCGTCGGCGCGCTCGATGTTGCAGCGCAGGATCACCGGCTCCTCGTCGACGCGGATCGACGAGGCCACCGGCCCGCCGCGGCGCGCACCGCCGTAGGTGGCGAAGGACTGTACGTACTTGCCTTCGTCGAAGAAGGCCTGCGCCAACTGGTTGCCGGCCACCTGGGCGCCCTGCCCGCCGCGCCCGACGATGATGATTTCGCGCATGGAAACGAGTCTCCGGCTCTGACGCCGCGCGGCCGCGGGCGGGGGTCCATGGAAGCAGGCCGATTCTCGACGGCGCCGCCTGCCCGCTTCTTTGACCGAGCACAGCCCAAGCGGTGAAAGCCGGGCCCGCAACGCCCTGGGCCGGCCGTGCTCTGTGAAGCAATGCAAAGTCGAAGCGGTGCCCGACCCCGCCCGTCGGTGGCGACGGATTCGGCGCGATGATCGGCGGATTGCCGAACCCACGCCAAGGCCGAGCGAAGCCCCGGCCGCCAGGCGGCCGGCGAACCGAGGCCGATCCCGCCATGCCTTTTCCCCCGCTCCCGCCGGGCGTCGCGCCCGAGCCCTTCGCCCGTGCGCGCCATGCCGCGGCGGCGCTGCTGCTTGGCGCCGCAGCCCTGCTCGGCGGCTGCAAGCCGGCGCCGGTCGAGGCCCCGGCGACACCTGCGTCGTCCGCCGCGGCATCCGCAGCCAGCGCGCTGCCCGGCGCCGCGGGGGCGGCCGCGTCGGCGCCGCCCGTCAGCGTGACGACGGTGCCGGTGGCGCGGCGCAAGCTGCCGCTGCGGCTGGAGAGCAGCGGCACCGTGGTGCCGGTGATGACGGTCGACGTGCGGCCGCAGGTCACCAGCGTGGTGCGCAGCGTGCTCGTAAAGGAGGGGCAGTTCGTGCGCGCGGGCGAGCCCCTCTTCACGCTCGACGCCGCCGCCGACGAGGCCAACGTCGCGCGGCTGAAGGCGCAGCTTGCGCGCGACGAGGCCGCCCTTGCCGACGCCGAGCGCCAGTACGCGCGCAGCCGCGAGCTGCAGGCGCAGAACTTCGTCGCGCAAGGCGCGGTCGACACCGCGCGCACGCTGGTGCAGACGCAGGCGGCCACGGTCGCCGCCAGCCGCGCCGCACTCGACGCCGCCCGCGTGCCGCTGGGCTACGCGCGCATCCAGGCGCCCAGCGCCGGGCGCGTCGGCGCGATCAACGTCTACCCGGGCAGCTCGGTGCAGGCCAACGCGACGACGCTGGTGACGATCACCCAGCTCGACCCGGTCGACGTCGCCTTCACCGTGCCGCAGCGCCACCTTGCCGACGCGCTGGCGGCGCTGCGCGGCAGCGGGACGGTGGTCGAGGCCGCGCTGCCCGAGGGCGGTGCGGCGCTGGCTGGCCGCCTCGTCTTCGTCGACAACGCGATCGATGCCGCCTCGGGCACGGTGAAGGTCAAGGCGCGGCTGCCGAACCCGGCCAACCGGCTCTGGCCGGGCGCCTTCGTGCGCGTGACCTTCACGGTGCGCACGCTCGAGAACGCGCTGGTGATCCCGCAGGCGGCGATCGTGCAGAGCGCGCGCGGCCCCATCGTCTACGTCGTCGAGGACGGGCGCGCGGCGCTGCGCCCGCTGCGCGTGCTCGCCACCGAGGGCGAGGACGCCGCGGTCGAGGGCCTGCAGAGCGGCGACCGCGTCGTGCTCGACGGCCGCCAGAACCTGCGCCCGGGCTCGCGCGTGCTGCGCGAGGGCCTGCGATGAATCTCTCCGAACTCTTCATCCGCCGGCCGGTGATGACGGTGCTGCTCAACCTGGGCATCGTGCTGGCCGGGATCATCGGCTGGCGCAGCATTCCGGTGGCCGCGCTGCCGAGCTACGACACGCCGGTGATCAACGTCTTCGCGTCGCTGCCGGGGGGCCAGCCCCGAGACGATGGCGATCTCGGTGGCGCTGCCGCTCGAGAAGCAGTTCCAGACCATCCAGGGCCTGTCGATCATCAGCTCGACGAGCACGCTGGGCAGCACCTCGCTGACGCTGGAATTCGACGAGGGCCGCGACATCGACGGCGCGGCGCTGGACGTGCAGGCGGCGCTGCTGCGCGCGCAGCGCGCGCTGCCGCAGGACATGACGCAGCTGCCTGCCTACCGCAAGGTCAACCCGGCCGACGCCCCGGTGCTGCTGGTGGCGATGACCTCGCCCTCGCTGGCGATGAGCGAGCTGCAGGACTACGCCGAGCACCTGATCTCGCCGACGCTCTCGACCATCCCCGGCGTGGCGCAGGTCGTCGTCTACGGCTCCAAGCGCTTCGCGGTGCGCGTGCGCGTGCTGCCGCAGGCGCTGGCAGCGCGCAACCTGGCGCTGGAGGACATCGCCGCGGCGCTGCGCGCGGCCAACGTCAACACGCCGGTGGGCACCCTCGAGGGGCCGCGGCAGACCCTCACGCTGCAGGCCAACCGCCAGTTGCGCAACGCCGCCGAGTTCGCCGACCTGATCGTCGGCATGAAGGGCGGCAGCCCGGTGCGCCTGCGCGACGTGGCGCAGGTCGAGGACAGCGTCGAGACGGCGAAGTCCAACGCGCAGCTCAACGGCGAGCCCTCGATCACGCTGGCCGTGCAGCGCCAGCCCGGCGCCAACACGGTGCGCGTGGTCGACGCGGTGCGCGCGGCGCTGCCCGAGCTGCAGGCGCAGATGCCGCAGTCGGTGCGGCTGACGCCGGTCAACGACCGCTCGATCTCGGTGCGCGCGGCGCTGCACGACGTCACGCTGACGCTGGCGGGCACGCTCGCGCTCGTGGTGCTGGTGATCTTCCTCTTCCTGCGCCGCTTCGTCGCCACGGTGATCCCGGCGTTGTCGCTGCCGGTGTCGCTGGTCGGCGCGGTGGCGCTGCTGTGGGGGGCCAGCTACAGCCTGGACAACATCTCGCTGCTGGGCCTCACGCTGGCGGTGGGCCTGGTCGTCGACGACGCGATCGTGATGCTCGAGAACATCATGCGCCACGTCGAGGCCGGCGTGGCGCCGTTCCAGGCCGCGCTGCGCGGCTCGCGCGAGGTCGGCTTCACCATCATCTCGATCTCCACCTCGCTGGTGGCGGTGTTCATCCCGATCTTCTTCATGCCCGGCGTGATCGGGCTGCTCTTTCACGAGTTCGCCGTCGTCGTCGGGCTGGCGATCCTCGTCTCCGCCTTCGTCTCGCTGACACTGGTGCCGATGCTGGCCAGCCGCTTCCTCACCGACGAGGCGCACAAGAAGCCGCCCGGCGCGCTGGTGCGCTCCTTCGAGCGCGGCTTCGAGTGGATGCTGGCCGGCTACACGCGCAGCCTGGACCTCGCGCTGCGCCATCGCGCCGCCGTGCTGCTGCTGGCGCTGGCGACCTTCGCGGCCACCGCCTGGCTGCTCATGGCCATTCCCAAGGGCTTCTTCCCGGAGGAGGACATCGGCCAGATCCAGGTCAGCACCGAGGCCGCCGAGGACACCTCGTTCCCCGCGATGGTGCGGCTGCAGGACCGCGTCGCGGCGCTGATGCGCGCCGACCCGGCGGTCGCCGCGGTCAGCTCCTTCAACGGCGGCTCGGGCTCGCAGAACACCGGGCGCATGTTCATCACGCTCAAGCCGCGCGGCGAGCGCCCGCCGATGAAGCAGGTCGTCGAAGGCCTGCGCGGCAAGCTGCGCGGCGTCGCCGGCATCAACGTGTTCATGCGGCCGATCCAGAACCTGCAGCTCGGCGGCCGGCCGAGCAAGGCGCAGTACCAGTACATCCTGCAGAGCGTGCGCGCCGACGAGCTGAGCGACTGGGCCTCGCGGCTGCAGGACCGGCTGCGCGCCGACCCGCTCTTTCGCGACGTCACGACCGACGCGCAACTGCGCGGGCTCAACGCGCGGCTGCACATCGACCGCGAGCGCGCGGCCACGCTCGGCGTGAGCATCGACAGCATCCGCAGCGCGCTCTACAGCGCCTTCGGCGAGCGCCAGGTGTCGACGATCTACCTGCCCACCGACAGCTACCAGGTGATCATGGAGGTCGCACCCGAGGCCAAGCAGGACGAGCGCGCACTGGGCGCCATCTACGTGCGCGCCGCCGGGGGCGCGTTGGTGCCGCTGTCCAGCTTCACCACCGCCGAGCGCACGGTCGGCCCGACGGCGGTCAACCACGTCGGCCAGCTGCAGGCGGTGACGCTGTCCTTCAACCTCGCGCCGGGCGCGGCCCTGGGCGACGCGACGCAGCGCATCGAGCAGGCGCGCACGCAGCTGCGCATGCCGGCCTCGATCATCACGCGCTACGGCGGCGACGCCGCGGTGTTCAAGAGCTCGCAGGGCGGGCAGGCGATCCTGATCGCCAGCGCGCTGCTGGTCATCTACGTGCTGCTGGGCGTGCTCTACGAGAGCTACGTCCACCCACTCACCATCCTCGCGGGCCTGCCCTCGGCGGCAGTGGGGGCGCTGGCCACGCTGATGCTGTTCGGGCAGGATCTGACGCTGATCGCCACCATCGGCATCCTGCTGCTGATCGGCATCGTCAAGAAGAACGCGATCATGATGATCGACTTCGCCCTCGACGCGCAGCGCCACGGCGGCATGGCACCCGCGCAGGCGATCCGCGAGGCCTGCGTGCTGCGCTTTCGGCCGATCATGATGACGACGCTGGCCGCGCTGATGGGTGCGCTGCCGATCGCGCTGGGCCTGGGCGCGGGCGCGGAACTGCGCCAGCCGCTGGGCCTGGCCGTCGTCGGCGGCCTCGTCGTGTCGCAGGCCGTGACGCTGTTCATCACGCCGGTGATCTACCTCGCGCTGGACCGCTTCAGCGGCCGCGGGCCGGTGCTGACGCCCGAGGAGCAGGAGGAGCAGGCGCACGAGAAGGCCCCGGCGCCGCCCGCGAATCCCCCCGTCGACGAGGGGCACGGCCCGCGCCCCGACGCCGACGCGGCGCCCGTCCTACGATCGTGAACCTCTCCACCCCAACTCCAGAGGAGTCCAAGCATGTCGAGCGTGACCTTCAAGGGCAACCCCGTCAACGTCGCCGGCAGCCTGCCGGCCGTCGGCAGCCAGGCACCGGCGTTTTCGCTGGTGGCCGGCGACCTCTCGGACAAGACGCTGGCCGACTTCGCCGGCAAGCGCAAGGTGCTGAACATCTTCCCGAGCATCGACACGCCGGTCTGCGCCGCCTCGGTGCGCCACTTCAACCAGGACGCCGCAGGCCTTGCCGACACCGCGGTGCTGTGCATCTCGGCCGACCTGCCGTTCGCACAGGGGCGCTTCTGCGGCGCCGAAGGCATCAAGAACGTCACCATGCTCTCGACGCTGCGCGGCGCGCGCTTCCTGCGCGACTACGGCGTGGCGATCGACGGCGGCCCGCTCACGGGCCTGGCCGCGCGCGCGGTGCTCGTGCTCGACGCCAAGGACAAGGTGCTGCACGCGCAGCTCGTTCCCGAGATCGGCCAGGAACCCGACTACGCCGCGGCGCTGGCGGCATTGCGCTGAAGGGCGGCATCCCCGCGCCAGGCGTGGCCGCGCCGGGCGCGGTCGCTCGCCGCGCGAGGTGGCGCTTCGCCCGAAGTCGGCGATCATCACCGCCATGAAAGTCTTCGGCATCGCCGGCTATTCCGGCATGGGCAAGACCACGCTGCTCGAGCGGCTGGTGCCCGAACTGCGCGCGCGCGGCCTCGTCGTCTCGCTGATCAAGCACAGCCACAAGGCCATCGAGATCGACCGCCCGGGCAAGGACTCCTGGCGCGCGCGGCAGGCCGGCTGCCAGGAGGTGCTGCTGCTGGGCGAAGACCGCTGGGCGCTGATGCACGAGCTGCGCGGCGACCCCGAGCCGCCGCTGCCCTACCTGCTCTCGCGCATCCAGCGCTGCGACCTGGTGCTGGTCGAGGGCTTCAAGGGCGGCGACTTCCCCAAGCTCGAGGTCTGGCGCGAGAGCGAAGGCAAGCCCACGCTGTGGCCCGACTGGCCCGGCATCGTGGCGCTGGCGGTCGAAGGCAGGCCGCCGGCCGAAGTGCCGCGCGTGCTTGCGCTTTCCGACACGCAGGCGATCGCCGACTGCGTGCTCGAATCGGCGGCAAGCGCTTAGCGGGCTTTCCAGGGATCGATGACCGTCACGCCCGCAGCCTCGAACGGACGGGTATCGCGTGAGGCCACGATGAAGCCGCGCGAGGCCGCAATGGCGGCAATGTAACCATCGGGCGTCGGAAAGCCACGGCCGCCGCTGCGGGCGGCAACGGCCAGCTCGGCGTACTGGCGTGCGGCCTCGGCATCGAAGGGCAGCACACGGCCCTCGAACAAGCCGAGCAATCCTTCCAGTGCGCGGTCGAGCATGTTCTTGCGCTTGCCGACCGGCAAGGCCCGGATGCCGAACAGCAGCTCGGCCAGCGTGACACTGGACAAGTACAGGGTTTCCGCCGCCTGCGCGTTCAGCCAAGCCCTCACCACGACGTCCGGCACGGGCTTCATCGCCTCCGACACGACGTTCGTGTCCAGGACGATCATTCAGTCGAGACCCAGCGGCTTGGCCGGCGTCTTGTCGCGCACACGCTCGAACACGGCCACATCCTCATCGCTCAGGCCGATCTTCCGCCCGAGGGCCGCCAGCGCGTCGCCCAGCTGGACGCGGTCGGAAGGCTTGACCGCGGCCGCCAGAATCTCGCGCACTTCCGCTTCCGTGCTGCGGCCGTGCCGCGCCGCGCGCGTGCGCAAGGCGCGATGCACATCGTCAGGCACGTTTCTCACGGTCAGGATGGCCACGTTCCAAGGAAGCACTCACGTTCGATGACTGCAATTCTACGAAGATGCAGTCATCGCGGCAAATCATCGTGGCAAATCATCGCGGCAAGCCCGCCGGACGGCGCCGAAGCCGATCACCGCCTCCTGCAGTGAGGCATCTTCGAACACCGGCACGCCGTCTCGGTTCAGGCCGCCGGCCGAAGTGCCGCTCGTGCTTGCGCTTTCCGACACGCAGGTGATCGCCGACGGCGTGCTGGAGGCGGCAGCGAGCGTCAACGCCGGCTGAGGAACTTCAGCATCTCGGCCTTGGTCTGCGGCGACTGCAGGATGCCCAGGTGCGCGGTGCCGAGGATCGGGTCGTAGGCGCCCTGGCCGCTGAGGTCGACCTGCCGCGCGCCGCGCAGCGTCGCGCTCTTCGAGAAGTCGGCGGGGCGGCCGTCCTTGTCCATCGCCGGCACCGGGGTGAAGAAGCCGTCCTGCGCCGCGAAGTAGACGAAGCTGGTGTCGGCGTTGCGGATCACCAGCACGCGCGTGGGCCATTCCCATTCGTCCCAGCCGCGGCGGCCATTGAGCAGGCGCAGGAACGGCGTGTCGGGCGCGCCCAGCTCCTGGCAGACCTCGCTTTGCGGCGTGAAGCCGCCGAAGGCCGGGAGCTGGTAGTAGTTCAGCGGCGAGGGGCTGCAGTTGACGATGCCGTGGTTGGGGCCGTCGATGGCGACGAGGCGGCGCACCGTGCGCTCGGCCTCGTCCTGGCGCATCCACTCGCGCGCCAGCGTCACGCCCAGGCTGTGCGCGACGATGTCGACCTGGCGCGCGCCGGTGTAGGCAAGCACCGCGCGCACGAAGCGGCGCAGGTCGGGCACGTTGGCCTGGTTGGTGTGGGCGATGCCCGAGCGGCGCGTGTTGTCGGCGGCCAGGTCGCACTGGTCGCCCTGGTAGCCCAGGCCCCAGAGCTCGCTGGTCGACCAGCCGTTGTCGGCCAGGTGCTGCGCCAGGCCCTGGATCTTGCCGTTGGTGGCGCTGCAGGGGGTGGCGTAGGGCACGTCGTTGTTGCCGTGCAGGAAGATCACCGGCGTGCGCCGCACCGGCCCGGCGGCGCCGAAGCCGATCACCGGCTTCTGCAGCGAGGCGTCGTCGAACACCGGAAAGTCGGCCGGAAAGCTCTCGCCGACGGTGCCGGCAGCCTGCGCCGCGGCGGCCGCCACGAAGGCCAGCGCCGCGAGGCCGCGGCGCAGGACCGAGGGGGTCTTCGTCATCTTCTTCATCGGGGTCTCCTCCAGGAAAGCGGGGCCGGGTTCAGGCCGCCAGGAAGCGCTCGATCAGCGCGTACTGCTCGGGCGTATTCAGTGCCGGCGCGTGGCCGCAGCCGGGGATGGTGGCGACGACCGCGCGCGGGCCGCGCGTGCGCATCGCCTCGGCGACTTCGGGGCGCAGCAGGTCGGAGTTCTCGCCGCGCAGGCACAGCACGGGGATGGCGAGCGCGTCCCAGGCCGCCCACTGCGTGTAGTCCTGCGGGTGGTGGATGAACTGCTGCACCATCGCCGGGTCGTAGTGCGGCGTCACGCGGCCATCGGGCAGGCGGCGCATGGAGGTCTCGGTGAGCAGGCGCCACATCGCGTCGTCGAGCCAGCCGTAGGGCGCGTAGACGCGGCGGAAGTACTGCTCGAGCTCCTGCATCGTCGCGAACGCCGGCGGGCTGCCGGCGTAGCTGCGGATGCGCTCGACCGCCTCGGCGGCGAGTTCGGGCCCGATGTCGTTGAGCACGAGCTTGCGGATGCGCCCGCGCAAGGCGCCGGCCGCCGCGCGCAGGCCGATCGCGCCGCCCATGCTGGTGCCCAGCCACAGGCACTCGTGCACGCCGAGCTGGTCCAGCAGCGAGACGGCGATGCGCTCGTAGAAGGCCAGGCAGTATTCGTCGGCTGGCTGCGGGCTCCACTGGCTGAGACCGCGCCCGAGCGTGTCGGGGCAGATGACGCGAAAGCGCTGTGCGAGGTGCGCGGCGACATGGTCCATGTCGCGCCCGGTGCGCGCGAGGCCGTGCCAGGCGACGACGATCTCGCGCTGCCCCGCGCCCCATTCGGTGTAGTGGATCTCGCGGCCTTCGCAGACCCGGTAGTGCGAGCTCGGTTTCATCGCGGTGTCCCCGTTCCGCTCGCCGTCGCGCGGTGCCTGAGCGCAAGCGCGCGCAGCCGTCCGACGATGCCGGTGGGGAAGTAGTAGACGGAGAGCACGAACAACACGCCCAGCCACAGCAGCCAGCGGTCGGGCGAGACGAGCTGCGCCAGCACCGGAACGCCCTGGAAGGCGCCGGCCCCCAGGGCCAGCAGGTCCTGCAGGTAGTTCTGCGCCAGCATGAAGACCGCGGTGCCGGCAACGGCGCCGTACATCGTCCCCATGCCGCCGATGACGACGACGAGCAGGATGTCGAGCATGATCTCGAAGGACAGCGTGGTGTCCGGGCCCACGTAGCGCAGCCACAGCGCGAGCAGCGCGCCGGCCAGGGTGGCGAAGAGCGCCGAGAGCACGTTGCTGCAGGTGCGGTAGACGACGGTCGAGTAGCCGATCGCCTCGGCGCGGAAGTCGTTCTCGCGGATGGCCTGCAGCACGCGCCCGAAGGGCGAGTTGACGATGCGCAGCAGCGCCAGGAAGAGCGCGAGCACCGCGACGAAGAGCAGGTAGTAGGTGAAGACCTTGCCGTCGACGTCGAGGCCGAGGATCGGTCCCTCGAAGGGCTCGAAGCTCGGCGAGAGCCACTCGGGGTTGCGGAAGGTCAGGCCGTCCTCGCCGCCGGTGAGTTCGGAGAGCTGCGAGGCCAGCGTCTGGAAGGCCGCCGCCACCGCCAGCGTGATCATCGCGTAGAAGATCGCCTTCACGCGCAGCGAGAACAGGCCGATGACCAGCGAGAGCACGAGCGACAGCAGCAGCGCCGCCGCGGTGCCGGCGAAGACCGCAGGCCAGCCCTCGCCCATGCGCGTACTGGCGATGGCGATGCCGTAGGCGCCGATGCCGAAGAACATGGTGTGCGCGAAGCTGACGATGCCGGTGTAGCCCAGCAGCAGGTCGAAGCTGGCCACGAGCAGGATGAAGACCAGCGTCTTGGCCGCCACGCTCAGCGCCTTGGCGCCGGGGAAGACGAAGGGCGCCGCGGCCAGCGCGACGAGCACGACGAGGAGCACCAGCGCCAGCAGTCGGCTGCACGGACGGTCGTGCGAGAGGAGGCGGTCAAGCATGGCCATCCTCATCGGTTCGTCACGGGATAAAGGCCCTGAGGCCGCCACAGCAGGATGGTGACCATCAGCGCGATGTTCGAGAACAGCGCCACCTTGGGCGCGAGGAAGCCGGTGTAGTTGGCCATCAGGCCCACCAGCAGCGCGCCGATGAAGCAGCCCAACGTCGAGCCGAGGCCGCCGATGATGATGACGATGAAGATCAGGATGTTGACCTGCGCGCCGATCTGCGGCGACACCGACTGCTGGTACAGGCCCCACATCACGCCGCCCATGCCGGCCAGCGCCGAACCGGCGACGAAGACGCCGACGAAGAGGCGACGGATGCGGTAGCCCAGCGCCTCGACCATCTCGCGGTCCTGCACGCCGGCGCGGATCAGCAGGCCGACCTTGGTGCGCGAGAGCGTCCACGCCAGCAGCGCGAACACGGCAAGGCCCACGATGGCGGCGACGACGCGGTACTTCTCGATCGCCGCGTCGCCGAGGTAGAAGGCGCCGCGCAGCGGCTCGGGCATGGGCAGCGCGATCTGCAGCGGACCCCAGATGACCTTGATCAGCTCCTCGCCGACGATCATCCCGCCCATCGTGATCAGGATCTGCTTCAGGTGCTGGCCATAGACCGGGCGCACGATCACGCGCTCGAAGGCCCAGCCGATGGCACCGGCGCCGAGCATCGCCACCAGCATCGCCGCGAAGATCGCCAGCAGCGTCTGCAGCGCCCCCTGGTCGGCGTAGGCGCCCATGCCGCCCATCACGCTGGTCGCGACAAACGCGCCGATGGCGATGAAGAGCCCGTGCCCGAAGTTCAGCACGTCCATCAGGCCGAAGACCAGCGTCAGGCCCGAGGAGACGACGAAGATGATCAGCCCCATCGCCAGGCCGGCGAAGGTCAGCGTCAGCCAGCTGCTGGTGCTGCCGACCGCCGGCAGCGCAGCCGCGACGAGCGCCAGCAGCAGCACGAAGGGCTTCCAGTCGAAGGCGGACTTCGGGATCGCCGCCGGCGCGTCGGCAGGCGCCATGGTGCTTGCGGAACTCATTGGTGCGCTCCCAGCGACAGGCCGAGCAGCCGCTGCTGCAGGCCCTCGTCCTCGGCCAGCTCGGCCATCGCGCCGCTGTGCACGACGCGGCCGTCGTCCATCACGGCGACCGTGTCGCCGAGCGCCCTGGCCATCAGGAAGTTCTGCTCGACGAGCAGGATGGTCGTCTTCTGTTGCTTCAGCTCGCGCAGCGCGCCGATCAGGTTCTGGATGATCGAGGGCGCAAGGCCCTTGCTCGGCTCGTCGACGAGGATCAGCGCGCGCGGCTCGCAGATCGCGCGCGCGACCGCCAGCATCTGCTTCTGCCCGCCCGAGAGCTTGCCCGCCGGGTAGAGCCAGAACTTCTGCAACGCCGGGAAGAGGCCGAAGATCCACTGCAGCCGCGCGCGGTCGAGCTCGCCCTCGTGGCGCGTGCTGCGCGCGGCGAGCACGATGTTCTCCTTGACCGTGAGGTCGCTGAAGATGCCCATGCTCTCGGGCACATAGGCGATGCCGGACGCGGCGATTTCAGGCGTGGGCCGGTTGGCGATCGCCTGGCCGCGAAAGGCAATCGTGCCCTGCGAGGCGCCCCACAGGCCCATGATGGTGCGCAGCGTCGTCGTCTTGCCCGCGCCGTTGCGGCCGAGCAGCATGGTCACCTGCCCCTCGGGGACGACGAGGTCGACGCCGTGCAGGATGTGGTAAGCGCCGATGTGCGTGTGCACGCCGCGCAGTTCGAGCAGCGCCGTCATGCCGAGGCCTCTTCCTGGCCCATGCCGAGGTAGGCCTGCTGCACCACCGGCGAGGCGATCACTTCGGCGGGCTCGCCGTCGGCGACGAGCTGCCCGTTGTGCAGCACGATGATGCGGTCGGCGAGCTCGCGCACGACGTCCATCTTGTGCTCCACCAGCAGGATGACGATGTCGCTGCGGCTCTTCAGCGCGCGGATCAGGTCGAGCACGACCGGCACCTCGTCGACGCTCATGCCGGCCGTCGGCTCGTCGAACATGTAGACCTTGGGGTCCAGCGCCATCAGCAGCGCCACTTCCAGCTTGCGCTGGTCGCCGTGCGGCAGGCTGCTGGCGCTGGCCTCTACCTTGTCGGCCAGGCGCACCTGCTCGAGGATGCGCCGCGCCTCGGCGATCCACTCGCCGTGGTCCGACCACACGCGCAGCATGTCGCGCGCAAGACCGAGCGCGCTGCGCCCGCGGCCGGCCTCGCGCGCCTGGATCGCCAGGCGCACGTTCTCCTGCACGCTCAGGTTCGGGAAGAGCTGCGTGAGCTGGAACGCGCGCCCCAGACCGCGGTGCGTGCGCTGCGCCGCCGGCAGCGTGGTGATGTCCTCGCCGGCCAGGCGCACGCGGCCTTCGCTGGCCGGAAGCTGGCCGGAGATCAGGTTGAAGTAGGTCGTCTTGCCCGCGCCGTTGGGCCCGACGATGGCCGTCAGCGTGCCCGGCTCGAAGCGGCACGAGACATGGTCCACCGCCACGTGGCCGCCGAAGCGGATCGTGAGGTCCTGGGTTTCGAGCATGGGGACGGTCGCATTCACCCCCTCTCCCACGCGTGGGAGAGGCTTGCATGAGCTCCCTCTCCCGGTGCTGGAAGAGGGCCGCATGAACTCCCTCTCCCACTTGTGGGAGAGGGTAGGGGTGAGGGTGGTTGAAAGGGCTCGGTGGCTCGCCTGCACCCTCACCCCAGCCCTCTCCCGCACAGCGGGAGAGGGAGAGAGACAGGGAGAGGGGGCTGCTCCGGTCAGCGCTTGTTGCGGATCGGGATGTTCAGCTCGCTGGCCGGAATCACGCGCACCAGTTCGGGCACGCCCCAGGCGAAGGCCGGGTCGTTCTTGATGCGGAAGTGGAACATGTCCTGCATCGCCTGATAGTCCTCCTTGCGGAAGGTCATCCTGCCCTTGGGCGTGTCGAAGCTCATGCCCTCCATCGTGGCGATCAGCTTGTTGGTGTGGGTGTCGCCGCCGGTCTT
>CAUJJO010000084.1 GCA_963205125.1 Pseudomonadota bacterium | reverse complement strand
GAAACCGACGCCGACCTCGAAGGCGGCTTCCTCGGCGAAGGCGAGACCGCCATGCAGCGCACCCTGCACCTGCCCTACACCTTCGCCGCCTCGGGCCGCAACTGCCCGCTCAAGGCCTTGCTCTTTCGCGACGGTGACGGCTTCTCGCAGGCCATCGCCGAGCGCTGCAGCGCGCCCTGCCGCGCCGGCCCGCTGCCCGCGCCGCGCAGCGACACCACGGTGCCGCAGTGGCGCGCGGGAAACACGCTGTTCTACGAAGTGCCGCCGGCGGCGCTGCAGGACTTTCACGTCCACGCCCATCGCATCGTGCTGCACGAGGAGGCCACGCCGGGAAGATACACGCCCCGCTGCGCGACGCCGCCGAGGTCGAGCCGCTGCTCGCGGCCGGCGCCGACGAGTTCTACTGCGGCCTCACGCCGCCCGGCTGGGAGGAGCGCTTCGGCAACGCCTGGGCCAACCGCCGCAACGCGCGCTCGGCCGGCGTGGCGAGCCTCGCCGACATGCGCCGCATCGTCGATCTCGCGCAAGGGCGGCCGGTGTTCGCGACGCTGAACTCGCCCTCCTACCCGGCCGGCGCGGTGCCGCAGCTCGTGACCTTCGGGCGCACGCTGCTCGACGAGGTGGGCATCGCCGCGCTCATCGTCGCCGAGATGGAACTCATGCTCGCCCTCGTCGATGAAGGTCTCGCGCAGAGACTGCACGTGTCGAGCCTCGCGAGCTGCCGCAACCCCGGGGCGGCGGCCTTCTACCGTGAGCTCGGCGTGGCGCGCATCGTGCTGCCGCGGCACATGACGCTTGCCGAGATCGAGGCCACCGCCATCCCCGGCCTCGAGTTCGAGACCTTCATCCTCAACGACGGCTGCGTGTTCGAGGAAGGCCTGTGCGCGACCACGCACGCGCTGGGGACCTACTGCATGCACGACCGCGTCGGCGGCAAGTACGTGCAGCTCGACGAACGCTACGAGTTCTGGCGCTGGCTGCAGAACAACAGCGGCTGCCAGACCAGCCGCGGCTACACGCTCGGGCCCTGCGGCCTGTGCGCGCTGCCGCGCCTGGCGCGCACCGGTGTCGCGAGCCTGAAGGTCGTCGGCCGCGAGGCGTCGCTGGCGCGCAAGGCGGCCTCGGTGCGGCTGGCCGCGGCCGCGCTTGCGCGCTCGCGCGAGAGCGGCCGGCCCGAGGGCATCCGCAGCCGCGTCATCGAGCTGCGCGGCGCGCCCGAGCTCTGCCACGGCGCGCACCTTTGCTACTACCCGGACGTCTGGCGCGGGGCGAAGGAGGGGCCGCCCGCCGAGCCGGCGCGCGCCGCCGCCGACGCAGCACCTTGCTGAAGACGCTCTCGCGCTTCGCGCACACGCTGGCCGGGCGGCGGCCGCTGCTCGCGCTGCTGTTCGCGCTCGGCCTCGTCGGCGCGGCGGTCTCGCTGGCGACCCCGCTGCTGGGCAAGGCCTTCATCGACGCGGTGGCCACGCGCGGCGACTACGGCGCGATCCCGGCGATCGCCGCCGCGCTGGTGGGCCTGGCGCTGCTGGACCTGCTGCTGGCCGTCGTCTCGCAGCGCCTGCACGCGCGGCTGTCGGCCGATGTGCTCGCCGCGCTGCGCGCGCAGCTCTTCGCGCGCTGCCTGAGCGGCCCGCTGGAGGCGATCGAGCCGATCCGCCACGGCGACCTGCTGACGCGCTTTGGCAGCGACCTGCCGCGCATCCAGGCGCTGCTCGTCGACGGCCTGCTCGGCGCGCTGCAAAGCCTGCTCTTCCTCGCCGTCGCGGCGGTGATCACCTTCACGCTCTCGCCCGTGCTCGCGCTCTGGAGCTTCCTCGGCATTGCGCTGGCGCTCATCGCCACGACGGCGTTTCGTCGTCCGATGGAGACGCGCGCCGAGCGCGTGCGCGAGGCGATGGCGACGCTCTCGCACTTCCTCGCCGAACGCCTGGCCGCGCTGCGCGCGATCCGCCTGCACCGCAGCGCGGGCGAGGAGCAGCAGCGTCTGGCGCAGGCCAACGCCGGCCTCACGCGCGAAGTGGTCGGCATGCAGCACGTCGACGCGCTCGGCAGTGGCGTGCCCGGGCTCGTGCTGACGGTGTCGCTGGCGTGGATCTACCTCGTCGGCGGCCGCCTGCTCGAAGCCGGCAGCATCAGCCTGGGCACCTTCGTCGCCTTCGTGCTCTACCAGGGCCGCCTGTTCGCGCCCGCGCAAGGGCTGCTTGGCCTCGTGCGCAACCTGCAGACCGCGCGCGTGAGCCTGGACCGCGTCGTCGAAGTGCTCGACGCAGGTCCCGCTGACGCTGACGCTGACGCTGACGCTGACGCAGCCGCAGCCGAGCCGGTGGCCGCATCGCCCGCCGCCGCTTCGACGCCCGCGGCCACAGCACACGTGGCTGAGACGGAAGCGGCGCTGGAACTGCGCGCCGTCGACTTCGCCTACCCCGGCAAGCCGTCGGCGCTGCGCGGCGCGAACCTGTGCGTGCGCCGCGGCGAGCGCGTGGCGCTGATCGGCGCCTCGGGCGCGGGCAAGTCGACCCTCGTGCAACTGCTCTTCGGCCTGCGCACGCCCGCGGCCGGCCAGGTGCTCGTCGAGGGTCTGCCGGCCACCCACGCGGCCTTCGGTGGCGACGCGCTCGGCTACGCCGGCGCCGAGCCCTTCCTCATGCACGCCAGCGTCGAGGACAACCTGCGCTACGGCAACCCGGGCGCCAGCCGCGCGGCCATCGAGCGCACGCTGCGCCTGGCCGAGGCCGAGGCCTTCGTCGACGCGCTGCCGCAAGGCCTGGCGACGCGAATCGGCGGGCGGGGCCTGGCGCTCTCCGACGGCCAGCGCCAGCGCCTGGGCCTGGCCCGGCTCTTCCTGCGCGACCCGCGCATCCTCGTGCTCGATGAGGCCTTCTCGGCGCTGGACCTCGCCACCGAGCAGCGCGTGCGCGCCCAGCTCTGGCGCACCTTCGCCGGGCGCAGCGCGCTCGTGATCTCGCACCGCGCGCTCGAGCCGGGCGAATTCGACCGCGTCTTCCTCGTGCGCGAGGGCCGCGTCGAGGAGGTCGATCCGCAGCCGGCCTCTCCCCGGCCCGCACCTGTTCCCTCGTCTGTCCCCTCCTCTGCCCCCTCGTCGGCCGCCTCCCCTGCCGCACCCTGAGCGAGCATGGCCTTGCGCATCGCCATCGTCGACACCGGCGTCAACCCCTGGCACTCGCACGTGCGCGGCGCCGTCGAGGGCTGCCGCATCTTCGTCGGCGCCGATGGCCGCATCGCCGAGGACGAGGACTTCTGCGATCCCATCGGCCACGGCACGGCCATCGCGGGCCTGGTGCGTGAGGCCTTCGCCGACGCCGAGATCTTCGCCGTGCGCGTCTTCGACAAGCACGACCGCACCTACCCCTCGCTGGTCGCGCGCGGCCTGCTGCGCGCCGCCGCCGAGGGCTGCAGCCACATCAACCTGAGCCTGACCGTCCCCGCGGGCGCCGGGACGGTGCTGCTGGAGGAAGCCTGCGCGGCGGCGATCGACGCCGGCTGCGTGCTCGTCGCGCCGCAGCACCCGCACTGGCCCGATGCGCAGCCGGCCGCGCTGCCCGGCGTGGTCGTAGCGGTCGCCGACGACACGCTGCCCCCGGGCCAGGTGCGCCGGCTCGGGCCGCAGCGTCTGGCCGCGCCGGACCGTCCGCGCGAGCTCGCGCTCGCCTTCCCGCGCAGCAACCTGCGCGGCCCCTCCTTCGCCTGCACGCGCGTGCTGCTGCACCTGGCGCGCGAACAAGGCACCGCCGCCGGCTGATCCACGCTTCTGCGCTCGGCGTCGCCACTCGGCGCTGCAGCGCTCGCCTTGACGCGCGACAATCGCGGCGGCTGAAGACACC
>CAUJJO010000083.1 GCA_963205125.1 Pseudomonadota bacterium | reverse complement strand
CCTCGCGCCTCTTGGGATCCTCGCGCCTTCGGCTATCGCGGGCATCGAGACATTCCATTTGCACTCGGCCGACGGCGGGCTTACCGTGGCGTCTCCATTGGCAAACACAAGGAGACTGTCATGGCAGAAATCCTCGGCCCGCAACGCCTGGGCCCGCTGACGCCGCTGGTCGGCGAATGGGAAGGCAACACCGGCGTCGACCTCTCGTTCCACAACGACGACCGCGAGGTCGGCGAGACCGGCTACTACGAGCGCGCCTGGTTCCGCCCGATTCCGAAGCAGGAGAACGGCCGCCAGTCGCTCGAGGGCCTGAGCTACAAGATGACCGCGTGGCGCCACGGCGAGGAGGCGATGATCCCCTTCCACGACGAGGTCGGCTACCTGCTGTGGGAGAAGGCCAGCGGCCAGGTCATGCGCGCCGTCGTCTTCGGCCGCGGCATCGCCTGCCTGCAGGGCGCCACCGCCAAGCCGCGCGACAAGGTGATCCACTTCAAGGCGACACCCGGTTCACCGACCTACGGCATCCTGCAGAACCCCTACCTGCTCGACAACGCCGAGCTGAAGGAGTTCACGACGAGCTTCACGTTCAACGACGACGGCAGCCTGAGCTACAGCTCCGACCTCGTCCTCAAGCTCAAGGGCATGGGCGGCAAGGAGATGCACCACACCGACCGCAACACGCTGCGCCGGGTGAAGGCCTACCTGCCGGGCGAGGCCTGAGCAAGGCGCTCGGCCAGCCGCGCCGCCTGGTCGATCGCGCGCACGGCGTCCAGTTCCGCCGCGCGCTCGGCGCCGCCGATGAGGTGCACGCGCATGCCGCGCGCGACCAGCGCGTCGTGCAGCGCACGGTCCTCGACCTGGCCAGCGCAGACGACGACGTGGTCGACGGCCAGGCACTGCCGCTGGCCGTGGGCATCGACGAAGTGCAGGCCCTCGTCGTCGATCGCTTCGTAGCGCACGCCCGCGTGCATCTGCAATTGCGCCTGGCGCAGCAGCGCCTTCAGGATCCAGCCGGTCGTGCGGCCAAGCGTCCTGCCCGGTGTTCCGAGTTTGCGCTGCAGAAGATGCACTTCGCGCCAGGGTGTGCGCGCGGGCGTTTGCGCAAGGCCCCCCGCGCCTTGCAGCGCGGCGTCGACGCCCCAGGTGCGGCGAAAGCGGTCTATCTCGGTCGAATCGAGCGCGTCGCCGAGCAGGAAGAGCGCGACGTCGAAGCCGATGCCGCCGGCGCCGATGATCGCCACGCGCTGGCCCACCGCCGCGCCGCGCGCCAGCACGTCGTCGTAGCCGATCACCTTGGGGTGCGTGATGCCCGGGATCGCGGGGCGGCGCGGCACCGCGCCCGTCGCGAGCACGACCTCGTCGAAGCCGCCCGCGGCGAGGTCCTCGGCGGCGACACGCCGGCCCAGGTGCACTTCGACGCCCAGGCGCTGCAGCATCGTGCGGTGATAGCGCAGGGTTTCGTTGAACTCGCTCTTGCCCGGGATGCGCCTTGCCATCTCGAGCTGGCCGCCGAGCTGCGTCTGCGCCTCGAAGAGCGTCACCCGATGGCCGCGCCCGGCGGCGTTGACGGCAAAGGCCATGCCGGCCGGTCCGCCGCCGACGACGGCCAGCTTCAGCGTGCGCGCCGCGCGGCCGTCGCTGAATTCGATCTCGCGCCCGGCGCGCGGGTTGACCAGGCAGCTTGCCGCGCGCTCGCTGAAGATCGCGTCCAGGCAGGCCTGGTTGCAGGCGATGCAGGTGTTGATCTCGTCGCTCTGCTGCAGCCGCAGCTTGCGCGCGAAGTCGGGGTCGGCCAGCAGCGGCCGCGCCATCGAGACGAGGTCGGCGGCACCGCTCTGCAGGATCGCTTCGGCGACCTCGGGCGTGTTGATGCGGTTGGACGCCATCACCGGGATCGCCACCGCCTGCTTGACGCGGCGCACCGCGTCGATCCAGGCCGCGCGGGGCACCGCGGCAGCGATCGTCGGCACCAGCGACTCGTGCCAGCCGATGCCGGTGTTGATGAGGTCGGCGCCCGCGGCCTCGATGCCGCGCGCAAGGATTGCCGTCTCCTCGGGTGTCATGCCCCCGGGCATGAGGTCGATCGCCGAGATGCGGTAGATGAGCAGGAAGTCCGCCCCGACCGCTGCGCGCACCGCGCGCACGATCTCGAGCGCAAAGCGCAGCCGCGCCTCGAGCGAGCCGCCGTACTCGTCCTCGCGCCGGTTGGTGAGGCCCGAGGTGAACTCGTTGATCAGGTAGCCCTCGGAGCCCATGACCTCCACGCCCGCGTAGCCGGCCTCCCTGGCCAGGGCGGCGGTGTGCGCGTGGCTGCGGATCGTCGACCGCACCTCGTCGAGGGTGAGCACGCGCGGCTCGAAGCTGTTGATGCGCGCGCGGCCGGCCGAGGGCGCGACGCAGCCGGGCACGCGCGCATAGCGCCCGGCGTGCAGGATCTGCAGCGCGATGCGCCCGCCGGCCTGCGCGACGGCGTCGACGATGCGCCGGTGCGCGGCGACCTGCTCCTGCCGGTCGAACACCGGCGCGGCCTCGTCCATCGCGCCTTCGGGCACCGGCGCGTGGCCGCCGCTCAGCAGCAGGCCGGTCTCGCCGCGCGCCCGCGCGGCGTAGAAGGCTGCCAGGCGCTCGTGCGGGCGATCGAGCGTCTCCAGGCGTGTGTGCATCGCGCCCATGACGATGCGGTTGGGCAGGGCAAGACCGCCGACGACGAGCGGCGAGAGCAGGTGGAGGAAGCGGGGCATGGGATGGCGCGAGGACGGGGAAGCGAAGCAGCGGATGGAGCCGCCGGGACCGGGTGAGACGCCCGCATGCTGGACGCAAGACCGCGGGGGGTCAAGGTGGCGGTGGGCGAACGGATCGATGGCCCGGCCGTGGTCCGCGCGATGGCGCTGCCTAGAATCGCTCGGCGATGCTCGATCCGGCGCCCGAACCCTCTCTGCCGTCCTCCTGCGACGTCGCCGTCATCGGCGCCGGCCCCGCGGGGAGCGCAGCGGCCTGGCAGCTCGCGCGGCGCGGCCTGGGCGTCGTGCTGGTCGACCAGCACGTCTTTCCGCGCGACAAGGTCTGCGGCGATGGCCTGATCCCCGACGCGCACGCGGCGCTCGCGCGCATGGGCGTACTCGACGAGGTGATGGCGCTGGCGCAGCGAGTGGCCTTCGTGCGCTGCACCGGGCCGCGCGGGCGCCACGTCGACGTGCCCGGGCGGCTGGCGGTGCTGCCGCGGCGGCAGCTCGACGCCATCCTCGTGCGCGCGGCCGAGCGCGCGGGGGCGCGGCTGCTGATGCCGGCGCGCTTCGAGGCGCCGCTCGTCGATGCAGAGGATCGCGTCGTCGGCGTGCGGCTGCGCGTGGGTGATGCGGTGCACGAGCTCGCCGCACGCTGGGTGGTGCTGGCCACCGGCGCGGTGGTGCAGGGGCTCGTGGCCTCGGGCCTGTGCGAGCGGCGCACGCCCAGTGGCATCGCGCTGCGCGGCTACGTGAAGAGCCAGGCCATGGTCGGGCGCATCACCGGGCTCGAGATCTTCTGGCACCCGCGCCTGGCCGGCGGCTACGGCTGGATCTTCCCGGCGCCAGACGCCTGCTTCAACATCGGCGCGGGCCTCACCGGCAGCCACGCCGTCGAGCGCGGCGACGGCGGTTTTCGCATGCAGGACGTGAACCTCAAGCGCCTCTTCGAGATCTTCTGCGAGGTCTACCCACCGGCGCGCGAGCTGATGGCCAGCGGCACGCTGCAAGGCGAGGGGAACGGGGAATTGAAGGGCGCGCCGCTGCGCTGCTCGCTCTCGGGTGCGCGCTGGTCGCGCGCGGGCATGCTGGCCGCGGGTGAAGCCGCCGGCAGCACCTACGCTTTCACCGGCGAGGGCATCGGCAAGGCGCTCGAGACCGGATTGCTCGCGGGCGAAGCGATCGAACTGCAGGCGACGGACGAGGCCGTGCGCACGCGCTACGAAGCCGCACTGAACGCGCTGCGCCCGCGATTCCGGCTCTACGAGCAGGCCGCGCACGTCAACCACCGGCCCTGGCTCACCGACCTCGTGATCTGGCGCGCGCAGCGCAGCCCGCGCATCCTGCGGCGCATGAGCGGCGTGCTCGAGGAGACGCAGAACCCGGGGCGGCTGCTGTCCTGGCGCGGCCTCACCAAGCTGATGTTCGAGTAGGGCCGCGGGGCGCGCCGCCATGTGCCAGCTGCTGGGCATGAACGCCAACACGCCGACCGACGTGATGTTCAGCTTCACGGGCCTGGCCTCGCGCGCCGACGAGCACAAGGACGGCTTCGGCATCGCCTTCTTCGAGGGCCGCGGCCTGCGCCACTTCATCGACTGCCAGTCCGCGCGCAGCTCGCCGGTGGCCGAGCTCGTCAAGCGCTGGCCGATCCGCAGCGAGGTGGTCATCGCCCACATCCGCAAGGCCACGCAGGGCAGCGTCGCGCTGCAGAACACGCACCCCTTCGTGCGCGAGCTCTGGGGCCGCTACTGGGTGTGCGCGCACAACGGCAACCTCGAAGGCTTCGCGCCGCGCCTGCACGCGGCCTTCCGCCCGGTGGGCGACACCGACAGCGAGCGCGCCTTCTGCTGGCTGATGCAGGAACTCGCCAAGTCGCATGCCGGCGTGCCCACGGTCGACGAGCTCAGCCGCACGCTGCGCGAACTGCTGCCGCAGATCGCTGCGCACGGCACGTTCAACCTGCTGCTCTCCAACGGCCAGGCGCTGTGGGCCTTCGCCACCACCAAGCTGCACTCGCTGCAGCGGCAACACCCCTTCGGCGCCGCGACGCTTGCCGACGAGGACCTGAGCGTGGACTTCGCGGCGCTCACACGACGAAGCGACCGCGTGGCCATCGTCGCCACCGAACCGCTGACCACCGGCGAGCCCTGGCAGCCCTTCGCGCCCGGCGAGCTGCGGGTGTTCGAGGGTGGGGTGAGGCGCTTATCGCAGGCATGAGCGGCGCGTCGCAGCGGCGCCGCGGCGGGCTCGATCGGTCGGCTTGGGCACCCAGCCTTGCCTTGGTTAGCATCGCCCCTCGCCACTGCCGAGGAGACGGATCATGACTTCCGACGAAGCGGCGCTGCCGCAGGAGGCAGCCGACAGCAGCTTGCGCGAGCTGCAGCGCAACTGGGATGGCCTGGCCCGCCACGACGCGATGTGGGCGGTGTTGTCCGATCCCGCCAAGATCGGCAGGCGCTGGGATCGCGACGAGTTCTTCGCCTCGGGCCGCGCCGAGATCGCCGACCTGCAGCGCTACATGGCAAGCCATCTGGCCGAAGCGGTGGATCTGCGCAGGCGTGCGCGCGCGCTGGACTTCGGCTGCGGGCTGGGCCGCCTGTCGCAGGCCCTGGCCGAGCATTTCCAGCAGGTCGACGGCGTCGACATTTCTTCGGAGACGGTGCAGCAGGCCCGCGCGCACAACCGGCAGGGTGAGCGCGTGCGCTATCACGTCAACCTCTCCGAGCGCCTGCCGTTCGAGGATGACGCCTTCGACCTCGTCTTCACGAACATCGTGCTCCAGCACATCGACCGGGGGCATGCGCTGGGCTACATCGCCGAGTTCGTGCGCGTCATGAAGCGCGGCGGCTTGACCATCTTCTCGGTCCCGTCGCGCAGCCTGAACAGTGCCGATGGGGTGTTCGCCTCGCCCGTGGAATCCGGCGACGGCGTGTTCCTGATCCACATGAACACCATCGCCGTCGATCAGGTGCAGGAGCAGATCGAACGCCACGGCGGGCGCCTGATCCACATGCACGATTACCCGGTGGCCGGGCCGGCCTACGAGTGCCTGCGCTACGCGGTGACGAAGTAGCGATCCCGAAGGCCCCGCATCCTTTCGTCGGCGTGCGCCGATCGCGACTTCGCCTCCCACGATGAAGCTCTTCCTGCGCCATCTGCCGCGCCTGCAGCGCGACGACGGGCAGGAACTGGCGCTCGGTGACAAGGACGCCGCGCTGCTGGCGCTGGCGGTGCTGGAGGCGCCGGTCGCGCGCAATCGCGTGGCCGCGCTGTTGTGGCCAGGGGCGCCGGGGCAGGCGCCTCAGGCAAGCGAGCGGCGGGCGCTCAACAACCTGCGCCAGCGCATCTTCCGCCTCGGCCGCTGGAGCGGGCACGAGCTGCTCTCGAGCGGGGCCACGCTGACGCTGGCGCCGGGCGTCGAGCACGATCTGGTGCTCGCGCCCGAACGGCTGCTGGCCGAAGCGGGTGGCAGCGTCGGCGAGCTGCTGGGCAGCCATCGCGACGGTGACGGCGCCGAGCTCGCGCTCTGGCTTGCCGCGGCACGCCAGCGCTGGCGTGCCGCACGCGCCGATGCGCTGCTCGGCTTGGCGGCGCAGCTGGAGCGGGAAGACCGGCTCGGCGTGGCGCTGCGCATCGCCGCGCGCCTGGTCACCGAAGAGCCGCTGATGGAGCACGCCAGCCGCATACTGATGCGTCTGCACCATCGTCGCGGCGACCGCGGCGCAGCGCTGGCGGAGTTCGAGCGCTGCAGGCGCGTGCTCTACGAACAGCATGGCGACGCGCCGAGCGATGAAACGATCGCGCTCTCGCTGGAGATCGCGCGTGCCGATGCCCGCGTCGCCCGGCCGGCTGCGCTGCTGCCGCTGGCCCTGCGTCATCCGCCGCGCACGGTCGGACGCGAGGACGCGTTCGCCCATGCCGAGCAGCGTTGGCAGGAGCGCGGCATCGTGCTGCTGACGGGGCCCGCGGGCATCGGCAAGTCGCGCCTCCTCGCCGACCTGGCGCGGCGCTGGCGGATCGACGTTCGGCTGCGTTGCCTGCCGGAGAGCTCCAGCACCGACTTCGGCCTTTTGCGCCTGCTGGCGGCAGCCTGCGCACCGCTCGTGCGTTCGCGCGCGGACGCGGGGCTGCAGCGCTGGCTGGATTGGCTGATCGACCCCTTCGGCGAGGCGGCGCCGGTGCACAAGGTGCAGAGTGCGCGCATCGCCGAGGTGTGCGCCGAGCTGCTCGCGCACGCCCGGGAGTCCGGCTTTGCCGCACTCTCGATCGAGGATCTGCACTACGCCGACGCCGCCAGCCTTGGCGTTCTCACGGCGCTGCTGCAGGCCAGCCGAGCCGAGGACGGCGACCATGCCACGCGCTGGCTGTTGAGCTGCCGCGACGCCGAGCTGCCGCCGCTGCTGCAGCAGTGGCTGGACGGGCAGCCGGTGGCCGGCTATCCCATGGTCGTGCTCGCACCGCTGGACGAGCGCGCCAGCGCATCCTTCCTCGCCGATCTGATGCCGGAGCTGATGCGCGCCCATCCTGCGGCCGCGCCGCAGTTGCACCGCCACTGCGGCGGGCATCCGCTGTTCATGTTGCAGGTCTTGCGCCAGTTGCAGCTTGGCGGCGCGCTGGACCAGGGCGTCTTGCCCGCGCGCTTGCCGCTCCCCGATGAGGCGATGGTCCATGCCACGCAGCGGCTTGCGCGTGCCGACGCGCAGGCGCAGCAGCTGGCGTTTCTCGCCGCGCTGTGCGGCCCGGACTTCAGCGCCGAGCTGATGTGCCGGCTGTTGCGCTGCAGCGCCGCCCAGTTGCTGGCGCCCTGGCGGCGGCTCGAGGAACTGCATGTCTTCGGCGCGCAGGGCTTTGCGCACGACCTCATTCGCGAGGCGGTGCTGGCCGCTGTACCCAAGGCCTTGGCTCCCCTGCTGCAGGGCGAGATCGCCCACGCGCTCGAGGAGGCCGGCGCCGATCCGCTGCGCTGCGCCCTGCACTGGGAGGCTGGCGGGCAGGCCGCGCGCGCGGCGGCCGGCTTCGCGCAGGCGGCACAGTCGGCCGAAGCCTGCGGCCTCGAGGCGAGGGCGATCGAGTGGCTGCAGCGCGCGAGCGCGAACCACCGCCTCGCCGGCCAGGCGGGCGAAGCCTTCCTCTGCGACTGGCGGCGCGGGCATCTGCTGCTGGCCTACGCGTCGGCCAGCGCGGCGGCCGAACTGGCGCGTGAATTGACCACGCAGGCGCAGCAGGCGCGTGAGCATGCGCTGGCGGCCGAGTTGCGCGCCCGCGTGAAGCACGAGCTGCAGGACGAGACCGCGGCAGCCGAGGCCGCAACGGCGCTGGCCCTGGCCCAGGAGCTGGGCGACGATCTGCTGGTCGCACGGGGCCGCTTGCGGCTGGCCGAGGCGCATGCCCTGACGCAGCGCTACGCGCTCGCGCTGGCGGAGCTGGACGCGGCGCGGCCGGCAATCCCGAGTACCGAGCAGGAACTCCATTTCGATTGGCTCAACGCGCGCAGCTCGGTTCTGGCCGCGCTCGGTCGGCGCGAGGAGGCCGTCGACGTGCAGCGGCGCGCGCTCGACGAGGCCGTGGCTGAACGCCGTCACGCGCAGGCGTCGTTCGCGGCGGGGTTCTGCGCCACGCATCTGGCCTATCTCTGCCGCGTCGAGGAGGCGGTACGGGCCGCCGAACATTGCCTCGACCTCGCCCGCCAGGCCGGCGTCGAGCGCGGGCTGGTGCTGGTCGACCAGATGGGACTGGCCGGCAACCTGGGCGATCTCGGCCGCTTTGCCGAGGCGCTGGCGATGAGCGAGCGACTGATCGCCGACCTGCACGAGGCGGGGCTGGCCACCTGGGCCTTCAACGCCGCCAACGACCGCGCGGTGATGCTGCTGCGCCTGGGCCGGCCCGACCTGGCGCAGCAGCTCGTCGCCGCCCCGGCCGAACCGGCGCCGCCCTGGGTGCGCGGGGCGCGGCTGATGGTGCAGGCGCGCGTGCGCCAGTGGCAGGGGCAGTCGGCGGGCGGACTGCTGCAGCGGGCGCTGGCCGTCTTCACCGAGGCCGGTCTGCACATGCACGACTACGTGCGCCACAAGATCACCGTCGAGGTCGCGCGCGCCGACTCGCCCGAGGCGGCGCTGCAGGCCGCCGACGCCGCGCTGCACTGGGCGCGCGCGCACCAGCACGAGGCGATGGCGCGGCAGGTGCAGATGGTCGGCGTCGAAGCGCTCTTGCGGCTGCAGCGCGTGCCGGAAGCGGCCGCACGCGCGCGCGCCCTGTCCGCGGCGCCGGGTCTTGGGCAGGAGGCCTTCGGCTTCTACCTGCCCGAGCTGCTGCTGGTGCTGCACGACGCGCTGCGGGCCGATGGCGACGATGCGCTCGCGAGCCGGCACGCCCAGTGCGCGCGCGCGTGGATCGACACATGCGCCGTGCAGACGGTGCCGGAGCTGTTCGTCGAGTCCTTCCGCGAGCGCAACCCGATCAATCGTCGACTGATCGGATCCGGCATGGCCGCGCCGGTAACGGGCCGGTAACGCCCCTCTTGCTAAAAGCGAGCCTCGTTCGATCAACGAAGGGGGGTCTGCATGACCGTCATTTCCGCGCGGCCGGTGGCCGTCAACGAAGGCGCCGGTTTCGTCGACGTCGAGGTCCGGCTCGATGCCGCGGCATCGGGCGAGGTGCGCGTGAGCTGGCTGACCGAGAACAGCAGCGCCAGCTACGGCGCCGACTACACCTACGGGCGCGACCAGCTCGTCTTCGCGCCCGGACAGACGAGCAAGACCATCCGCATTGCCATCGTCGACGACAAGCTGGTCGAGGGCCACGAAACCTTCTGGCTGAAGCTCTACGAACCCGTCAACGCCGCCATTGGGCAGACCTACACATCGGTGTGGATCGCCGACAACGACGGCGCGCCGGGGACGCCGCTGCTCGCGGTATCCGATGCCATGGTCGACGAGACGGACGGCACGGCAAGCTTCCTGGTTCGTGCCAGCCGCCCGAGTGCGACACCCTTCACCGTCAGCTACGCCACGATGGACGGATCGGCGATCGCAGGCGCCGACTATGTCGCGGCATCGGGGATGATCTCCTTTGCCGCTGGTGAAACCGTGAAGACGGTGAGCGTCGCCCTCGTCGACGACAAGCTGCCCGAGGGCGACGAGAGCTTCGGGCTGCAGCTCTCGAACGCCAGTGGCGCCACGCTGGTCGACGCCAGTGGGCAGGCGGTGATCGCGCACAACGATGCCGACCCGGTCGGCATGCCCTACGTGCGCATCAATCCGGTGGCAGCCAGCGAGGGCGCGACGTACCTGAGCTTTGGCGTGCAGTTGAGCGCGCCCTCAGTGAACGAGGTGCGCGTGAGCTGGCTGACCGAGAACGCCACCGCCTCGTACAACCATGACTACGACTACATGCGTGAGGAACTCGTCTTCGCGCCCGGGCAGACGCAGAAGGTGGTTCGGATCCCGCTGCTCGAGGACACCGTGGCCGAGCCGGACGAAGTGATCTGGCTGCGGCTGTACGAACCGGGCAACGCCGTCATCGAGCGCTCCTATACACCCGCTCTGATCGTCGACAACGACGGTCGCACCGGAACACCGGCGCTCGTCGTGGGCGATGTCGTGGTCGATGAAGCGGAGCAGGCGGCGCGTTTCTTCGTCACGCTGGACCGGCCCTCGGTGTCGCCGGTGACGGTGAACTTCCGCACCGCTGACGACAGCGCGCACGCCGGTCAGGACTTTGTGGCCACCTCGGGCAGCCTCTCCTTCATGCCTGGCGAGACGGTGCAGACCGTCCTCGTGCCGCTGATCGATGATGGCGCTGCCGAGGGCGACGAGTTCTTCCGTCTCGTGCTCGACACGCCCAGCGGCGCCACCCTGGGCGATGGCACGGCGCTTGCGCTGCTGGGACGCAGCGACGGCAACGCGGCGAGCACGCCCTATGCCGTCGTCCAGCCGGTGGCCGTGGGCGAGGGCCAGACCTTTGTCGACGTCGTTGTGCAGCTTTCGGCCCCTTCGCCCAATGAAGTGAAGCTCAGCTACCAGACCGACAACGCGACCGCGTCTTACAACCACGATTACCAGTACCAACGCCAGGAGATCGTGTTTGCCCCCGGTGAGACGACCAAGCAGGTGCGGCTGACCATGCTGGAGGACACCACGGCCGAGCCGACCGAAGTTCTCTGGTTCAACCTCTACAGCCCGGTCAACGCCATCGTTCCCACGCAGCTGACGCCGATCCGCATCGTCGACAACGACGGCACCGCGGGCACGCCCGCGCTTTCGGTCAGCGACGCCGTGGTCGACGAGACGACGCAGCGCGCGAGCTTCTTCGTGCAGCTGGACCGGCCCTCGAGCGCGGGCGTGAGCGTGACCTACGCGACGGCCGACGGCAGCGCGGCTGCTGGAGCCGACTACCGCGCAGCGAGCGGGACGCTGAACTTCGCACCCGGCGAAGTCGTGAAGACGGTGCTGGTGGACATCGTCGACGACGGCTTGACGGAAAACCTCGAGACCTTCGCGCTGAAGCTGTCGGGGCCCGTCAACGCCACGCTCGGCGACGCCAGTGGCGTGGGCTTCATCGGACGCTCCGACGGACCCACGGTGGCGCAGCCGCAGATCAGCGCCACGCCTGCCTCGGCCAGCGAAGGCGACATCTTCGCCACCGTCATCGTCCAGTTGAGCGCGCCTTCGTCCAACGAGGTGAAGGTCAGCTGGCAGACCGACAACGCCAGCGCCAAATACAACAGCGACTTCCAGTACGAGCGTCAGTCGCTCACCTTCGCGCCCGGCGAAACGGTGAAGGCGGTGCGCGTGGTGCTGCTCGACGACACGGCGTCCGAGAGCCCCGAGACCTTCAACTTCACGCTGTACAACCCGGTCAACGCCAGCCTCTCGCAGGCGTCGACGGCGGTCACGATCATCGACGACGACAGCGGCGGGCGCGTCTTCTCCTACGGCCTGGGCGACGACCAGTACACCGTCGGCGGGCTGCTCGACCAGGTGGTCGAGAGTCCCCAGGGCGGCATCGACACCGTGCGCGCGGGCTTTGGCTACGCGCTGCCGGAGAACGTCGAGAACCTGATCCTCACCGGCACGGCCCCGAACGGCGTCGGCAACGCCGGCAACAACGTCTTTCGCGGCAACGCGGCGAACAACACCTTCGATGGTCAGGCCGGCATCGACACCGTGGTCTTTGCCGGCCCCGAGGCCGCGTACACCGTGGCCGGCAACCCGGCCACGCGCACGGTGGCCAGCAGCGCCGAAGGCAGCGACACGCTGCACGCGATCGAGAGGCTGCAGTTCGCCGACGTCGTGCACGCCTCCGACACCGCCCCGGGCGGCCACGTCTATCAGGCCTACGCGATGTTCAACGCCGGCTTCAACCGTGCGCCCGACGTCGCGGAACTCAGCCTGTGGACGAGCCAGCTCGACCACCTGGGCAGCACGCGCGATCTCGCGCAGGTGATGATCAACACCTACGCGCCCGGCGTTCCCGACGAAGTGCTGGTGGCCCACCTCTGGGGCACGATCGTCGGCGGCAACATCCCGCTGGACGCGCTGCGCCAGTACACCGGCCTCGTCGGCAACGGCACCTTCACCCAGGCCTCGCTGCTCGATTACGTGGCCACGCTGGACCTGAACACGAACGAGATCGTCGGCATCGTCGGGCAGACCTTGCCGTTGGACCCGGCCTACTTCCCGTTCGGCGCTTGAGTCGGCCGCGCGGGCGACGGGGGCGGCGCAGGCCTCACAATTCCAGGCTTCGTCGTCCTCCGTCTTCGTCGCCGCATGACCGCCGCCATCCCCGTCCCGCGCTTCGACCACTTCTACCGCTACGCCGAACTGACCCGGCTGCTGCAGGACTACGCCGCGGCGCTGCCGGGGCTGGTGCAGTTGGCCTCGATCGGCAGGAGCCACGAGGGGCGCGACATCTGGCTCGTCACCGTCACCAACAGCGTCACCGGGCCGGCCGAGGACAAGCCGGCGCTGTGGATCGACGGCAACATCCACGCCGCCGAAGTCACCGCCTCCACGGCCTGCCTGTACTTCCTGCACCAGCTCGCCACCGGGGCCGACGACGCGCGCCTGCGCCACCTGCTGGACACGCGCACCGTCTACATCTGCCCGCGCCTGAACCCCGACGGCGCGGAGCTCGCGCTGGCCGACCGGCCGCGCCACATCCGCTCGGGAACGCGCCCCTATCCCTACGACGAGCCGCAGGTCGAGGGCCTGACGATGGAGGACATCGACGGCGACGGCCGCATGCTCTTCATGCGCGTGCCCGACCCGCACGGCCCCTTCAAGAAGCACGCCGAGGACCCGCGCCTGATGGTGCCGCGCGAGCCCGGCGAGTTCGGCGGCAGCTACTACCGCGTCATGCCCGAGGGCCTGATCAAGAACTGGGACGGGCTGCAGATCACCGTCAACAAGGACCGCGAGGGGCTGGACTTCAACCGCAACTTCCCCGGCTTCTGGCGCCAGGAGTTCGAGCAGGCGGGTGCGGGCCCCTACCCGACCAGCGAGCCCGAGGTGCGGGCGATGGTCGACTTCGTCGTCAGGCACCCCAACATCGGTGCCGCGGTGAGCTTTCACACGCACAGCGGCGTCATCCTGCGGCCGATGTGCGGGGAGAGCGACGAGCAGATGATCCCCGAGGACTTGTGGATGTACAAGCGCCTGTCGGAGATCGGCGCCAAGCTCACCGGCTACCCGGCGGTGAGCATCTACCACGACTTCCGCTACCACCCCAAGGAGGTCATCGGCGGCGCGCAGGACTGGGTCTACGAGCACCTGGGCGCGCTGTTCTGGACGGTGGAGATCTGGTCGCCCAACAAGGAGGCCGGCATCGAGGGCTACAAGTGGACCGAATGGTTCCGCGAGCACCCGGTGGAGCACGACCTCAAGCTGCTGAAGTGGAGCGACGAGCAGTGCGAGGGCCGTGCGCACGTCGACTGGTACCCGTTTCGCCACCCGCAGCTGGGCATGATCGAGCTCGGCGGCTGGGACCGCATGAACTTCTGGCGCAACCCGCCGCCGCAGCTGCGCGAGCGCGAGGCGGCGCGCTTCCCCGGCTGGCTGACGCAGCTGGCGCTCACGCTGCCGCGGCTGGAGATACTGCGCACGGAGGTGCGCTCGCTGGGCGCCGACACCTGGCGCGTGCGCTTCGCGGTCGCCAACGCCGGCTACCTGCCGAGCCACGTCAGCAAGCGCGCGATCGAGCGCAAGACCGTGCGCGGCACGATCTTCGAGATCCACCTGCCCCCGGGCGTGGCGCTGCTTTCGGGCAAGGAGCGCGAGCAGGGGCCACACCTCGAGGGCCACGCGCCCAAGACCTCGCTGCAGGCCTTCCTGCCGCACCGCGAGATCACCGCCGACCGCGGCGTCGCCGAATGGATCGTGCACGGCGCGCGCGGCACGACGATCGCGCTCACCGCCAGCGCCGACCGCGCCGGCACCGTGCGCGCGCAGATCACGCTCGATTGAGGGCGCGATGAGCACGCGCGCCCCGCTGCAGCCGCTGCCGCAGCCGCGCGACGCGCTGGACCACGAGCTGCTCGCGCGGCTGGCGGTGAACGCCCGCGCCAGCACCGCCGAGCTGGCGCGCGCGCTCCAGGTCGCGCGCACGACCGTCGTCGCGCGCCTGGCGCGCCTGGAGCGCGAGGGCATCGTCAGCGGCTACACCGTGCGCCTGCGGCAGGACCTCGCCCAGCAAGGCCTCTCGGCCTTCGTCGGCATCACCGTGCAGCCGCGCGCCGGCGCGGATGTCGTCACGCTGCTGCAGCGCATTCCCGAAGTGCGCCAGCTCGACTCGGTGAGCGGCCAGTTCGACTACGTGGCCCTGCTGCGCGCCGAATCGGCCGAGCGGCTGGACGCGCTGCTCGACCGCATCCGCGCGCTCGACGGCGTGGTGCAGACGACGACCTCGGTCGTGCTCTCGCGACGCATCGATCGCGGGTGAGCCGCGCTGCTGGAGTCGTCGGCGACGTCGATTCACGGGGCGGCACACAGCGCGTCCCGGCGGCTCCACCGCCCGGGAGGAATCGTTCGATCCGCGCGATTCGTGCGTTTCGAGCGTTTCGTGCGTTTCGATCGATTCGCGCTAGACTGCGACAGGCACGTTTGCCACCCGCGGCCGGCGCGGGCTCACCTGCACTTCCCATGGACCCTGCGACCTTCAGCGCCAATGACGCCAAGACCCGCTTCGGCGAGTTCATCGACCGCGTGCAACAGGGGCCGGTACGCGTGACGCGGCGTGATCGCGTCGTTGGCGTGATGGTTTCGGCCGAGGACTACGAGGCCATGCGCGCCTTCTATGCCGATCGCCTGCAGCACACGATGGCGCGCATGGCCGAGCGTGCCGCCGAGCGCGGGCTGACGCCGCAGGCGCTGGCACGGTTGCTGGCCGATGAGTCCTGAGCGGGTCGTCGTCGACACCGACGTCCTGATCAGCGCCGCCCTGCTGACCGACTCGGTCCCCGCCCGCCTGCTGCGGCACCTACTGCGGCAGGGGCGCCTGCTGTTCTCGCCGGCCACCTTCGACGAACTGCACGCGCGACTTTGGCGACCCAAGTTCGATCGCTACGTCACGATCGAGGATCGCAAGCTCTTCCTGCATGACCTGCAGGGTGTGGCCGACTGGCTGGACCCCTTGGCCTCTGCCGATGCGCCAGCCTGTCGTGATCCGGCCGATCAGGTCTTCGTCGACTTGGCGATGGCGGGACGGGCGGCGGCGCTGGTCAGCGGCGACCGCGACCTGCTCGACATGCGCCGCGTCGGCGATTGCCCGGTGCTGACGCCTTCGTCAGCGCTGGCCCGGTTCGCTCCCAGGCGCTGAATTCGACCTTTCACGCTGTCGAACGCCCGCCTCACTCGGCCGGCGGCGCCTGCGCCGCCTCCGCTGCCGCCTCGCCCTCGCCGATCCAGGCTTCGAAGAGCATGTAGGCGACGGCCAGCACGACCGGGCCGGCGAAGATGCCGATGAGGCCGAAGGCGAGCAGGCCGCCGATGACGCCGGCGAAGATGAGCAGCAGCGGCAGGTCGGCGCCCAGGCGGATGAGCAGCGGGCGCAGCACGTTGTCCATCAGCGTGACGATGACGGCGCAGACGAGCAGGAACACCGCCCAGCCGGGGCGGTCGACGTAGAAGAGCCAGATCGTCGCCGGCACCAGCACCGGCAGCGCGCCGAGCTGGGCGATGCACAGCACGAGCGTGAGCGCGGTCAGCAGCCCGGCGAAGGGAATGCCGGCGATGAGCAGCGCCAGGCCCGCGAGCACCGATTGCACGAGCGCGGTCACGCCCACGCCCAGGGCCACCGCGCGGATGGCGGCGGCGGCCAGCGTCACCGTCGAGCTGCCGGCCTCGCCGGCCAGGCGGCGCGCGAAGCGGCGCACCTGGTCGGCCGCGGTCTCGCCGCAGCCGTAGAGGATGCCGGCGATGAGCACGGTCAGCAGGAACTGCACGAGCAGCATGCCGACACTGCCGAGCTCGGCCACCAGCCAGCGCGCGCCGGTGCCGACGTAGGGCGTGAGCCGCTGCAGCCAGCTGCCCAGGCCCGCGGCCATCACCTGCTCCCACAGGCGGCCCAGCCAGGACCCGACCACGGGCACGCCCAGCAGCCAGGGCGGCGCCTCGGGCCCGGGGCGGTAGGCGGCGGCCGCGCGCGCCCAGGCCATGAGCTCGTCGGCGTTCTCGACGATGGTGGCGATGGCCAGCACCAGCGGCACCACCAGCAGCAGCAGCAGCAGCAGCGTCATCGCCGCGGCGGCGATCCAGCGTCGCCCGTGCGCCAGCGCCTGCAGGCGCAGCATGAGCGGCCAGGTGGCGACCACGACCATCGTCGCCCACACGGCGGGCCCGAGGAAGGGCCGCAGCACCCACAGTGTGGCGCCCACCAGCAGCGAGAGCGCGAGCACCGCGAAGGTGATGCGGGTGAGATCGTTCGGGTCTCGGATCATCGTCGACGCAGCCTTGGCGACGCCCGGGCGGGCAAGGGGCCGCAAGCATACCCGCGCGGATCAGGGCCGCTGCGGCCTCGCCTGGCCGGCGTTTGGGCGCGCGGCCTCGATGCGGATCGCGCTGGCTATCATGCGGCGATGCCTGCCAGCCTCGAAGGCCGCCTCGTCGTCGCGATCAGCTCGCGCGCGCTGTTCGATTTCGAGGAGGAGAACCACGTCTTCGAAGCCGGCGACGACCACGCCTATATGCAGCTGCAGCTGCAGCGCCTGGAGCAGCCGGCGCGGCCGGGGGTGGCCTTCTCGCTGGTGCACAAGCTGCTGGCCTTCGACGACCGCGACGCGCCGCGCGTGGAAGTCGTCATGCTCTCGCGCAACGATCCGGTGTCGGGCCTGCGCGTGTTCCGCTCCTGCCAGCACTTCGGGCTGCCGATCGAGCGCGGCGTCTTCACGCGCGGCGCCAGCCCCTGGCGCTACCTGCGGCCGCTGCGCGCCCAGCTCTTCCTCTCGGCCAACGACGCCGACGTGCGCGCGGCGCTCGCCGCGGGCGTGCCGGCCGCGCGCGTCTACCCGCAGAGCGCGCGCGCCACCGACGCGCATCCCGACGAGGTGCGCATCGCCTTCGACGGCGACGCCGTGCTCTTCGGCGACGAGGCCGAGCGCGTCTACCAGCAGGACGGCCTGCCGGCCTTCCAGCGCCACGAGCGCGAGTTCAGCGCTACGCCGCTGCCGCCGGGGCCCTTCAAGCCGCTGCTGGCGGCGCTGCACGACATGCAGCAGGCGCCGCATGGGCGCATGCGCATCCGCACCGCGCTCGTCACCGCGCGCAGCGCACCGGCCCACGAGCGCGCGATGCGCACGCTGATGGACTGGCGCATCGAGGTCGACGCGGCGATGTTCCTCGGCGGCCTGCCCAACGGCGAGTTCCTGCGCGAGTTCGAGCCCGACTTCCTCTTCGACGACCAGACCGGCCACGTCGAACATGCGGCCGAGCATGTGCCCGCGGGGCTGGTCGCCGCCGGGGTGTGTCACGAATGAAGCGGCTCCCGGGCGTGTGCCTCGTGCTCGTGCTCGGGCTGGCGGCTTGCGGCGCCGCGCAGCCGCCGGTGCCGGTGCCGGTGCCGCCGTCGGTGGCCGCGGGCGAGGGCGCGCAACTGCTCGTGCTGATCCGCGCCGAGATCGGCGACGCCGCCTGCAGCGCCGATGCGCAATGCCGCACGCTGCCGATCGGCGCCCGCGCCTGCGGCGGGCCGGCGGCCTGGTGGGCCTGGTCGACGGCGAGTGCCGACGGCGCGAAGCTGCAGACGCTGGCGGCGCGGCTGCACGCGGTCGAGCAGGAGCGCCTGCTGCGCGAGGGCCTGCTCTCGACCTGCATCGCCTTGCCCGACCCGGGCGCGGCCTGCGTGGCCGGCCGCTGCGCGGTCAACCGCCCCGGCGCGGCGCGCTGATCCGAGCCCGGGCGCGGCGCTCAGGGCGCGGTGACGCAGCCCGGGCGCGCCGCTCAGGGCGCGCCGATGAACAGGTAGGCGTTGGTGACGCCGGCCAGCGAGTGCGCCAGGCCCAGGTAGACCGGGCCGAAGGGCGTGTCGCCGCCGACGTAGGCGGTCAGCGCGTGCAGCGTGCCGCTGTGGCGGGTGGGCACGAAGACGCCGCCGATGCGGGCGAGCTCGAGCGCCGCGCCCACGCGCATGTCGCCGCGCATGCCAAGCGGCATCTGGCCGAGCACGCGTTCGCCGCGCACATGGGCGTAGCGCGCGGAATCGCCGGCCACCTGGTTGGGCGAGTAGGCCGAGAGGTTGAGGAAGCCGCCGAGCGAGGCGCCGTCCCAGATCGGCAGCCGCCCGCGCGGCGAGCCGGTCCACGCCACGCGGCTGCCCAGCACCCAGGCGCCGTAGGCGCGCGCATGGCGCAGGTCCAGCGCGGCACGCGTGTAGTCGGCCCCGGCGCCGCGGTTGTCGACCAGGTCCAGCCGCAGCGCCCAGCCGTCGGTGGGGAAGAAGCGGCGGTCCAGGTGGTCCAGGTCGAGCAGGACGAGCGCGCCGTGCGCGGGCCTTGCGCGCGGCTCGATCAGCGGCAGCCCGGTCGCCAGCGAGGGCCGCCAGCGCGTGCCGTGCACCCCCAGGCGCAGGCTGCCGAGCGTACCCAGCCGCAGGCCTGCGCCCACGGTCAGCCGCGACTGCTCGATGACGTATTCCGAAACCCGGTCGTCCCCGGCGAAGAGGTCCAGCCGCTCGCGCCGATAGGCCACGGTGGTGTCGCCGAAGAAGGGCGAGGCCGCCGAAAGCGGCTGGAACCATTCGAGGCTTGCGCCGTTGCTGTTGCCGAGTTCGCCCACCGCGAGCAGTTCGCCACCCAGGCGGTTGAGCCAGGTGCGGTGCCAGGCCGCGCGCAGCGTGTAGCTCGCCCCCTGGCCGAGCGTGGTGGAAAGCGCCAGCCCGAGGCGCAGGTACTCGGGGCCCCAGCGCTTCTCGGCGGCGTCGATGCGCAGCACGTTGCGCTCGCCCTCGCGCACGAGGCGGTAGTCGACCTGTTCGAAGTCGCCTTCGCCGAACAGCGCGACCAGGTTCTGCGCAAGGCGCGTGCTGTCCAGCGCCTGGCCGGGCTGCTGACTCAGGTGCTTGTGCACCACCGCGGGCTGCACGCGCGCCATCGGCGTGATCTCGATCGCGTCGACCCGCGGCGGCACGCGCGCGCCGACGTGCAGGCGCTGCTGCCACGCCGCGTAGGCCGCGGGCGGCAGCGAGAGGGTGGCCAGCCGGTCCGCCAGCGCCAGCGCCGCGATGCGCCCGCGCTCGGCAGTGCCGGCGTGGCGCTCGAAGTCCGCCGCGCCGATGCCGTCCAGCGCGGGGCGGATGTAGATGTCGCGCGGCCCGAGCTGGGCGATCGAGCGCGTCACGTTCTGCTCGGTCAGGATGTTGACCATCTGCGCCGTCACGCTGAGCAGCGAGCCGACGTCCTCGGCCTTGAGCAGCGGCGAGCCGACGTTGACGGCGATCACCACGTCGGGCCGGCAGAGGTCGCGCACCTCGGCCACCGGAAGGTTGTCGACGAGGCCGCCGTCGACGAGGCGGCGTCCGTTCACCTCGGCCGGCGCGAGCAGCCCCGGCACCGACATGCTGGCGCGCATGGCCTGCGTGAGCGGCCCTTCGCGGAAGACGACGCGCTCGCCGCTGCCGATGTCGGTGGCGATGATGGCCAGCGGCAGCGCCAGCTCGGCGATGTCGGGCTCGCCGAGCTCCGCGCGCGCGAGGCGGTTGAAGAAGAGCTTGATCTTCTGCCCGGCGACGACGCCCGGCGGCGCCGCCAGGCCCTGCGCGGTGAGGCCGAGCTCGCTGCCGGGCAGGAAGCGCTGCACCAGGTGCTTGTTGCGCAGGCTCAGCTCGCGGTAGGCGGTGAGGTCGAGGAAGAGCGCGTTCCAGTCCGCCGCGGTCAGCTCGTCGCGCATGCGAGCGGTGCTCGACCCCGCCGCCCAGGCGCCGGCCACCAGCGCGCCCATGCTGGTGCCGGCGACGCAGTGCACCGGCACGCGCAGTTGCTCGAGCACCTCCAGCACGCCGATGTGCGCCGCCCCGCGCGCGCCGCCCCCGCCCAGCACGAGGCCGATGCGCGGGGGGTCGGCGGTGGTGGTGGCGGCGGCGGCGGTGGCGCCGGCGCCGGCGCCGGCCAGCGTGAACGCGAGCAGGCCCGCGGCGAGCGCGCGCGGGAGCGTGCGCAGGAGCGTGTGCACGATGCGCGGCTTCAGCAGCGCAGCGCCGCCGCGGCCGCGTCGCGGATGCCTTGCAGCACCGCCTCGTCCAGGCCGACGTTGTTGTGCTCGAGCACGCGCTCGGCGCGGTAGCTCGAGCGCACGAGCGGGCCGGCGACCGCCTCGACGAAGCCCTTGGCCAGCGCCTGCTCGCGGTATCGCATGAACTCCTCGGGCGTGACGAAGCGCTGCACCGGCAGGTGGTTGCGCGTGGGCCGCAGGTACTGGCCCAGGGTCACCACATCCACGCCGGCCTCGCGCATGTCGTCCAGCGCCTCGTCGATCTCGGCGTCGGTCTCGCCCAGGCCCAGCATGAGGCTGGTCTTGCTCACCGTCCGCGGCGCGTGGCGCTTGGCGAAGGCGAGCACCGACAGCGTCTGCTCGTAGCCCGCGCGCGCGTCGCGCACCGGGTGCGTGAGGCGCTTCACCGTCTCGAGGTTCTGCGCGTAGGTCGATAGGCCCGCGTCGAGCACCTGCGCGACGAGGTCCAGGCGGCCCTGGAAGTCGGGCGTCAGCGCTTCCACCGCGGTATCGGGCGTGCGCGCGTGGATGGCGCGGATGCAGGCGGCGTAGTGGCCGGCGCCGAGGTCGGGCAGGTCGTCGCGGTCGACCGAGGTCAGCACGACGTAGCGCAGGCCCATCAGCGCCACCGCGTCGGCGACCTTCGCGGGCTCCTGGGCATCCAGCCAGCCCTTGGGGTTGCCGGTGTTCACCGAGCAGAACTTGCACGCACGCGTGCACACCGAGCCCATGAGCATCAGCGTGGCCGTGCCGCGGCCCCAGCACTCGGCGATGTTCGGGCACTTGGACTCGGCGCACACCGTGGCGAGCTGGTGCGAGCGCACGATCTCCATCACCTCCTGGTACCTGGCGCCGCTGGGCACGCGCACGCGCAGCCAGGCGGGCTTGCCCGAGACGTCGGGCAGCCCGGTCAGGGCGCTCGGCTTGATGCCGTCCATCACCGCGCGCGTGCCCTGCGGCGTGGTGAACTTGCTGCCCGAGGCCGGGCGGGAGGGAGGGAGAGTCGGGTCGTTCATGCGCCGTCATCGTAGCGCGGCGACCCTGCACCGCGCTGACGTGCACCGCGCTGACGTGTGGGGCTGACGGCGGCGCACGGACAGCATGGTTTCCATGCCGAGCGCTTCGTCCGGGCCGTGGCCGCGTCCGGCGCCCTCAGTGCGTGAAGCCGATCGGGTTGCGCCGTGTCGCCGCGTCGGGCAGGTCGCGGGCTTCGAGGGTGCCGCGGCCGTCCAGCCGCGCGTTGCCGAAGGCCGTCATCCAGGCGCGGCGCATCTCGCGCGGGGCGAGCTGGGCGCAGCGCTCGAGCACGGCCTCGGGCGGCTCTTCGTCG
>CAUJJO010000082.1 GCA_963205125.1 Pseudomonadota bacterium | reverse complement strand
TTCACGCCCGGGCGCACCGGGCGGCTGTTCGGCGAGTTCGCGCTGACGCTGGCCGGCGCGGTGCTGGTGTCGGGCTTCGTCGCGCTCACGCTCACGCCGATGCTGTGCAGCAAGCTGCTGCGCCACAACGCCAGGCCCAGCGCCTTCGACCGCGGCATGGAGCGTCTGCTGGTGGCGCTGTCGTCGGGCTACGCCCGCGCGCTGCGCGCGAGCCTCGATCTGCGCTGGCTCGTCGTGCTGGTGATGCTGGGCTGCGCGGCGGCGAGCTGGGGGCTCTTTCGCTCGGCCAAGAGCGAGCTGGCGCCGATCGAGGACCGCGGCGTCATCGGCATGCCGATCCGGGCGCCGGACGGGGCCTCGCTGGAATACACGGCGCGCTACCTCGACGCCATCGAGGCCATCACCGCGCAGTACCCCGAGTTCGAGCGCCGCTTCTTCTTCGTCGGCGGCGGCCAGGTCTCGAGCGCCTTCGGCTCGCTGCGCACGACGGACTGGGAGCAGCGCACGCGCTCGACGGTGGAACTGCAGCGCGACCTCGTGCCCAAGCTCTCGGCGCTGCCGGGCGTAAGCGTGTTCCCGATCACGCCGCCCAGCTTGGGCCAGGGCTTTCGCTCGCGGCCGCTGAACGTCGTCATCGTCAGCAGCGACAGCTGGGAGAACATGGCGCGCGCCGCGCAGGCGATGATGGCCGAGATCGCGAAGAACCCCGGCATCCAGCAGCCCGACCTCGACCTGCAGCTCAACAAGCCCGAGATCTTCATGGACGTCGACCGCGCGCGCGCGGCCGACATGGGCGTCGCGGTGGATTCGGTCGCGCGCACGGTGGAGACCATGCTCGGCGGCCGCGTCGTCACGCGCTACAAGCGCGACGCCGACCAGTACGACGTGATCGTGCAGACGGCCGCCGGCGGGCGCGCCACGCCCGAGGACATCGAGCGCCTCTTCGTGCGCGGGCGCGGCGACGTGATGGTGCCGCTGTCGGCCCTGGTCAAGGTGCGCGAGGCGGTGAGCCCGCGCGAGCTCAACCACTTCAACCAGCGCCGCGCCGTCAGCATCACCGCCAACCTCGCGCCCGGCTACTCGCTGGGCGAGGCGCTGCAGTTCATGGACGAGGCCGCCGCGCGCGTGCTGCCCGCCGGCTACGCCACCGAGCTCAACGGCGTCAGCCGCGAGTTCCGCGACTCCTCCGGGGCGCTGGGCCTCGTCTTCGTGCTCGCGCTGATGTTCATCTTCCTCGTGCTCTCGGCGCAGTTCGAGAGCTTCGTCGACCCCTTCGTCATCCTGCTGTCGGTGCCCTTGTCGATGGTCGGCGCGCTGCTCGCCATGCGCCTGACCGGCGGCACGCTCAACGTCTATTCGCAGATCGGCCTCATCACGCTGGTGGGCCTCATCAGCAAGCACGGCATCCTGATCGTCGAGTTCAGCAACCAGCTGCGCCAGCAGGGCATGGCGATCCGGGAGGCGGTGGTGCAGGCGGCGAGCCTGCGCCTGCGCCCCATCCTCATGACCACCGGGGCGATGGTGCTGGGCGCGCTGCCGCTGGCGCTGGCCAGCGGCGCCGGCGCCGAGAGCCGGCAGCAGATCGGCTGGGTCATCGTCGGCGGCATGTCGCTCGGCACGCTGCTGACGATCTTCGTCGTGCCCACGGTCTACACGCTGCTGGCGCGCCGCGGCGTGCCCGGCGAGATCACCACGCCCGAGCATGGCGAAGCGCCGCAGGTGCAGGGGGCGTCTTCGCCGCCGCCCGAGGCGCACGGCGCGCGTCTTCAGCCGCCGATGTAGTGCATCTCGATGCGCGGCGCCGACGGGCCTTCGTCGCTGGCCTGCAGCGCGCGCAGTTCGGAGTAGCGGTCGTCGCGGCGCGACCAGATGAGGCCGATCGCCGCGGCGATCTCCTCGTCGCTGTACGGCCGGCCGTCGCGCTCGCCGCGCAGCAGCGCGCGCAGGTCATGGCCCTGGTGCGCGAACAGGCAGAGGAAGAGCTTGCCCTCGGTGGACAGGCGCGCGCGGTTGCAGGCGCCGCAGAAGGCGCGGGTGACGCTGCTGATGACGCCGATCTCGCCGCCGCCGTCGCGGTAGGCCCAGCGCTGCGCGGTCTCGCCCGGCGCGTTGGCCTCGAGCGGGCGCAGCGGGAAGACGCGATCGAGGCGCTGCACCACCTCGGCGCTGGGCAGCACCTCGTCCATGCGCCAGCCGTTGCTCGCGCCGACGTCCATGTACTCGATGAAGCGCAGTACGACGGCCGGGCCGAAGTGCTCGCGCACGTGGCGCGCCAGCGGCACGATCTCGTGATCGTTCGTGCCCTTCTTCACCACCATGTTGACCTTGATCGGCGACAGGCCCGCCTGCTGCGCGACGCGGATGCCCTGCAGCACGTCGGCGACGGGGAAGTCGACGTCGTTCATGCGCCGGAACACCGCGTCGTCCAGCGAGTCCAGGCTCACGGTGACGCGCCGCAGGCCGGCGTCGGCCAACGCCTGCGCCTTGCGCGCCAGCAGCGAGCCGTTGGTGGTGAGCGTGATGTCGAGCGCGTCGCCTTCGGGCGTGCGCAGCGCCGCGAGCATGGCGATCAGCTCCTCGACGTTCTTGCGCAGGAGCGGCTCGCCGCCGGTCAGACGCAGCTTGTGCACGCCGTGCGCGGTGAAGAGGCGCGCCGTGCGCGTGATCTCCTCGAAGCTCAGCAGCGAGCTCTGCGGCAGGAACTTGTAGTTCGCGCCGAACAACTCCTTGGGCATGCAGTAGGTGCAGCGGAAGTTGCAGCGGTCGGTGACCGAGATGCGCAGGTCGCGCAGCGGCCGCCCGCGCGCATCGCGCAGCGCGCTGCTGGGGGCCGGCGCGTCGGCGGGGATGGTCGGCACGCTCGCGGCGTAGCGCGCGTCGGCCGGTGCAATGACGGGTTCACCCATGGCCCGCCCAT
>CAUJJO010000081.1 GCA_963205125.1 Pseudomonadota bacterium | reverse complement strand
CGATGGCATCGTCGACGACGAGGCCGATCGCCAGCACCAGCGCCAGCAGCGTCAGCGTGTTGATGGTGAAGCCGGCCAGCGCGATCAGCGCGAAGGAGCCGATGAGGCTCACCGGGATCGTCACCAGCGGGATGAAGGAGGCGCGCAGCGTGCGCAGGAAGACGAAGACGATCAGCGCCACCAGCACCACCGCCTCGGCCACCGTCGTGTAGACGGCCTTGATCGAGCGGTCGATGAAGACCGACAGGTCGGTCGCCTCGACCACCGTGATCCCCGGCGGCAGGTCGCGCTGGATCTGCGGCATGACCTCGCGCACCCCGGCCGCCACGTCCAGCGGGTTGGCGGTGGCGTTACGGATGACGCCGGTGGAGATCGAGGGCACGCCGTTCAGCCGCACGCGCGAGCGCTCGCTGGCGGCGCCCTCCTCCACGCGGGCGACGTCGCGCAGCCGCACGACGAAGCCGTTGACCGTCTTCAGCGCAATGTCGTTGAACTGCGCCACCGTGTTGAGGTCGGTGCGGGCGGTGACGCTGAACTCGCGCTGCACGCTCTCGATGCGCCCGGCCGGCACCTCGAGGTTCTGCCGCCGCATCGCGTCCTCGACATCCTGCACCGTGAGCTTGTAGGCCACGAGCTTGTCGGGGTCGAGCCAGACGCGCATCGAGAACTGGCGATCGCCGCCGACCTGCACGTCGGCGACGCCGGGCACCGTCTGCAGCCGCGGCTTGACGATGCGGTTGACGATGTCGGTGACCTCCAGCGGCGACAGCGTCTGGCTCGTGTAGGCGAGCCAGATCGTCGGCGTGGCGTCGGCCTCGACCTTGGCGATCACCGGCTCGTCGACGGCATCGGGCAGGCGCCGGCGCGCGCGCGCGGCGCGATCGCGCACCTCGGCCGCGGCGGTGTCGGGGTCCTTGGTCAGGCGAAAGCGCACCGTGATCAGGCTGAACTCGGTGCGCGAGATCGAGGTGATGATGTCGACGCCGTCGATGCCGGCGATCGAGTCCTCCAGCGGCTTGGTCACCTGCGACTCGATAACCTCGCTCGAGGCGCCGAGCAGGCGCGTGCTGACGGTGACCATCGGCTCGTCGATGCGCGGGTACTCGCGCACCGAAAGCTGCTTGAACGAGACCAGGCCAATCAGGATCAGCAGCAGCGACATCACGGTGGCCAGCACCGGACGCCGGATCGAAACCTCGGACAGGCGCATCGCGCGGGCTCCTGGGGGCGGAATCGGGGAGGAGGAGTGCAGCGGAGGAGGGGCGGCGGTCGCGCGCGGCGTGCTCAGGCCGGCAGCGGGCCGCGCCCGGCGGCTGCGGAAGCCGCCGAAGCCGCCGAAGCCGCCGAAGCCGCGGCCATCGGCGCGCTGGCCGCCTTCGCCGCGGCGCCCGCGGGCTGCAGCTCGACCACGCGCACCGGCACCAGATCGCCGCGCAGCCGGTCATGGCCGGCCACGACGACGCGGTCGCCGGGCTGCACGCCCGCCAGCAGCTCGACGCGCCCCGGCTGGCGCAGGCCCAGGCGCGCCTCGATGCGCCGCGCCTGCGCGCCGCCCTTGCCGTCGGGCTCGACGCGAAAGACGTACTGCCGGCTGCCCAGCGGCAGCAGCGCCTCCTCGGGCACCATCCGCGCGTCCTCGCGCACCGCGAACACGATGCGCGGACGCGCGAACATGCCCGGCCGCAACAGCGAGCCGGCGTTGTCGATCTGCGCGCGCACCAGCAGCGAGCGGCCGTTGGCGTCGACCTGCGCATCGAGCGCCGCGACGCGGCCCTTGAACGCGCGCTCGGGCAGCGCGTCGACGGCGATCTCGACGGCCTGCCCGACCTTCACCCGCGCCAGGTAGCGCTCGGGCAGGCGGAAGTCGACCAGCATCGCCGACAAGTCCTCGAGGTTGACGATGTCGGCGCCGTCCTTGAGGTAGTCGCCCAGGTTGACCTGCCGGATGCCGGCGGTGGCGTCGAAGGGCGCCAGCACCTTCATGCGCGCCAGCTGCGCGCGCGCCAGCGCCACCTGCGCCTGCGCGACCTGCAGCGCGGCCTCGTTCTGGTCGACCGCACTCTGCGCGACGAAGCCCTGCGCCAGCAGCTCGCGGCTGCGCTGCAGGTTGGTGCGGGCGATCGTGGCCTGCGCCTCGGCCTGCTGCAGCTGGGCGCGCTGCAGCGTGTCGTCCAGCTGCACCAGCAGTTGCCCGCCCTTGACGCGTTGGCCATCGGCGAAGTTGATCTGCACGATGCGCCCGGCGGCTTCCGGGCGCAGCACCACGCCCTGGCGCGAGCGCAGCGAGCCCACCGCCTGCACCTCGTCGCTGACGCGCAGCGCCACGACCCGCCCGACCTCCACCGGCGCCACCGCGCCCGGCCCGCCGCCCCCACCGCCGACACCGCCGACACCGCCCGCAGCGGAGCCGCCACTGCCGACCCCGGCCGCCGCCGCGCCCGGCGTGCCGCCGCCAACGCGCTCGGCTGGGCCGCTGCTGCGCTGCTGCCAGAGCCAGGCTGCCCCGGCAAGAAGGGCGATGCCGGCCACGGCGATCACGAGGTGGGTTCTCTTGGAGGGCATGCGCGGGTTCGAAAGCAGGGCCTGGCCGCCTCGGTGGTCAAGCAAGCAAGCAAGCAAGCGAGCGGACAGGCGATCGGGCGGACGAAAAACGGAGAAATGTAACGGCTGTCGAGCAAACGCGTCGTCGACCCTAGCCCAGCACCGAGGCCGCGCCGCGGTTGGCCAGGGCATCGGCGCGCTCGTTGCCGGGGTCTCCGGCGTGGCCCTTGACCCAGTGCCACTGCACCTCGTGCTGGCCGGCAAGCGCATCCAGCCGCTGCCACAGCTCGACGTTCTTCACCGGCTTGCGGTCGGCGGTCTTCCAGCCGCGCGCCTTCCAGCCGTGGATCCAGCTCGTGATGCCGTTGCGCACGTATTCGCTGTCGGTGTAGATCGCCACCCGGCAGCGCTGCCTGAGCGAGGACAGCGCCTCGATCACCGCGGTGAGCTCCATGCGGTTGTTGGTCGTGCGCGCCTCGCCGCCCCAGAGCTCCTTCTCGTGCTTGCCGCTCTGCAGCCAGGCACCCCAGCCGCCGGGGCCGGGGTTGCCCTTGCAGGCGCCGTCGGTGTAGATGAGGACTTCGTTCATGTCTTTTCCCGTTCTCGTTGACGCACGACCGCCCCTTCGCGCGGCGCGAGGGTGGCCGCGGTCGCGCGCGCGGCGCGCCGCGACGTGCGCGCGAGGCCGACCAGCCGCATGCCCTTGACCTGCTTCACGGCGTGCAGCAGGTAGACGCCGCCGAGCACCGGCCACCAACGCTCGCCGACGCGGTCCATCCATTGCAGGCGCGCCAGCCAGGCCTCGCCGCGCAGCGGCGGCCGCCAGCAGCCGAACTGCCCGCCCTCGATGGCAAAGCCCAGCAGCCGCAGCCAGTCGCGCAGCCGCCAGTAGCCGATGAACTCGGCAGCGCGCGGTCCCTCACCCTCACCCTCGCCCGTCGGCGGGACAAGGCCAAGGCGCTGCGGCGAGAGCCGCTGCCGCAGGCCCCACAGGCTGGTCGGATTCAGGCCGACGATGACGATGCGGCCCTGCGGCCGCAGCACGCGCTCGACCTCGCGCAGCGTCTGGTGCGGGTCGGCGGCAAACTCGAGCACGTGCGGCAGCACGACCAGGTCGATGCTGTCGGCGGCAAAGGGCAAGGCGTCGAACTCGCTCAGCAGCGCAACGCGGGCCGCGCCCGGGGGCACCGTGCGATCGTCCGCGTCGACCGCCGTCAGACCGCCGCTTGCCAGGACCCAGCGATGCGGCATGCGGTTGGCGCGCAGCGCGTCGACCTCGGGCAGGCCCAGCTGCAGCGCGTGAAAGCCGAAGGCATCGGCGACCGCATCGTCCAGGCGCTGCTGTTCCCACTGATGCAGATAGCGCCCGGGCGCAGTCTGCAGCCACGAGCCCATCCCTATAATCGAAACCGCCCGCGCCATGGATCTCGTCGCTCTTCCCGCCTTCGCCGACAACTACATCTGGATGTTGCACGATGGCGCGCGGGCCGTGGTGGTCGACCCCGGCGATGCCGCGCCCGTGTTGGCCGCGCTGGACCGCCTGCAACTGAGTCTGACGGCGATTCTAGTGACGCACCATCACCCCGATCACGTCGGCGGTCTGCAGGCCCTGCGGCCGCGGCTGGAGGGCCAGGTGCACGGCCCGGCGCGCGAGGCGATCCCGCCGCCCTTCGAGCCGCACCAGGACGGCGAGCGCGTCGACGTGCTCGGCACGCCCTTCGAAGTCATCGACGTGCCCGGGCACACCGCAGGGCACATCGCCTACGTGCAGCGCGGCGCCACCCCGGCGCCGCTGCTCTTCTGCGGCGACACGCTTTTCTCGGCCGGCTGCGGGCGCCTGTTCGAGGGCACGCCGGCGCAGATGCTGGACTCGCTGGACCGGCTCGCCGCGCTGCCGCCCGACACCCGCGTGTGCTGCGCCCACGAGTACACGATGTCCAACCTGCGCTTTGCCGCGGCGGTGGAGCCCGCCAACGAGGCTCTTGCCGACCACGCCAGGCACGCCCAGGCGCTGCGCGATGCCGGGCAGCCGACGCTGCCCTCGACGATCGCCCTCGAACGGCGGATCAACCCCTTCCTGCGCTGCCGCGAGCCGGCCGTGATCGCCGCGGCGCAGGCGCAGGGCGCCGCAGGAACCGACCCCGTGGCCGTGCTTGCGGCACTGCGCGAATGGAAGAACCGCTTTCGATGAACCCTGCCTTCTCGCCGCGCTGCGGCCTCTCGTCGCGCCCGCAGACCGCCCCTGGCGTGCTGGCTGCGCTGGCCCTCCTCCTCGCCCTGCTGACCGGCTGCGCCACCGTCACCCCGCCCGAAGCCGCACCCGAGGCGGCGGCTGCGACGGCTGCGGCGGCGCCAACGCCCAGCGAGGCAGCCGTGGCAGCACCTGCGCCAGCCGCAAGCCCTCAAACCGCGCCGGCCGGCGCCGTCCGCGACGCCAAGCCCGAAGCGCGCGTGCGCCTGGATCCGCTGGACGACGCCGCGCGCGGCGACCTGTGGGCGCGCATCCGCGCAGCCTACGCGATGCCCGACCTCGACAACGAACTCGTGCGCAAGTGGGAGCAGTACTACGCGCAGCGGCCCGACTACGTGCAGCGCATGACCGCGCGCGGCTCGCGCTACCTCTGGCACATCGTCGAGGAGCTCGAGCGGCGCCAGATGCCGGGCGACCTCGCGCTGCTGCCCTTCATCGAGAGCGCCTTCGACCCGCAGGCGCTGTCGGTGGCGCGCGCCTCGGGCATGTGGCAGTTCATGCCCGGGACCGGGCGCGACTTCGAGCTCAAGCAGAACCTCTTCCGCGACGACCGCCGCGACATCCTCGCCTCGACGCGGGCGGCGCTGGACTACCTGCAGCGCCTGCACGAGCAGTTCGGCGACTGGCAGCTCGCCCTGGCCGCCTACAACTGGGGACAGGGCAACGTGCAGCGGGCACTGGCGCGCAACGCCCGCGCCGGCCTGCCCGGCAGCTACGAAAACCTGCGCATGCCCGACGAGACGCGCAACTACGTGCCCAAGCTGCAGGCGATCAAGAACATCGTCGCGCGCCCGCAGGACTTCGAGCTGGTGCTGCCGCCGCTGGACGATCACCCCTACTTCACGACGGTGGACATCGAGCGCGACATCGACGTGGCGCTGGCCGCACAGCTCGCCGGGCTGACGCCCGAGCAGTTCGGCCAGCTCAACCCGCAGCACAACAAGCCGGTCATCCTGGCGGCCGGTACGCCGCAGATCCTGCTGCCCTACGACAACGCCAACCGCTTCGTGCGCGCCCTGCGCGGGCACCGCGGGCCGCTGGCGAGCTGGACGGCCTGGGTCGCGCCGCGCACCGTGAAGCCGCGCGAGGCCGCGCAGCAGGTCGGCATGACCGAGGACGAGCTGCGCGAGGTCAACCGCATCCCCGCGCGCATGCTGGTGAAGGCCGGCTCCACCCTGCTGGTGCCGCGCAGCGCCCGGCACGAGGACGTGAGCGAGGAAGTCGCCGAAGCGGCGAAGATTGCGCTGGCGCCGGAGGCCAGGCCGCTGCGGCGGCTGCAGGTCAAGGTGCACGGGCGCAAGCCGGTCAGCGTGGCAGCACTTGCCAGGCGGCACGGCATGACGCCCACGGCGCTGGCGGCTGCCAACGGCGTCGGCCTCGAGTCCAGCTTCAAGCCGGGGCAGCTCGTGACCGTGCTGCTGCCCACGCGTTCGACCGCCCATGCCGCGCCCAGGCCCGCCGCGCGCGGCAGCACGCGCGTGGCCGCCGCCCCCGCGGCGAAGAAGAAGCAGGTCGCCCCTGCGCCGCGCGCCGCGCGCCACGCCGCGGCTGCGCGCGTGGCGGTGCGCTGAAGCCGCTGCGCACCTGCCGCAGCGCCCGCGCGTCGGCCTACCCGCTCAGACGCGGAACGACTCGCCGCAGCCGCAGCGGTCCTTCTCGAGCGGGTTGCGGAAGCGGAAGCTCTCGTTGAGCCCCTCGCGCACGTAGTCGAGCTCGGTGCCGTCGATGAAGGGCAGGTTCTTCGGGTCGACGAGCAGCTTGATGCCCTGCACCTCGTAGACGAGTTCGCCGGGCGTGACCTCGTCGGCGTACTCGAGCTTGTAGGACAGGCCCGAGCAGCCCGAAGGCTTCACGCCCAGGCGCACGCCCACGCCCGTGCCGCGCTGCGAGAGGTTGCGGGCGACGTGGCGTGCCGCCGCCTCGGTCATCGTGATCGCCATGTCGGAGTTCCTCGGATCCTCAGTTGCCGGATTGTCCCGCGCGCAGCCGCGCCACGCTGGCCTGCAGGTATTTCACGGTGGCATCGACCTCGTGCTCGGTCGTGAAGCGTCCCATCGTCAGGCGCAGCGAAGCGTGCGCGAGTTCGTCGCTGCGGCCGAGCGCGCGCAGCACGTGGCTGGGCTCGAGGCTGGCCGAGTTGCAGGCCGAACCCGAACTGGCGGCCACGCCCGGCAGGCTCTCCAGCAACGGCTCCGCGCCGATGCCCTCGAAAGAGACGTTGACGTTGTGGGGCACGCGGCGCTCGCGGTGGCCGTTGAGCTGCACGCCGCCGATCGACTCGATGCCGCGCAGCAGGCGCTGCTGCAGCATGCGCAGGCGGGCGCACTCCGCCTCCATCTCGGCGGCGGCCAGCGCGAAGGCCTCGCCCATGCCGACGCACTGGTGCGTGGGCAGCGTGCCGCTGCGCAGGCCGCGCTCGTGGCCGCCACCGTGCATCTGCGCCTCGAGCGGCACGCGCAGCTTGCGGCGCACGTAGAGCGCGCCCACGCCCTTGGGGCCGTAGGTCTTGTGCGCGGTCAGGCTCATCAGGTCGACCGGCAAGCGGCGCAGGTCGATCGCCAGCTTGCCGCTGGCCTGCGCGGCGTCGACGTGAAGCAGCACGCCGCGCTCGCGGCAGATCGCGCCGATCGCCTCGACTTCCTGCACGACGCCGATCTCGTTGTTGACGAGCATCACCGAGACGAGCGCGGTCTCCGGACGCAGCGCCTCGCGCAGGCGATCCGGGTCGAGCAGGCCGTCGGGCCCGACCTCGAGCACGGAGAGCGCGCAGCCCTGGCGCTGCAGCCACTGGGCGACGTCGAGCACCGCCTTGTGCTCGGTCGCCACGGTCACGAGGTGGCGCCCGCGCGCCTGCGGGTGCTGCAGCACGCCCTTGAGCGCGAGGTTGTTGCTCTCGGTGGCGCCGCTGGTCCAGACGATTTCCGCCGGGTCCGCGCCGACGAGGCCGGCCACCTGCGCGCGCGCGCGCTCGACCGCCTCCTGCGCGCGCCAGCCAAAGGCGTGGCCGCCCGAGGCCGGGTTGCCGAACTGCCCGGCCAGCCAGGGCAGCATGCACTCGACGACGCGCGGATCGACCAGCGTCGTCGCGCCGTAGTCCATGTAGATCGGCTCGGCGGCCGTCTTCCCCGCAGCCGTCATGACCCAGGCCGACAGGCCGCGCGCCGACGCGGCGCGCGCCTCACTTGCGCAGCGCCGCGCCCAGCGCGAACACCGAGTTCGGCGCGGTGATCTTGATCGGCTTGACCACCGGCTGGCTGGAGATCGCGCGCTTAACCGGCGCCTCGTCGATCGAGATGCCCTTGGCGAGCTGCTCGTCGACCAGCTTCTTCAGCGAGATCGAGTCCAGGTACTCGATCATCTTCGTGTTCAGGCTCGTCCACAGGTCGTGCGTCATGCACTTGCCCGTCTGCTCGCCCATGCAGTTCTCCTTGCCGCCGCAGCTCGTGGCGTCCATCGGCTCGTCGACGGCGACGATGATGTCGGCCACCGAGATCTCGGCCGACGAGCGCCCGAGCGAATAGCCGCCGCCGGGGCCGCGCGTGCTCTCCACCAGCTCGTGGCGGCGCAGCTTGCCGAAGAGCTGCTCGAGGTAGGACAGCGAGATGTGCTGGCGCTGGCTGATCGCCGCCAGCGCCACCGGGCCGGCGCCGGAGCGCAGCGCCAGGTCGATCATCGCGGTCACGGCAAAACGCCCTTTGGTGGTCAGTCGCATCGTGAACTCCTCTCGGCAAGGGTGGACAACGCCCCCGTCGGCTCGGTCGGATCGACCGCCACGACCGGCGCGGCCACAGCCGGCCGGGGAAGAACCCGGATCAAAGCCCGACTGTTGTTGTCAAGTATACACACAGGCGAGTAAAAGAATCAAGCATTCGCATCAGGCCCCGGCCGCGACACGCGCGGCGCCGCCTCGCCGCGCGCAAGCCGCTGCGACACTTCCTGCGCAAGCGTCGCGAGCAGCCCCTCGCAGGCGTCCTCCACGAGATCGAGCATGTGCTCGAAGTCGCGCTCCGACCCGTAGTAGGGATCGGGCACGACGGGCTGATCGCGATGGCGCCGCGCATGCTCCATCAGCCGTTCGATGCGCGCGCGCGCCTGCGCCGGGGCCGTGCGCTGCAGCCAGC
>CAUJJO010000080.1 GCA_963205125.1 Pseudomonadota bacterium | reverse complement strand
CAGCCGCGCACCCGCCCGCGCCGTGCCTGCGCCTGTGCAAAGCGCCGCAGGTCGAAGGTCAGCAGCCGCACGTTGCTCGGGAAGGAGAAGAGGTCGAAACCGGCCTCGTCGAAGCGCCAGCCCGCGCCCTGGCGCCGCATGCCCAGCGCATCCCAGTCGAAGTTGAAGAAGAGGCCGACGCGCGGCGCGCGGCTCGTGTTCATCGCGTCATCCACCGGCGCAGCCCGAAGCTCGCCGCATCCACCAGCGCCACGAGCACCAGCATCGCCGCCAGCACGGTCGCCGTCTTGTTCATCTGGAACAGCCCCATGTGGAACATCAGCAACTGCCCAAGGCCCCCGGCGCCGACGACGCCGAGGATATTCGCGGCACGGATGTTGTTCTCCCAGCGATAAAGCGTGTAGCTCATGAGCTGCGGCAGCACCTGCGGCAGCGTGGCGTAGAGGAAGACGCGTGGCGCATCGACGCCCTGCACGCGCAGCGCCGCCGCCGGTTCGGGCGGCGCGTTCTCGATCGCCTCGGCGATGAGCCGCCCCAGCACGCCCGAGGTGTGCAGCGCCAGCGCGAGCGTGCCGGCGAAGGGCCCGAGCCCGGCAGCGACGAGCAGCAGCGCGGCCCAAACGAGTTCGGGAATCGCGCGCAGCGCGTTCAGCAGCAGCCGCGCTGCGCCGCGCCAGCGCGCGCGGTCGCCCTCGTGCATGCGGCTGGCCGGCAGCGCGAGCACGAGGCCCAGCCCCGCCGCGAGCAGCGTGCCCAGCAGCGACATCGCGAAGGTCTCGACCATGCCCTGCCCGACCTTGGCGAGAAAGGGCGCGCTCGTCTCGGGCGGGAAGAACTCGCCGACGAAGCGCGCCATGCCGGCCAGCGCCTGCAGCGAGAGGAACTGCGCCCACTGCAGGTCCAGGCTCCAGAAGCTGGCGACGACGAGCACGACGATGCCCGCCGTGTACCAACAGGCGCGGCAGCGCGCGTCGAAGATGCGCGGCGGCAGGCGGTAGGTCTCGTTGGCGGCGTCACGCGCTCTCATCACGCCCCCTTCAGGCCAGCGCCCGCCGCAGCCCGGCGCTGACGCGGTCGGCCAGCGCCACCAGCGCGATGAAGACGAGCAGCATCGTCGCCACCTCGCCGCCCGCGAACATCTTCACCGAGTTGTCCATCTGCTGCCCGAGGCCCCCGGCGCCGACGAAGCCGAGCACGACCGAGGAACGGATCGCGCACTCCCAGCGGTAGACGGTGTAGGAGGTCAGCTCCGCCGCGTTCTGCGGCAGCAGCCCGTAGAAGAAGGCCTGCAGCCGCGAGCTGCCGTTGCGCAGCAAGGCGGTCGTGGGTGCGGCCTCGCCGCTTTCCAGGATCTCGGCGTAGACCTTGCCGAGCATGCCGCCGTAGGTCAGCGCGATCGCCAGCACGCCGGGCGTGGCGCCGAGGCCGACGACGCGCACGAAGACGAGCGCCCACACGAGTTCGGGCACGCTGCGCAGCAGCACCAGCAGCCAGCGCACGCCCTGGCGCAGCCAGAAGGCGCCGCGCGCCATGCGCCCCGAGAGCGCGGAGACCGAGAGCGTGCGCGTAACCAGCAGCGCCATCGGCACGGCGACGAAGAGCGCGAGCACGATGCCGGCGGTGGCGATCGCCACCGTGCGCCAGGTCTCGCGCGCCACCAGCAGCAGGAAATCGGCGCCATGGGCCGGCGGGAAGAAGCTCGCGAGGAAGCCGCCGCTCACGCGCAGGCTCTCGGGCGAAAGCAGCGTCCAGGGCTTGAATTCGGTGGCCACCAGCAGCGGCCACAGCAGCACGGCCACGGTCAGCATCAGCACGACGCGCCCGCGCCAGGCCGGGTCGCGCAGGGCGGGATGCGGCAGCGCGGCGTCCATGGTCGATCCTGCGCGGCCCCGGGCGCCTGCGTTCAGCGGCAATGCATCACCGCGGGCGCCGGAGCCGACGGCAGCGCCGCCGGCTCCGCGGCCACCGCGCCGCCCTGCAGCTCGTGCTCGTGCTGCGCGTAGAGGCGCGTCAGCTGCGCCGGGGTGAGTTCGGCAGCGGGCAGGTCGAAAGCGAGCGCGCCCTCGCGCAGACCGACGATGCGCGGAAAGTGCTGCAGCGCCAGTTCCACCTGGTGCAGGCTGGCGACGATGGAGACGCCGCGCCTGCGCGCCTCGTCCAGCGTCACCTGCAGCGCCTGCCGCGCGCGCGTCGGGTCCAGCGACGAGATCGGCTCGTCGAGCAGCCACAGGCGTGCGGGCGAGACCAGCGCGCGCGCCAGCGCCACGCGCTGGCGTTCGCCGCCGGAGAGCCGGTCGACCCGCTCGAAGAGCTTGTCGGCCAGGTCCAGTTGCGCGAGCGCCTCGTGCGCCGCCGGGATGTCGGCCGGGTAGAAGAGCGAGGCGACGCTTCGCGCCAGGCTCATCGACGGCAGCCGGCCGGCCAGCACCGCCGTCACCACGCGCTGGCGCGGCGGCAGCGGCGGCACCTGCGGCACGAGGCACAACTGTCCGCGCAGGCGCTGCAGCGCGCGCCGCGACAAGGCCCAGGGCCGCTGCCCGTCGAGCCTGAACTCGCCGCGCTGCGGCGGCAGCGCGCAGGCCAGCAAGTGCAGCAGCGTCGTCTTGCCCGCGCCCGAAGGCCCGACGATCGCCAGCGCCTCGCCGCGCTGCGCGCGCAGCGACAGTTCGCGCAGCGCCGACGCCGCAGCCGCCGCGGCCGCCGGGTGGCGCGCCTCGATGCGATCGAGCTCGAGCTGCATCGCCGCGCGCGTTCAGGCGTTCAGAGCAGGCCGGCGTTACGCGCCGCGGCCTCAATGCCCTTGTAGTTCTCGGGCCGGCTCGGCACGAAGCGCGTTGCGCGCTGCAGTTCGAGGATCTCGCGGTCGGCCGGCTTGTCGGGCGACAGGCGCAGGAAGGCCGCAGTCAGCTTCTCGCGCAGCGGCGCGGCCATGTCGGCGTGCACCGTCCAGTTGTAGTCGTAGTAGGGCGGCGTGGTGTAGAAGACGCGCACGCGATTCGTGTCGACGCGCTTGTCGGCGACCAGTTTCTCCCACACCGAGATGTTGAGCGCGCCGGCCTGCACCTTGCCCGAGGCGACCGCGGCCACCGTCGCGTCGTGCGCGCCGCTGTAGGCGACGCGGCGGAAATCCTTGTCCGGGTCGATGCCGGCCTGCAGCAGGAAGCTGCGCGGCATCAGGTGGCCGCTGGTCGAGCTCTGCGCGCCGAAGCTCACGTCGCGCCCCTTCAGGTCGGCCAGCGTCCTGATCGCCGGATCGGCGGTGACGAAGACCGAGCGGAACTTCTCGTCCTCCTCGCGCTGCACGATGGGGAGCATCCTGCCACCCGAGCGCACCTGCGCCTGCACGTAGGTGAAGCCGCCGAACCAGGCCATCTCCATCTTGCGGTTGACGAGCGCCTCCACCGCCGCCGCGTAGTCGGTCACCGGCGTGTACTCGACCTTCATGCCGAGCTGCGCCTCGAGGTACTTCATCAGCGGCGCGGCCTTGCGCGCGAGCTCGGTCGGCGACTCGTCGGGAATCGCGGTGACGCGAAAGACCGCTTGCGCGCGCAGCGGCAGCGCCGCGGCAAGCAATGCCAGTGGCGCCGCGCCGAGCAGACTGCGCCGTGCGCGCGACGGGGTGGTTCGGATGGGCATCGCTTCCTCCCGGGTTCGATTTCTTGTCGACGAGGCTGGATTGGATCGCAAACCGCCTTCGCGCGGCTGACGCTGCTACATTGACCCGATGACGCGCCCCCGAAATCCCCTGCGATGAGCGCCGCGCCGCCCGTGCAGTATCACGCGCTGGGTCGTTCGAGCCCCGGCGAGCTGGCCGCGCAGGCGCGTGAGGGCCTGCTGCGACCGGCGGCGCAGGTGAGCCCGAAGTTCTTCTACGACGCGCTGGGCTCGCGCCTCTTCGAGGCCATCACCGAGCTCGACGAGTACGGCCTGACGCGCGCCGAAGGGGCGATCTTCGAAGCACACGGCCGCACCATCGCCCATGAGGCGCGGTCGCGCATCGCGTCGACCTTCGACCTCGTCGACCTCGGTGCGGGCGACTGCGCCAAGGCCGGCCGCCTGATCCCGCTGCTGCAGCCGGCGCGCTACCTCGCGCTGGACATCGCGACCGAGCACCTGCGCCCTGCCCTGCAGCGCCTGCAGGAGGCCCATCCCGAACTGCCGATGATTGGCATCGGCACCGACTTCTCCGAGCGGCTGGCGCTGCCGCGCACGCTCTGCCCGGGGCCTGCCCTCGTCTTCTATCCGGGCTCGAGCATAGGCAACTTCGACCCCGAGGCCGCGCTGCGGCTGCTGGCGCAGGCGCGCGAGCTGGCCGGCGGCGGCGCGCTGCTGATCGGCGTCGATCTCGTCAAGGACCGCGCCGAGCTCGAAGCCGCCTACGACGACGCGCTGGGCGTGACCGCGGCGTTCAACCTCAACCTGCTGCGCCACCTCAATCGGCTTCTCGGCAGCGACTTCGACCCGCGCCAGTGGCGCCACCTCGCCCGTTTCGACGCGGCCCGGTCGCGCATCGAGATGCACCTGCTGGCGCGCGAGGACCTCACCGTGCGCTGGCCCGGCGGGCAGCGGCACTTCGCCGCCGGCGAAGGCATCCACACCGAGAATTCGTACAAGTGGACGCTGCCGGACTTCGCCGCGCTGCTGTGCGATGCCGGCTGGCGCAGGCCGCGCCACTGGTGCGACCCGGCCCGGGGCTTTGCGGTCGTGCTGGCGAGCTGAAGGCGTTCGAACGCGTTCGAAAGCGTTCGAACACGCTCGAAAGCGTCGGCGCCAGCGACCGCGCTATAATTTCCGGCTTTGCTGGATTCCATCCTCCCGCGAGGATGCGAATTGCGGCCCTTCCCACCTGGAATTTCACCCAGAACCCTGGAGCGAGCGTCATGGCACGCGTCTGTCAAGTCACGGGCAAGCGCCCGATGGTCGGGAACAAGGTTTCCCACGCCAACAACAAGACCAAGCGTCGGTTCCTGCCCAACCTGCAGTACCGCCGCTTCTGGCTGGAGAACGAGAACCGCTGGGTCCGCCTGCGCATCAGCAACGCGGCGCTGCGCCTGATCGACAAGGTGGGCATCGAGCAGGTCGTGGCCGACCTGCGCGCCCGCGGCGAACTCTGATCCGGCAAGGAGAACCAGCATGGCAACCAAAGGCGGACGCGAGAAGATCAAGCTGGAGTCCACGGCGGGCACCGGCCACTTCTACACGACGAGCAAGAACAAGAAAACGACGCCCGAAAAGCTCGAATTCCTGAAGTTCGACCCCAAGGCACGCAAGCACGTGCTGTACAAGGAAATCAAGCTCAAGTGAGCGCCGCGGGTCGGCGCCTGCCGGCCTGACCTGCCCCGCTCGAGCTGCCCCGCTCGACCGCTTAGGGCCTGCTCCGCAAGAGCAGGCCTTTTTGCGTGGCCGCGCGCGGCAGGGCGCGCGCCGCGGCGCTATCAGCGGCGCTATCAGCGGCGCTGCCAGGCGGCAGCGAAGAAGCCGTCGGTGCGGTGGCGGTGCGGCCACAGCCGCAAAAAAGGGCCCTCGACCAGGTCCGCCGCGGTTTGCACGCGCGCGGCCTGCAGCAGGTCCAGCGCTGGCAGCGGCGTGAAGTCGCGCCCATGCTCGGCTTCGAAAGCCTGCACCACCGCCTGGTTCTCGGCCGCCAGCAGGCTGCAGGTGGCGTAGACGAGGCGCCCGCCGGCCTTCGGCAGGCGCGCCGCGGCGGCGAGGATGGCCTGCTGCTTGGCCTGCAGTTCGGCCACCGAGCGCGGGCTCTGGCGCCACTTCAGGTCCGGGTTGCGCCGCAGCGTGCCCAGGCCCGAGCAGGGCGCATCGACGAGCACGCGGTCGATCTTGCCGGCCAGTCGCCGCACGCGGTCGTCGCGCTCGTGCGCGATCTGCGCCGGATAGACGTTGGACAGCCCGCTGCGCGCCAGGCGCGGCTTGAGCGCGTCGAGCCGGTGCCCCGAGACGTCGTAGGCGTAGAGCCGCCCGCTGTTGCGCATCGCCGCCCCCAGCGCCAGCGTCTTGCCGCCGGCACCGGCGCAGAAGTCCACCACCATCTCGCCGCGCTTGGCGTCCAGCAGCTGGGCCAGCAGCTGGCTGCCCTCGTCCTGCACCTCGACCGCGCCGGAGGTGAAGACCTCGAGCTTGTTGAGCGCCGGCTTGCCCTGCACGCGCAGGCCCCAGGGCGAATACGGCGTCGCCTCGGCGGCGATGCCGGCGTCGGCCAGCGCGCGCTGCACCTCCTCGCGCCGCGCCTTCAGCAGGTTCACGCGCAGGTCCAAGGGCGCGGGCTCGGCAAGCGACTGCACCAGCGGCCAGAAGTCCTCCTGCGGCAGTTGTTCGCGCAGCGCGCCGGCCAGCCAGTCGGGCAGGTTGTGGCGCAGCTTCTCGGGCAGCGCTTGGCGATCGATGGCGTTCACCTGCTCGAGCCACTGCTGCTCCCTGGGGCCGAGCGCTCCGCGCAAGGCGCCCGCAGCGCCCTGCCAGCCGAGGATCGCCAGCCGCCGCTCGAGCGCGCCGCTGCCCGACTGCGCCAGATGCTGCAGCAGCAGGCGCTGGCGCAGCACGGCGTAGGTCGTCTCGGCCAGCGCGTGGCGCTCGCGCGCGCCCAGCGCCTTGTGCCGGCGCAGGAAGGCCGAGACCACGGCGTCGGCGGGCTGCGCGAGAAGCAGGACCTGGCGCAGCAGTTCGGTCGTGAGGTCGAGCAAGGCGTTCGGGTGCATGGCCTCTAGCGTCCTGCGTCCTAGATCAGCACCTGGGAGGCGCCGTCGCGCTGGCGCACGAGGCCCTCGTCGATGACGAGCCGATCCTCGACGAACCAGCGCACGGCCTGCGGGTAGATCACATGCTCGGTGGCGAGCACGCGCGCGGCCAGCGCCTCCTCGTCGTCCCCCTGCAGCACCGGCACGGCCGACTGCAGGACGATCGGGCCGTGGTCGAGCTCGGGCGTCACGAAGTGCACGGTGGCGCCGACCAGCTTGCAGCCGGCTGCAAGCGCGCGCCGGTGCGTATGCAGCCCGGGGAAGGCCGGCAGCAGCGAGGGGTGGATGTTGAGCAGGCGCCCTTGGTAGCGCTGCACGAAGGCAGCGCCCAGGATGCGCATGAAGCCCGCCAGCACGACGAGGTCGGGCGCATGGGCGTCGATGGCCGCGGCCAGCGCCGCGTCGAAGGCCTCGCGGCTGGCGTGCGCCTTGTGGTCGACGACCGCGGTGGCGATGCCGTGCTCGTGCGCGAAGGCAAGGCCCTGGGCCTCTGGCCGGTTGGCGATGACCGCGGCGACGCGCGCCGGCCAGCGCTGCTCGGCGCAGCGCTGCACGATGGCCTGCATGTTGGAGCCGCGGCCCGAGATCAGGATGACGATGCGCTTCATGGGGCCGCGCAGTGTAACGAGGACGATCCCGGCACGATCACCGGGGCGCCGATCGGCGAGAATCGCCGTCTTTGCCTTTTCGCCCAGGCCCTCTGCCATGCATTCCCGCGTCCTCTCCGGCATGCGCCCCACCGGCGCCCTGCACCTCGGCCACTACCACGGCGCCCTGAAGAACTGGGTGCGCCTGCAGGACGAGCACGACTGCTTCTACTTCGTCGCCGACTGGCACGCGCTGACCACGCACTACGAGGAACGCGAGGTCATCGAGAAGAACGTCTACGAGATGGTGATCGACTGGATCGCCGCCGGCCTCGATCCCGACAAGAGCACGATCTTCATCCAGAGCCGACTGCCCGAGCACGCCGAGCTCTTCACGCTGCTGGCCATGGGCACGCCGCTGGGCTGGCTCGAGCGCGTGCCGACCTACAAGGACCAGATGGACAAGCTCAAGGATCGCGACCTCGCGACCTACGGCTTCCTCGGCTACCCGCTGCTGCAGGCGGCCGACATCCTGATCTACAAGGCGACCTACGTGCCGGTGGGCGAGGACCAGAGCTCGCACGTCGAACTCACGCGCGAGGTGGCGCGCCGCTTCAACCACCTCTACGGCCGCATGCACGGCTTCGAGGAGCGCGTGGCCGCGGCACTCGCGCGCCTCTCGAAGGACGACCAGCGCTATTACGAGAAGCAGCGCAAGGCCTTCGGCGAGACCGGCTCCGCCGAGGCCTGGGGCAAGGGCGAGGCGTTGGTGCGCCGCGCCGCCGCGGCGACCGCCGGCTGGACCGACGCCGACACCGAGCTGCTGCTGGGGCACCTGCGCGGCAGCGGGCGCGCCGTGCTCGTCGAGCCGCAGGCGCTGTACACCGAGGTGCTGCGCCTGCCCGGCACCGACGGCCAGAAGATGAGCAAGAGCTACGGCAACGCCGTGCTCATGCGCGACGAGCCGGCCGAAGTCGAGCGCAAGATCCGCGGCATGGTCACCGACCCCGCGCGGGTGCGCCGCACCGACCCCGGCGACCCCGAGAAGTGCCCGGTGTGGGATTTGCACAAGGTCTACAGCGACGAAGCCACCAAGGCGTGGGCGTACAAGGGCTGCAAGACGGCGAGCATCGGCTGCCTGGAGTGCAAGCAGCCGGTGATCGACGCCATCATCCGCGAGCAGAAGCCCTGGCGCGAACGCGCCGCGGCGCTGGTCGCCGACCCGAAGAAGGTGCACTGGATCGTCGAGATGGGCACCGAGCGCGCGCGCACGGTGGCACGCCAGACGATGAAGGACGTGCGCGAGGCGATGGGGCTGGCCTATTGAGCCGCGACCCAGGCGCCGCGCCTGAGCCTGCGGCAGGCGCTGCGCGAACGCCCGCGCACGGAGTCGGCCGTAACGTCGGCCGCAACGTCGGCCGCAACATCGGGCGTATCGGCGACCTGGCCTGGCCGCTCTTCATCGGCCAGATCTCGGTGGTGGCCTTCGCCACCGTCGACACGCTGCTGCTCGGGCGCCATTCGGCGGCCGACCTGGCCGCGCTGTCGGTGGGCACGGCGGCCTACATCACCGTCTTCATCGGCCTCATGGGCGTGGTGCTGGCGCTTGGGCCCATCGTCGGCCAGCTCTACGGTGCCGGCCAGAACGAACAGGCCGGGCGCCAACTGCACCAGGCGGTGTGGCTGGCGCTTGCGCTGTCCGTGCTGGGTGCGGCGGTGCTGCTCTTCCCGGCGCCCTTCATGGCGCTGGCGCGCATGTCCGCCGAGCAGGAGGCGCGCGTGCGCGCCTACCTGGCGGTGCTGGCGATCTCGCTGCCGGCCTCGATGCTGTTCACGGCGTACCGCGGCTTCAACAACGCGCTCTCGCGCCCGAAGGCGGTGATGGCGCTGCAGGTCGGTGGGCTGGCGCTGAAGATCCCGCTCTCGGCGCTGCTGATCACCGGCATCCCCTGGCTGCGCATCCCAGCGCTCGGCGTCGTCGGCTGCGCGGTGGCGACAGCGATCGTGATGTGGGGCCAGGCGCTTGCCGCCTGGGTCGTGCTGCGGCGCAGCCGCTTCTATGCGCCCTTCCAGCTCTGGGGCCGTGGCCTGCACGCGCCCGACCGGCTGGCCTTGTGGGCGCAGCTGCGCCTGGGCGTGCCGATGGGCTTCTCGATCCTGATCGAGGTCAGCGGCTTCGCGATGATGGCCGTCTTCATCGCGCGGCTGGGCACGCACGCCGTGGCCGGCCACCAGATCGCCGCCAACCTGGTGTCGCTGATGTTCATGCTGCCGATGGCGCTGGCCACGGCGACGAGCACGCTGGTGGCGCAGCGCATCGGCGCGCGCGACCTGGCCGACGCGCGCGCGCTGGTGCGCCACGGCATCGCCTTCGGCGTGCTCACCGCGGCCACGCTCGGCAGCCTCGTCTACCTCGCGCGCGCAGGCATCGTTCGCCTCTACACGCAGGACGACGCGGTGATCGCCGCGGCGCTGCCCATCCTCGCCTGGGTGGCGCTCTTTCACCTCTTCGACGCGACGCAGACGATGGCCGCCTTCGTGCTGCGCGCGCACCGCATCGCCACCGCGCCGATGTTCATCTTCGCGGCCTCGCTGTGGGGCGTGGGCCTGGGCGGGGGCTACGTGCTCGCCTTCGCCCCGCCGGCCTTCGCGCCCGCGGCGCTGCACGGCGCGCCGGGCTACTGGGCGGCCAGCACGGCCGGGCTGACGCTGGCCGCGGCGCTGCTGCTCACGGTGGTCTGGCGCGTCATGCGCGCGCGCCCTGCCGCGGCAGCGTAAGCGTGAAGCAACTGCCGCCGCCCACGCGCGCGCTGCAGCTCACGCGCCCGCCGTGGCGCTCGGCGATCTGGCGCACGAGCGAGAGCCCGAGCCCCACCCCGCCGGCCTTCTCGGCATGCCCCGGCAGGCGAAAGAAGGGCTCGAAGATGCGCTCGCGCAAGGCCTCGGGAACGCCCGGGCCGCGGTCGCAGACCTGCACCAGCGCGTCGGCGCCCTGCACGCCCACCTCGACCTCGATCGCGCCGCCGCCGTAGCGGCCTGCGTTCTCGAGCAGGTTGCGCAGCGCGCGCCGCACGAGGCGCTCGTCGCCGCGCAGCAGCACCGGCGCGCCGCGCACCGCCGCGTCGGCGCGCGCCGCTTCCTCGGCCGCCAGCGCGAGCAGGTCGATCTCGTCGTCGCCCAGCTGCGTCGCCGCGGCGTCCAGGCGGCTGGCCAGCAGCACCTCCTCGACCAGCGCGTCGAGCTCGCCGATGTCGGTGTCGATCTCGCGGCGCAGGGCGTCGCGCTCGCGCTCGGGCGCCTCGTCGAGCATGGCCACGGCCATCTTCAGGCGCGCCAGCGGCGAGCGCAGCTCGTGGCTGGCGTTGGCCAGCAGGCTCTTGTGCGATTGCAGAAGCGCCTCGATGCGCGCAGCCGCGCGGTTGAAGCTCGCTGCCACCGCCGCGACTTCGTCGCCGCCGTCCTCGGCCACGCGCTCGTGCAGGGCACCGGCGCCGAAGGCCTCCACCCCCTGCTTCAGTGCTTCGAGCCGCCGCGTGAGCCGGCGCACGACCGGCCAGGCGCCGGCCGCCACCGCGGCGAAAAGGACCAGCAGCAGGAGCACCAGCGTCGTCCCTTCGGGCCAGCCTGCGCGCAGCAGCCAGGGCGCGGCGGCGGGCGGCGGCGCCCCCGACACCCCCGGCACCATGCCCATGCGCGGCCCGCCGAGCGGGCCGCCGTGCGGACCGGCTCCGGCGCCGCGCAGCCCCGGGCGAAGAATCCACAGCGTGCGGCCATCGTCCATCGGCACGCGCTGCAGGCGGCGCGCAAACGCAGGGCCGGCCTCGGCCTCGCGGCGGCGGAAGGCCTCGCTCGTGGCCAGGCGCTGCCCGCCTGCGTCGTCCAGCGCCATCGCCACGCGCAGGCGCAGCGACCAGTCCTGCAGCGCGGCGTCCTGCTCGGCCGCGGGCGCGCCCGCTGCGGGCAGCGCGCGCTGCAGCAGCTCGGCCCAGGCCTCGGTGCGCTCGCGCACGCGCTCCTCCCAGCGCTCGCGCTCGTGCTCGAAGTGCTGCTGCACGAGCCAGCCCGACACCAGCGCGAACAGCGCCAGCGCCGCCACCACGGTGAGCCAGATGCGCAGGTAGAGCGACCTCACGCCCGCCCCCGCCTCGCCCGCGGGGGGCTAGTCCTCATCCTGCTTGCGCGCGAAGACGTAGCCGCTGCCGCGCACGGTGAGCACGCGCCGCGGGTTCTTCGGGTCGTCCTCGATCACCGCGCGGATGCGCGAGATGTGCACGTCGATGCTGCGGTCGAAGGCCTCGAGCGGGTGGCCTTTCAGCGCGTCCATGATCTGGTCCCTCGAGAGCACGCGCCCGGGGCTGCGCGCCAGCACCACGAGCAGCTCGAACTGGTGACCGGTGAGCTCGCAGGGCACGCCGTCCAGCCTGGCTTGCCGCGCGCCCAGGTCGATCTCGAGGCGCCCGAAGGCAAGCACGTCGTCGCCGCCGGGCGCGGGGGCCGCGCGGCGCAGCAGCGCCTTCACGCGCGCCAGCAGCTCGCGCGGCTCGAAGGGCTTGGGCAGGTAGTCGTCGGCGCCGATCTCGAGGCCCAGGATGCGGTCCATCGGCTCGCCGC
>CAUJJO010000079.1 GCA_963205125.1 Pseudomonadota bacterium | reverse complement strand
GAGTGACCTGGCCTTACCAGCCTGTCACCCGCTGTTTCGGCAACAGCCGGGATCGGTGGCATCATGGGAGCGGGCATCGGGTGGCGCCTAACAATTCATTCAAGCCGACGCCGCTTCGCGGCGCGGCTTAACTCAGGTGTTGGGCATCACGCGCACCGCTTGCAGACTGTTAGCGTCTGTGCTAACTTCCACTCGTGGCGTTCGAGATCGAGTACTTCCACGAGCGTGTGCTCTCCGAGGTCCAGTCGTGGCCAGTAGACGTTCTGGCCGACTATGCGCGCCTGGTCGAACTTCTCGCCGAGCACGGCCCGGATCTGCGGCTTCCGCATTCCCGCGCGCTTGGCGAGGGGCTGTTTGAGTTGCGGCCTCGTGGCCGTTCAGGCATCGGCCGCGCGTTCTACTGCTTCGTCATCGCGCGTCGCATTGTCGTTGTGCACGCGTTCATCAAGAAGTCGCAGCAAACACCCGACAAGGAGCTGAAGCTGGCGCGCAAGCGCGCCAAGGAGTTGACCAATGGCTAACCTCAAGTACACCCCCTTCAAGCACGATCACCAGGCTTTTCTCGCCAAGGCGCGAGCCCGTAAGGGATTCACCGAGGCGTACGACGGGTTGGAGCTCGAGTACCGCGTTGCAGACCAGCTACTCAAAGCAAGATCCAGAGCTGGGCTGACCCAGGATGCCGTCGCAGAACGTATGGGCACTACCAAGAGCGCCATCTCTCGCCTGGAGGCCTCTGGCAAGCACACGCCTTCGCTGGCCACGCTACAGCGCTATGCAAAGGCTGTTGGCTGTGATCTTCAGGTAAAACTCGTACCGCAGAAGTGACGCCCAACCCCGCATTGCACCCGACGTGCTACGGCTGGCTTCGCCAGCCTTCGCCCGCGAGTGAATGCAAACGTTGGGCGTCAACAGACGCGGCATCCTGATGCCACGGCTCCAGGAGTAGCATTCGCGCTATGCAAGTCGCCACCGGAACCGTCGTCAACGGGAAGGTCGTCCTTGAGGACGTCCCGCTCGTAGAAGGTGCAGTCGTTGCCGTAGTCACTCGCGGCGCAGACGAGCGCTTCTCGCTCACCGAGGCCCAGGAAGCTGAGCTCTTGGAGGCCGTGGCTGAGATCGAGCGCGGGGAGTACGTCTCGCTGGAAGAACTGCTTCAGTCCCTGCCCAAGCATGGCTGAGCATGGCGCTTCGGGTCAAGGTCTCTGCCCGAGCAGCGAAGCAGGTACATAAGGCGGCTGAGTGGTGGGCTGCAAATCGGCCGTCTGCACCAGGTGCCATCGCCGCAGACTTTGGAGAGTCCGTCGCTCTGCTGGCGGAGCAGCCCGGCATCGGTGCCAAGTACCAGGGTTCGCGCACGCCGGGTGTGCGGCGGCTGTACCTGAACCGCGTGCGGTACTTCGTTTACTACACGGCCACTGCTGGCGAGCTTCATGTTCTTGCGTTCTGGCACGCAAGCAGAGAGCACCAGCCGGTGCTGTGAAGTTGACGCCCAACCCCTTCGTCGAGCGGGCAGTTTCCGGCAAGCTTCGCTTGCCTCCAACTGCCGCTCGTGTCAGACGTTGGGCAAACAGCCGAATGCAATTCGGGCTCCTTCGTCGTTTCGTGTGGAACCCGCATCGACAATGGCTTTCCACCCGGGCCCGGGACAACGACCCCGCGCAAGCCCCGCAGAATGACGCCTCGAAACCCACCGAGGAGGAACCGCCATGGAGAGCAAGGTCGTTGTCGTCGACGTCAAGATGCCGTTCTGGTCGATGGTCGTGTTCATGATCAAGTGGGCCGTCGCGGCGATTCCGGCGATGGTCATCCTGGGGCTGATCATGGGCCTGCTGATGGCCGTGGTCGGTGGGCTCTCGGGTGGTCTGTTCGGCGGCGTCGGTCGGGTCTAGGACTGCATCTGCCGCCCTCGTTCCGCGCGGGCGATGCGGGCAGGAGATGGAAAGACCTCGCAGAAGCTCCTTGGCGCCAAGGGATGCCGACGCCCTCGACGTAGACGACTGGGCGCCGGTGCCGCGCTGGGGCTTGGTCGCGCTCGGCCTGGCGGCGCTCTGGTTCGCCTGGGTGCATTTCGTGAGCCGCGAAGGCTGGGTCTTCCTGCTCGACGGCGCCAACCTCGCGCTGCACGAGGCGGGGCATCCGGTCGTCGGGCTCTTCTCCGAGCGGCTGATGGTCTACGGCGGCACGATCTTCCAGCTGCTGTTCCCGGCGCTCTTCGCGCACCACTTCCGGCGCCGACGCCAGGCGCCCGGCTTCGCGGCGATGCTGCTGTGGCTGGCGGAGAGCCTGATGAACGTCGGCCGCTACATGAAGGACGCGCGGGCGCAGGCGCTGCCGCTGGTCGGCGGCGGCGAGCACGACTGGACCGAGATCTTCGGGCGCTTCGGCGTGCTGGCACACGACGTCGGCATCGGCAACAGCGTGCGCCTGCTGGGGCTCGCGCTGGCGGTCTACGCGCTCGGGTGGGCGTGGCGGCGGCACAAGGGCTGAGGCGGCATGCCGCCACCGGCCGCAGCGAGGGCGCGCGCGGGTACCCGGGCTTCGATCCCGCATACTGTTAGGGGTATATTCGAGCGCCCTCGCTTCGAGTCGGGAGCCCCGAGATGTCCGCACACCGCACACACCCCACACAGCGCACACGGCGCAGCCACTGCATCACCGTGCTGGGAGCCGGCTTCGCCGGGCTCTCGGCGATCCGCGAGCTGCGGCGCCGCGACAGCGAGGTCGAGATCACGCTGGTGGCGCCGCGCGCCGAGCTGCACTACCTGCCGGGAATCATCTGGATCCCGAGCGGCCTGCGTCGGCGCGAGGACCTGATCATCCCGCTCGACAAGTTCCTGCAGCGCATGAAGGTGCGCTTCCACGCGGGCGAGGTCACGGGCTTGCGCGACAAGGGCCGCACGGTGCTCACGAGCAGCGGCGAGCTTTCCAACGACGGGCTCGTGATCGCCACCGGCGGGCGCTTCATCAAGAAGCTGCCGGGCATCGAGCACGCGATCACGCCTTGCGAAGGCATCGCCGCCGCCGAGCGCATCCGCGACCGGCTGCAGGCGCTGCAGGGCGGCCGCATCGCGGTCGGCTTTGCCGGCAACCCCAACGAGCCCGCGGCGATGCGCGGCGGGCCGATGTTCGAGTTCCTCTTCGGCATCGACCAGCAGCTGCGGCGCGAGGGCCGGCGCGGGCGCTTCGATCTCACCTTCTTCAGCCCCGCGCGCGAGCCGGGCAACCGCCTGGGCCCCAAGGCCGTGCAGCACCTGCTCGGCGAGATGGCGCGGCGCGGCATCGCCACGCACCTGGGGCACAAGATGGTGCGGCTCGAGGCCGACAAGGTGGTGACCGAGGGCGGCGAGATCGGCGCCGACCTGATCCTCTTCATGCCCGGGATGACCGGCAACGCCTGGTTCGACGCCACCGAGCTGCCGCGCTCGCCCGGCGGCCTGGTGCAGGCCGACGAGCACTGCCGCGTGCCGGGCTGGGAGCGCGTCGTCGTCGCCGGCGACTCGGGCAGCTTCCCGGGGCCGGACTGGCTGCCCAAGCAGGCGCACATGGCCGACCTGCAGGCGGTGGCGGCGGCGGCCAACCTGCTCGGCGACCTGCGCGGCGAGCACGCCAACGCGACCTTCGAGGTCGAGCTCGCCTGCATCGTCGACAGCCTGGACCGCGGCACGCTGATCTGGCGCACGCCGCGGCGCAACTGGCTGCTGCCGTCCAGCCCCGTCTTTCACTGGGTCAAGCGCAGCTTCGAGCGGCGCTACCTGCAGCGTTATCGTTGAGCCGCGGCGTCACGGGAGACGCGGCGCGCGCGGCCCGGCGGCCGCGATGACAGGGCAGCCATGAACATCGATCGCAGCCTGCTCGCGCAGGCGGCCGCGCGCGGCCTGATCGGCGCCGAGCAGGCCGAGGCGCTGTGGGCCTTCCTCGCCGAGCAGCAGGCGGGCGCGCCGAGCTTTCGCTTCACGCATGTGCTCAGCTACCTCGGCGGGCTGATCGCGATCGGCGCGATGACACTGTTCATGACGCTGGGCTGGGAGCGCTTCGGCGGGCCCGGGCTGCTCGCGCTCGCGCTGGCCTACGCGACGCTTGCGCTGCTGCTCACCGAGCATCTGCTTCATCGCCGGCAGCTGCCGATCCCGGCAGGCATCTGCGCGGCGCTGGTGGTCGCGCTCACGCCGCTGGCGGTCTATGGCCTGCAGGTGACGATGGGCGCGTGGGCCGAAGGCCGGGTCTACCGGGAGTTCCACACCCACATCGACTGGCGCTGGACGCTGATGGAGCTGGCGACGCTCGCCGTCGGCGCGGTGCTCGCGCGGCGCTACCGCCTGCCCTTCCTGCTGATGCCGGTGGCGGTGACGCTCTGGTACATGAGCATGGACCTCACGCCCTTCCTCTTCGGCCGCGAGGACACGAGCTGGGACCTGCGCAAGCTCGTCTCGCTGTGGTTCGGCCTGCTGATGCTGCTCGTGGCGTTCTGGATCGACCTGCGCACGCGCAGCGGCAAGGACTTCGCGTTCTGGCTCTACCTCTTCGGCATGCTGGCGTTCTGGGGCGGCCTCACGCTCACGCCATCGCAGAGCGCCTGGAGCGCCCTCGGCTACCTCGCCATCAACCTGTTGCTGCTCGTGCTCGGGCCCATCCTCGGGCGTCGGGTCTTCACGGTGTTCGGCGGGCTGGGCGTGGCGGGCTACCTGAGCTATCTGGCCTACGGCGCGTTCAAGATCAGCCTGCTCCTGCCCTTCATCCTGAGCGCGATCGGCCTTGCCATCGTCTACCTCGGCATCGTCTGGCAGCGGCACGAAGCCCGCATCGGCGCGCGCCTGCGCGGCTGGCTGCCCGAGCCGCTGCGGGCGCTGGTGCAACGACAGGAGTGAGCTCATCGATGAATCCGGCACGCATCCACGTCTTCAGCGGCGGCCCCTGGGAGGCCGTGGTCGGCTACTCGCGCGCGGTACGCGTCGGCCCGCACGTCGTCGTCGCGGGGACGACGGCGGCCACGGCCGACGGCATCGTCGGCGTCGGCGATCCCTATGCGCAGGCGCTGCAGGCGCTGCGCACGATCCAGGCGGCGCTCGAGGAGGCCGGCGCCTCGCTGCAGCACGTGGTGCGCACGCGCATGTTCGTCACCGACATCGCGCACTGGCCCGAAGTCGGCCGCGCCCACGGCGAGTTCTTCGCCGCGGTGCGCCCGGCGGCGACGCTGCTCGAGGTCAGCCGCCTGATCGACCCGGCGCTGCTGGTCGAGATCGAGGCCGAGGCGATCGTGCCGGCGGGCGATCAGGCGGGGCGTTGATCGTCGGGTCGGCGGCTTGCTGCGGGGCTGGCACCCTCACCCCTGCCCTCTCCCGCAGGGCGGGAGAGGGAGATGCGGCGGGGGCGCTGCCGACTTGCGCCTCGGAACCGGGTAGGCGAGCCTGCTCCGACCGCCTCGTCATGAGGCTTCCATACACAAAAAGGCTCCCTCCGCGCCCCTTCCTCTTTCAGGTTCCTGGGTAGGGAGTGGAAGTGCGCGAATGAGTCAAGGCGCGAGCGCGCCGGCGGTGCGCAGCGCGTCCCGCGCTTGCTGCGGCATGCGGCCTTGTTCGATCCACTGCGCGACGGCGCGTTGCTCGGCCTCGCTCTGCAGGCCTTGCGCGCGCTGCCAGGCCTCGTCGAAGCAGGTGTGGCGGTAGCGCTCACCGCCGTCGCAGAGCAGCGTGACGACCGATCCGCCCTGGCCGGCGTCGTGCAGCGCCTGCGCGCAAAGCAGCGCCGCGACCAGGTTGGTGCCGGTGCTGCCGCCGACGCGGCGGCCCAGGCGGGCGCTGAGCACGTGCATGGCCGCGAGGCTCCAGACGTCGGGCACCTTGACCATGGCGTCGAGCACGTCGGGCAGGAAGCTGGCCTCGACGCGCGGACGGCCTATGCCCTCGATGCGCGAGCCCTGGTCGGTGACGAGCGCGGGGTCGCCGCTCTGGTAGTGCTCGAAGAAGACGCTGCGCTCGGCGTCGACGCCGCAGACGCGCGTGTCGTGCCGGCAGTAGTGCACGTAGCGGCCGAGGGTGGCCAGCGTGCCGCCGGTGCCGGCGCTGGCGACGATCCACGCCGGGCAGGGGTGGCGCTCGCGCCGCATCTGCGTATAGATGCTCTCGGCGATGTTGTTGTTGGCGCGCCAGTCGGTCGCGCGCTCGGGGTAGGTGAACTGGTCGATGAAGCGCCCGCCGGCCTCGTCGGCCAGGCGCTGACTCTCGCCGTAGATCGCGCGCGGGTCGTCGACGAGGTGGCAGCGCCCGCCCTGGAACTCGATCGCGGCGATCTTCTCGCGGCTGGTGGTCGCCGGCATCACCGCGATGAAGGGCAGGCCCAGCAGCCGCGCGAAGTAGGCCTCGCTGATCGCCGTGCTGCCGCTGCTGGCCTCGACGACGGTCGAGCCTTCGTGCAGCCAGCCGTTGCACAGCGCGTGCAGAAAGAGGCTGCGCGCGAGGCGGTGCTTGAGGCTGCCGGTCGGGTGGCTGCTCTCGTCCTTGAGGTAGAGGTCGACGCCCTTCATGCCCGGCAGCGGCAGCGCAATGAGGTGCGTGTCGCTGCTGCGCTGGAAGTCGGCCTCGATGCGGCGCACGGCCTCGCGCACCCAGGCGCGGTGGCGCTCGTCGGTTCGACGCAAGCTGTTCATGGCGCGCAGTGTGCCGCAGTCTGCGGGCGCAGTCTGTGGGCGAGGTGGTGCCGCGTCGCCCCGGCCTCCCGAGGCGCAAGCCCCGCGTCAGCGCGGCGCAAAGGCCCTTCGTATGATGCGGCGACTGCCGCTGACCGGCGTCGCCCAGGCGCGCCCGCCGTCCGATGTCCCTGCCCGACACCTATCTCGAAACCCGCCACCACGAGCTGCGCAAGACGCGCATGCTGATGGTCGACGGCAACCTGACCGGCAACCTGCGCAGCGCACAGGCGGGTGTGAGCGCGCGCGCCTATCGCGGCGGCTACTGGGGCTTTGCCTCGGCGCCCGCCGGGGCCGCAAGCGCGCCGGCCCGCGTGCGCGAGCAGGCCTTGCAGAACGCCGCGGCGATGGCCGGCTTCGGCCCGCGCAGCGCGCTCGCGCTGCCCGGCGCGCACGGCCGCGATGAGCAGCGCGCGCACGGCGCGGCGCCGCTCTCGGCAGCCGAATGCGGCCAGCGCATGGCCGAGCTGCACGCGCACTGCATGGCGCAGTACCCGGGGCTGCTGAGCACGCGCGTCCTTCTCACCGACGAGGCGCACGTCAAGCACTTGCGCACCGAAGGCGGGGCCCAGGCGCTTGCGCGCATCCAGCGCGCGGCGGTCTACGTCGTGCTGGTGGGCGAGGACGAGGACGGCGCGCCGATCGAGCTCACCGAGATCGTCTCGGGCCTGGGCAGCCTGGCCGACATCGACTGGTCGCTGGCCACGCTGGCGCCGCGGCTGGACGCGTTGCACGGCCACCTGCAGGCCAAGCGCCACGCCGTGCCCGCGCGCGGCGGCGCGCAGCAGGTGGTGCTCTCGGCCGACCTCACCGGCATGCTCGCGCACGAGGCGATGGGCCACCCCTGCGAGGCGGACGCCGTGCTCTCGGGCGCCGTCACCGCCGACCTGCAGGGCCGTCGCGTGGCCAGCGAGCTGATCACCATGATGGACCTGGCGCACCACTGGGACGGGCAGGAGCTGATGTGCCCGGTCTACGTCGACGACGAGGGCACGCCGGCTGCCGACGTGACCATGATCGAACGCGGCGTGCTGCGTGACTTCATGCACAGCCGCGAGACGGCGGCGCGCCTGGGCTTGCCGCCCAGCGGCAACGCGCGCGCCTACGGCCCGGACGACGAGCCGCTCGTGCGCATGCGCAACACCGCAGTGCTGCCGGGAGCGAGTTCGCTGGCCGAGCTGATCGAGGGCGTGGAGGACGGCTACCTGCTGCTGGACACGAGCAACGGCCAGGCCGACGCGACGACCGAGTTCATGTTCGGCGTCAACCTCGGCTACGAGATCCGCGGCGGCAGGATCGGCCGCGCGATCCGCGACACCACGCTCTCGGGCAGCGCGCTCGACGTGCTGCGGCAGGTGGACGGCGTCGGCCGCGAGATGAAGTGGAGCTGCAACGGCTACTGCGGCAAGAAGCAGCCGATGGTCGTCTCGGTCGGCGGCCCGGCGCTGCGCACGCGTGCGCACCTCGGCGGGCAGTGAGGAGGGGCACGCCATGACGACCGACTTCCGCCTCGAGGATGCCGCCGCGCACCTGGCCGACGCGCTGCGCGCGCGCGGCTTCCAGCAGGCGCAGGTGAGCGCCAGCAGCAGCCAGCGCTGCGAACTCAACCTTGCGCACAACGAGCCCAGCCTGCTGCGCAGCAACGCCTCGCAGCGGCTTTCGGCGACCGCCATCGTCGACGGGCGCCGCGCCTCGGCCGAAGGCAACCGCGTCGACGCGCAAGGCGTCGCGGCGCTGGTCGACGAGATCTGGAGCGCCGCCGCCTCGGCGCCCGTCGACGAGGCCAACGCCGTCTCCGGCGGGCAGCGCGCGAGCATCGTGCGCGGCCCGCGCGAGGCCGACCCCGCGGCCCTGGCCGAGGCCTTGCGCGAACTGCTCGTCTGGCGCGCGGCGAACACGCCCGCGATGATGATCGAGGAGGCGCTGGCCGCGCACGTGCACAGCCGCTCGCACACGCTGACGTTCGGCGGCGGCGATGGCCGCAGCGACAGCGTGATCGCCTGCGAGCTCGGCTGGTGCGAGGCCTCGCTGTTCGGCCTGGCGCGCGAGGGCGGGCGCACCAGCTCCTTCAACGGCGCGGGCGGCACGGCCGACACGCTGGCCGGGCTGCCGCAGCGCTTCGGCATCGCGCGCATGATGCGCGAGCTCGAGCAGCAGGTGAACACGCAGCCGCTTGGCGAGCGCTTCGTCGGCGAGGTGGTGCTGGCGCCGGGCGCGGTCGACGAACTGCTGTCCTGGCTGATGGCGCAGCTGGGCGACGGCCCGCTGATCGACGGCAGCTCGATCTACCGCGAGCGCGTCGGCCAGCGCATCGCCTCGCCGCTGCTCACGCTGCAGAGCCGCTTCGACGCGCCGGGCTGCGTGCCCGTCACCGCGGACGCCTTCGTCGCGCCGGCCACGACGCTGCTCGATGCCGGCGTGCTGACGCAGCTCACGCCCAGCCTCTACGGCAGCCGCAAGACGGGGCTGCCGCACCGCCCGGTGGCCGCACAGGGCTGGGAGCTGCGGGCGGGGTCGACGCCGCTTGCCGAGATCATCGCCAGCGTGGCGCGCGGCGCGCTCGTCGACCGCCTCTCGATGGGCGAGCCGGCGCCCAACGGCGACTTCGCGGGCGTCATCAAGAACAGCTTCGCCCTCCGCGACGGCCGCGTCGGCGCGGCGCTGGCCGAGACCATGATCACCGGCAACGTCGCGCAGATGCTGCAGGACGTGCGCGCGGTCAGCCGCGAGCGCATCGACGGCGGCAGCCAGGCGCTGCCCTGGTTGTGCATCGGCGGGCTGAGTTTCAGCTGAGCGCGCCCGCGCCTTCGGCGGTCCGCCCCGGCGACGGCCGAACCCGCTACAGTGGACCGATGAACGCGCAAGCCGCCCCGGAATCGCGATGGCCGACGACAGCCAGGCGCAGCAGCAGCCGGCGGCGCTGACGTCGCTGGCAGCGCTGACGGCGCTGACGGCGCTGACGGCCGCCGCCCCCGCGCTGGCCCTGGTCGACGACCAGGACCGCATCCTGTGGTGCTCGCAGGCCTTTGCGCGGGCGCTGGGCGCAGGCGACGCCGCGGCGCTGGTCGGCACCGAGGCGAGCGCGCACCTCGGGCCGCGGCAGGCGCGGCTGCGGACGCGCTGGCAGCTCACCGAGCAGGCGGCCGGCGGCGATGCGCGGCTGCTCGCGCTCGAGCCGCACCCCGAGCCGGGTTCACTGCAGCAGACGATCGCCGACCTGCGCGAGCGCGTGGCCATCCTGCAGGAGTTCTGCAACGCCGGCATCTTCGAGCGCGATCCGGTGACGATGCAAGGCCACTGGGACGAGCAGATGTACCGCATCTTCGGCCTGCCCGTCCCGCCGCCCGGGACGCCGGCACCGGCCTACCGGGACGCCTCGCGGCAGTTCTTCGCCGAGGACCGCGAACCCGGCAGCTTCGTGCCCTCCCTGAGCCGCCCCGGCAACTATGCCAGCCGCATGCGGCTGCGCCGGGCCGACGGCGAGATCCGCTACGTCCATTCGCAGTGGAAGGTGTTCCACGACGAGCACGGACGCGCGGTGCGCGTGCTCGGCGTGAACAGCGACGACACGGCGACGCACGAGCTCGCGCGGCAGGCACAGAAGCTGCGCGAGGAGCTCGAGCTTGCGCTGCAGTTGAACGAGATCGGGCTGTGGCGGCAGGACCTGCGGACCGACCTCATCTACCTCGACGAGCGCGCGGCCCGGCACGTCGGCCTGCCGTTTCGCCCGCAGGGCCTGGCGCTGGACGTGGTGCGCGGGCAGATCCATCCGGACGACCTGCCCGCCGTCGAGCAGTGGGTACGAGAGGCCTGGCAGGGCACGCCGACCAGCGACCTGACGCTGCGCTACCGGCGGCCCGAAGGCGGCTGGCGCCACGTGCTGGCGCGGCTGACGGTGCAGCGCGATGCCAGCGGCCGCGCCGTCGGCTTCACCGGCGTGCTGCTCGACGAGAGCGCGCGCGTCGAGCAGGCCGAGCGCACGCGGCGGCTGACGCGGCGGCTCGAATCGGCCGCCGAGGCGGCGCGCATCGGCTTGTGGTCCTCGCCGCTGAACGACGACGCGAGGCCGGACTGGAACCAGCGCAACTTCGAACTCTTCGGCCTGGACCCCGCGCAGGGCTCGCTGCGCTTTGGCGACTGGCTGCGCCGCTGCGCACACCCCGAGGATCGCGCCCGCCTCGTCGAGCTCGCCACCCGCCGCGGCAGCGGCCCCTTCGAGGTCGAGTTCCGCGCGCTGCACGCCGACGGCAGCGTGCGCTGGCTGATCACGCGCGGCCAGATCACGGCGGCCAGCACGGACGAGCCGGGCCGCATGGAAGGCATCACCATCGACGTCACCGAGCAGCACGAGACGCTGCAGCGGCTGCGCGAATCGAACCAGCGCATGGAGCTGACGGCGTCGGCCGTGGGCATGGGTCGATGGGAATACGTCAGCGCCACCGGCGAAGCGACCTGGGACGCGGCCATGTTCCGCCTGCGCGGCGTGCAGTCGCCGGGGCGCGCGATCCGCCCCGAGGAGGTCTGGACCTACCTGCACCCGGACGATCACGCCACGATCATGCCGGTGCAGCGGCAGGCCTTCGACAGCGAACAGGAGTGGCGCGGCAGCTTTCGCGTCGTCTGGCCGGACGGCACGGTGCGCTGGCTGGCCTCGCGCTCGGTGGTCCTGCGCGACGAGCACGGCCGGCAGACGCGTCGCATCGGCCTGAACTGGGACATCACCGAGCTCATGCAGGCCGAGCAGGCACTGCGCGAACGCGAGCTGGCACTCGCCGAGAGCCGCGCCAAGTCGCGCTTCCTCTCGCGCATCAGCCACGAGCTGCGCACGCCGCTGAACGCGGTACTCGGCTTCACGCAGCTGCTGCGCGAAGACGGCGGCGAGCTGCAGGCCGAGACCCGCCAGCGCTGGCTGCGCCACATCGACGACGCCGGGCGCCACCTGCTGGCGCTGATCGACGACGTGCTGGACCTCTCGCGTGCGGAGACCGGCGACCTGCGGCTTTCGCCGCGCGCCGTGCCGCTGGCCGAGCTCGTGTCCTCCACGCTCAGCCTGGTGCAGCGCGAGGCCGGCGAACGCGGCGTCACCCTGCATGTGGACGCCTTGCCCGCGGGCGAGGTCTGGGCCGACCCGGTGCGCGCGCGGCAGGTGCTGCTCAACCTGCTCTCCAACGCCATCAAGTACAACCGCCGCGGCGGCCACGTGCACCTCGCGGCACAGCGCGAGGGCGCCCAGTGGCGTCTGCAGGTGCGCGACAGCGGCCGCGGCATCGAGCCGGCGCAGTTGCAAGCCGCCTTCGAGCCCTTCAACCGCCTGGGCGCCGAGCGGCTGGGCATCGAGGGCACCGGCATCGGCCTGGCGATCGCCAAGGCGCTGGTCGAGCAGATGCAGGGGCGCATCGAGGCCAGCAGCCGCGTCGGCGAAGGCTCGGTGTTCGCGTTCACGCTGCCGCCCGCGCCCGCGCCCGCGGACGAGGCCTTGCCGTCGCCCGCGCACGCGCCTGCACCGGCCCATCGCGTCGCCGCGGTCGCCCTGCCCACGCCGGCCGAGCCCTCGCCCGAGCCCCCGCCCGAGGGGGCCGCCGAGGCGCAGCGCCTGCCGCCGGCCCGCGTGCTCTACATCGAAGACAACGAGATCAACGCGCTGCTCGTGCGCGAGATCCTCGCGCCGCACGCCTGGGTGAGTCTGCAGACGGCCAGCGATGGCCGCAGCGGCCTCGACATGGCGCGCAGCTGGCAGCCCGACCTCGTGCTGCTGGACATGCAGCTCCCGGACATGGACGGGCTGGCGGTGATGCAGGCGCTGCAGGCCGACCCGGCAACCGCCGGCCTGCGCTGCGTGGCCCTGTCGGCCAACGCCATGCCCGAGGACATCGGCAAGGCCCGCGCCGCCGGCGTCGTCGATTACTGGACCAAGCCGATCGAGCTGGCGATCTTCGTCGAGCGGCTGCAGGCCGTGCTGCGCCCGGCGTAGTGTGACGTGCGGCGGCGTGCGGCGGTGCGGCGGCGCACGCCGGCTCCTCCCTCAGCGCGCCCCGAGTTCCTGCAGCCGCACGCGCAGCGCCGCCTCGTTGAGCGCGCCGACGTGCGCGGCCACGCGGCGGCCCTGGGCGTCGACGAAGATCGTCGTCGGCAGCGCGCGCGAACCCAGCGCCGGACCGAGTGCCGAGGTCGGGTCCAGCCAGACGTCCTGCAGCGGCAGGCGCTCGCGCGCGAGCCAGGCCTGCACGGTCGCCGCGGTCTCGCCCTGGTTGACGAAGAGGAAGCGCACGCCGCGCTCGCGCTGCTGCGCGGCGGCCAGCATCGGCATCTCGGCGCGGCAGGGCCCGCACCAGCTCGCCCAGAGGTTGATGACCTGTGGCCGGCCATCGAGCAGCGCGGGCAGCGTCTGCGTGGCCGCGCTGCCGGCTGCGACCGCAGGCGCCGCAGCCGCGCTACCGGCGGCGGCCGCAGGCGCCGCGGCCGCGCCGCCAGGGGCCTGCTGCAGCGCCACCAGGGCCAGTGCCGGCAAGGCCTGGGCCTCGGTGCGGCGGTCCAGCGCCAGCGCATCGGCCAGCAGCCAGCCCAGCAGGCCCGCGCCCGCGGCCAGCAGCAGCGGGCGCCGCAGGGCCGGCTGGCGCGGCGCCCGCAGCAGCAGCAGCGCCAGCCCGGCCACGATCCCGGCCACCGGCAGCCAGCCGCCGTCGCGGACGTCCAGCATCGCCCACGGGCTCGCGGCGTAGGCGTCGCCGTGGCGCAGCAGGTAGACGAGCCGCGCTGCGAGCAGCCCGATGGCCAGCGCCCACCACAGCTGGTTGGCCAGGCGCTCGCGCGCCTCGCGCGGCGCGAGCCGTCGCAGCAGCAGCAGCGCCACCGCCAGCCCCGCGGCGAGCAGCAGCGGCTGCAGGGGCAGCGCCAGAGGTCCGATCGTCAGGCTGAGCATGCCCGCATCATGCAGGACGCGCGCCGGTTCGACGCAAGGGATGCGCGCACGGCAGCGCCCGCCGCCGTTTCAGCCGCCGTTTCAGCCGCCGTTGAAGAGCCGCTCGATCGCCGAGGCCACGTGCTGCATGCCGACGATCATCACGCCGAGCGTGGTGTCGCTGGCCGCGCCCATGAGGATCAGGTGGCCGCCGGGCTTGTGCACCTTCACGCCCAGCACCTGGAAGCCGCCGGCCTTGAGCGTCAGCAGGTCCATCGCGTGCGCGCCGGTGGCCGGGTTGAGTTCGGCCAGCGTGGCGTCGCCCACCGCCAGCAGCGAGCCCGAGAGCGCGGCCAGCTTGCCGACCTGCTTCTCGTCGACGCCCAGCGAGCAGATGTTGAAGCCGTCGGGCGTGCACAGCACGGCGGCGATCAGCCTGGGGATGCGCCGCGGCAGATCCTCCATGGTCGGCAAGACGTAGCGGCCCAGGGCCTGCGAATCCATAGTCCAACTCCTCGAGCGCTCGAAAGGGGGAAGCGGCCGGACCGGGGGCAACACGGTGGTGGCCGGCGAGATCGTCATCCTGGAACGGGCCTCGAGGCCTTCAGGCCTGCACCGCCGAGAACGGCGTGCTGAGCGCGACCATGATCGCCTGCATCACGCTGCCGGCGTCGCGCGGGTCGGCGGTGATGACGGGCGCCAGCGCGTGGTAGCGGCTGGTCAGGCGACGGTAGGGTTCGAGCTGCTCGTCCGGGGTGTCGGGCGCAAGCCTCGTCACCGCCACCGCAAGCCGCGCCACCGCCTTGCGCCGGGCCAGCGCGTCGAGCCAGAAGCGGCCGTCGGCCAGCGCGTCGCCGCGGTCGCCGTAGAGCCAGAGCACGACGGCCGAGCTCTGCGGCAGCAGCGCGTCCCACATGGCGTTGAAGCGCTCCTGCCCGGGCACGCCGTAGAGGCCTACGCGCGCGCCGTCGGGGAACTGCCACTCGCCGTAGTCGAAGCCGACCGTGGTCGTCGTCTTGCCGCGATCGCCGAGGGCGGCAACCTCGGCACTCTCGGTCTCCATGCTGGCGACCGGAATGTCGGAGACGGCGCGCAGCGCGGTCGTCTTGCCGACGCCGAAAGGCCCGACGAAGACGACCTGGTGCTTCGCGTGATGGCCAAGGACGACTTTCATCTTCTTGCTCCCGCGGCGGCGCCGGGGCCTCCCTCTTGTGGTGTCGATCCGCCCGCCGCGGCGCGGCCGTTCATCGGCGCGTGAACTTGCCGAGCAGACGCTTGACGAGGTCCCAGCGCGAGCGCTCGCCGCCGGCCGCGGCCGGCTCCGCCGCGGCCGCGGACGCTTGCGGCATCGCCACCGACGAGGCGGCCGCTGCCGCATCCGGCGCGACGGCTTCGAGCTGCAGCAGCCCGGCCTCGTGGGCGTCGGCCAGCAGGCGGTCCAGCAGCGGCGCCGGCACCGACCATTGCAGCAGCTGCGCGTAACTGGCCGGGGCGGCCAGCAGCCGCGAGCAGGCCACCGTCAGCTCGAGCGTGTTGCCGTAGCGGCTCATGTTGGGCCAGCGGCGCAGGCGCAGCACGCCCTGCCGCCAGGGCGGCGCCTCGCCTGCCGCCACGGGGGCGGCTGCAGGCGTGGACACGGCCGCGCGCAGGGTTGACTTCCCGGGCACGGCGGCGCCGGAGCGCCCTTCGTGCGGGCGCACCCAGTTGAAGACGAGCCCGCTCTTCACCGGCGGCTTGAAGAAGGTCCACGAAGGCCGCGGCAACTGGTTGAGCTGGGCCGCGAGGAAGGCCACGCGCGGCTTCTCGGGCAGGCGGTCGTAGTGCGCGGCCAGCGCGCCGAGGTCCTCGTGCGCCCCGGCGTCGACGACCCACCAGCGCGCCTGCTCGGGCGCGTCGACCCACTGCCAGGCGCTCGAGTGCAGCCGCAGCGTCGACATGAAGGCCAGGGTGCTCGCGCTCTCGCGCGTCGGGGTCCAGACGCTTGCGCTCATGCTGCTGCCGGTCCAGGCTCGGGCGTCGGCGGGAGGCGCCGCACCGGTCTTCTCGATCACGCGCGACACCGTTTCCTCGGGCTCGAGGCAGGCGTGCCGACGCGAAGCTCGCGGGTTCTCGCCTTCAGCCGCGGGACTTGGCGACGCCTTCGAGCGATTTCGGGATCGCAATGCTGAAGAGGATCCCCATGTTGACCTTCTTCGCGTTCAGCAGCATGCCCTGCAGCAGGTCGGCGCCGTGCTGCAGGATCACCACCGCGTTGTCGCCTTCGAGTTCGAGCAAGTAGTAGCGGCCGAGGTTCGGGAAGCCGGCGCCACCCAGCGTGCTGCCGATCTCCTCGGTCAACTGGTTGAACAGCGCCACCGCCGCCGGCTGCGCGTTGTAGCCGGCCAGCGACAGGCCCGTCGCGCGATCCCAGATGTCGGTGGCCAACAGGCCTTCCTTGACCAGCGTGCGCAGGTCCACGACGAGTTGCTCGAGCTTGGCGATGTCGACGTTCAGCATGATGGCGGATGGGCGCGTTGGAAGAAGGGTCGCTTCATATCACAAAAGCGCACGCCGGCCTTTGACGTGCCGAGGTTGGATGTACGCGGCCCCACGCGATACGTGAACTCGGTCGCATCTCCAGGTGGAGACGATCCATGCAGCCCCGGTGGCGACCCGGGGATGGTCCGCGGTTCGACCTCGGGGGTCGCTTCAGGCCGGCACCCACAGCGCCGGCATGCCGGCCAGGCCCTTGAAGAGCGCCGACAGCGCGCCCTCGCCGATGCGCGAGGCCGCGGCCTCGATGTCGGGCGCGAGCGAGCGGTCTTCCATCATCGCCGCGCTGAAGCCGCGCAGCAGCGCGTGCGCCTCTTCGAGCACCGCCGAGCTCTGCAGCGGGCGCAGGTATTCGATGCCCTGCGCCGCGGCCAGCCACTCGATCGCGAGGATCCGCCGCACGTTGTCGATCATCGGCTGCAGCCGCCGCGCCGCGAAGGTGGCCATCGAGACATGGTCCTCCTGGTTGGCGCTGGTGGGCAGGCTGTCGACGCTGGCCGGATGCGCGTAGGTCTTGTTCTCGCTGGCCAGCGCCGCCGCGGTGACGTGCAGGATCATGAAGCCGCTGTTGAGCCCGGCGTTGGCGGTGAGGAAGGGCGGCAGGCGCGAGATGTTGGCGTCGATCAGCATGCCCACGCGGCGCTCGGCGATCGCGCCGACCTCGGCGATCGCGTTGGCCATCGCGTCGCAGGCCAGCGCCACCGGCTCGGCATGGAAGTTGCCGCCGGAGATCAGCGTGCCTGCCTCGCCGCCGGCATCGCCCGCGGCGAAGACCAGCGGGTTGTCGGTGACGGCGTTGGCCTCGCGCAGCAGCACGAGTGCCGCGTGGCGCAGCTGGTCCAGGCAGGCGCCGACCACCTGCGGCTGGCAGCGCAGGCAGTAGGGGTCCTGCACGCGGTCGTCGCCGCTCTCGTGGCTCTTGCGGATCGCGCTGCCCAGGAGCAGCGCGCGGTAGTACTGCGCGACGTCGATCTGCCCGGGCTGGCCGCGCAGCAGGTGGATGCGCGGGTCGAAGGGGCCGTCGCTGCCGCG
>CAUJJO010000078.1 GCA_963205125.1 Pseudomonadota bacterium | reverse complement strand
GCAGCTTCTCGCGCATCACCGAGGTCGCCACCCGCATCGCGGGCCAGTTGCCCTCGGAAGGCCAGTCCGCCGCCTTCAAGGAGTTCGTCTGGCGCTTCGTGAACGTGATGGTCCGCGCGCTCGTGGCGCTCGGTCGCAAGCCCGATTACCAGGAGATCAACCGCTACGCGTCCGATGTCGAGCCGCTGCTGATCGACTACTTCGAATACTGGCTCGACCGGGAGCCCGCCGCCGCGGGCTGGCGTGAGGAGCTGCGATCGCTGGCCATCGACAAGAAGAATCTCGACAAGGGCCTGCAGTCGCGCGGCGCGCGTGCGGTCAGCCTCGTGGAATACGCGCGGCGCAAGAAGCTCTACGACCCGATCGCCCACGCGCTCGCATCGACGCTCAACTACGAGAAGAGCCACTTCGACAAGTTGGTGGCGTCGCTGCTGCCCTTGATGGAGAAGCTCACCACCGGTCGCACCGCCTCACTGCTGTCGCCGGAGATCGACGATCCGACCGACTGGCGCCCGGTCTTCGACTGGACCTCGGTGATCCACCTGGGCGGCATCGTCTACGTCGGGCTCGACGCACTCTCCGACTACGAGGTGGCCGCGGCGGTGGGGAACTCCATGTTCGCGGACCTCACGAGCGTGGCCGGCAGCCTCTACAAGTTCGGCGCCGGTCGCGGACTGCCCGGCGAAGTGACGCCACGACGGATCGCGATCCACGCCGACGAGTTCAACGAGCTGATCGGCGACGAGTTCATTCCGCTGCTGAACAAGGCGGGCGGGGCGGGGTTTCAGGTGACGGCGTACACGCAGACCTGGTCGGACGTGGAAGCCCGCATCGGTTCGCTGGCCAAGGCCGGTCAGATCGCCGGCAACTTCAACACCCTGATCATGCTGCGGGTCAAGGAGGTGGCGACCGCCGAGCTGTTGACCAGCCAGCTGCCCGAAGTGCACGTGGTCTCGACCGTCGTGTCCTCGTCGGTGTCCGACACCAACGACCCGGTCGATTTCGCGGACTTCGCCAGCCGCAATGAGGACCGAATCGCCCCGGAGACCGTCCGGATGCTCGAGCCGACCGATCTCGTGCAACTGCCCAAGGGCGAGGCCTTCGCGCTAATTCACGGCGGCCAGCTGCACAAGATCCGCATGCCGCTGCCATCGGCGTCGAGCGATCCGCTGATGCCGACGAGCCTGGCGGCGATCGGGGAGACGCTGCGCGCGCGCCTCGACGGGCCCTGGAATCAGCCGGAGGACCCCTCCGAACCGGACGGTCGACGTGTCGTCTAGGAATGCGGCCTTCCACGACGGCGCGTTGGCCGGTGTGCTGCTGAGCCCGCTGAAACTGGCCTTCTCGCTGGCCTTGGGTCTGGTCGCGCTCCTGGCGTGCGCCTGGATCGTCGACTGGCTGTTCGTGTTCAAGGTCTGGCCGCAGGGGATCGAGCAACTGCGTGAACTGCTGACGCACGATCTTGCGAGTGGCATCGCCCTCGCCGCTCGGCAGGGCGCTGATGCCGGCGTCATCACCGCGCCGGCGAATGCCCTCTACTCGATCGTGTTCGAGGCCACCGGCATCCACGACATGGGCACCCAGTTCGCCAACGGGGCGACCCTGTCGATTCCGGACACGATCATGCGGCGCAGCTATGTCTCGCACCGGGAGGGCATCGAGGCGGCGATGGTCGGCACGCAGCTGCTCGGCGTGCGCGCGGCGATCCTGGCGCGGTTCGCGCCGCTCTTGCTTCTTCTGTACGCGGTCGGTGCCGCCGATGGGTTCACCCAGCGCGCGATCCGCCGGGCTTGCGGCGGACGCGAGTCGGCCAGCCTGTATCACCGGGCGAAGTACCTGCAGTTGGCGGTGCTGGGGCTGGGCGGGGTTTCCCTGTTGCTCTGGCCGGGGCCGGTGCAGTGGGAGCGCTGCGTGGCGCTGGGCGCGCTGCTGGCAGGCGGCTTGGCGAGTGTGCAGTGGGCGTACTACAAGAAGCACATGTAGACGCGGAGACGCCAGAGCGTGTGGCGTTGCCCAATATCGTATGGCGACTTCATCCCGTTGTTCTCCCCCGAGCCTGACCACCGACGACGGCGATGGCAAGGACACAGCAGATGCGAGCAGGTCAACTGGGACTCTTCAACCAGGTAATGAGCTTCGCCCACAGGCCACGCCCGTCACGAATACGGGAATCGGCTCCTGTTGGCGGTGGCCTATCGGAAGGACGCGTTGGATCGGAGTTCGGCGCCGACGGCGTCGGGGCACCGTAGTACCGAGCTTTTGCCGCGCGATCGTGGGCCCGGCCTGCCTCGATCCGATCCCGGGACATCGGCCCGGCCCAGTGAACCCTGTTACGTCTGATCCAGTAGTGCGATCGACAGGCGAGGCTCCAGTTTCCGATGGACGGGTCGAGCGACACGGTTTCACCGTCGCAGACCAGCTTCCAGTCGGTGGGGGAGAGCGGCGTCACGACTTCCTTGCCACATCCGCAGCAACAGAGGTGGGACGCCGTCGAATAGGCCAATGAGACGTAGAGAACGCCATCTTGTAGCGTCGTCGGTATGAACTCGACGAACTGTGGGGTGAGTGCGTTGCGCTTCACAGGAGGTCGTCGCTGGTCAACAGGTTGGAGCTCGTCGTGTACGTCGTGTTGTGCTCCTTCTCCAGGTCCTGGTAGAAGCCGCAAACCTTCTTCCACTTGATCACCGCCAAGGCCGCATTGAGCGCATTCAGGTCGGCCACCTGAATGTTCTTGTCGTACGGGTTGTCGCCGTTGTTGTCAGCGAAGGACACCCGCTTCGAGAAGTGGTCACGCTTGTCCGGTGTGCTCGTCGTTACTCGGCATATCGCCCAGAGCGCCAGCGACTCCGGGACCATCTCAACGCCGATGCCGACATCGATGAACGACATTGCACCGGTGCTGAGCCGGTCCACGATCAGCTTCTTTGCCGGACCGTTATCGAGGCAGAGGAAGACGAAATCGAAGCCGAGAAGTACTTCGACGTTTTCCTCGGAGACGTGCTCCTCGTGCGCGACGATGCCGCGGCGCATCCTGGAGTAGAGCGCCCGGAAGTAGGCCACCTTGCTGAGACCTCGCGTCAGATCGTCCAGCGACGCTGCCGATGGGGCTCGAAACGCGTTGTGCTGCAGGAAGGCGTCGGCATCGAATAGGTGAATTTCTCGTACCGGCGTCTTGGCCACCAGATCGAGGACGTACGAGCCGGTTCCACCCAGTCCGACAATCGCGACGCGCGACGATTTGAGCTTATCGCTGACTGCCAAGATGCCGGCGCGACTGGACGCCGTATCGAGGTACTCGAACACGCTCTGTTCTGGCGATGCGGCGACCGGCTTGAAAGTCCGCGCCGTCGCGGTGGGATCGACGGACTGGGCGGGTGCGCTAACGATATCGATGTAGCGCGTCATCTTTTGGTGGTAGTTCGCGTAGCCCTGCGCCGGCTTGTTCGAGAACGAGTGGTGGACCACGATGTCCTGTGCGAGCTGCGTGCTCTGGCTGGTGTGCTTGATCTGCGGGATCTCTCTGCCGTCCTTCTGACAGGGATGTTCGCCCACGAACCAGGCAACGTGATTGCCTGGAGTGGTGGTCACGTCACCCGCCAGGGTCAGGTCGGACACCAGCGTGCCTCGGCCGACGACGCCCCTCGAGTTCAGGTAAGGAACCGAGTGGATCAGCAGGTGATTCGAGCGAACCTCTACCTCGTAGCCCTCATCCTGCAGCTGCCGAAGGTCTGCGCTACGACTTATCAGTTCGTGCGACATTGAAGATCATTCCCTCCTTGACCTTCACCGTATCGCCCTCGACGAGCGTGCCTTCGGGCTTGCTTCCGTGCCCACGCTTGTAGGTGACGGTGTACACGGTCGTGTCGTTGAAGACAGCGTCTTCGAAGGCCAGGCGCACGACGTCGACGAACGACAGTTCCTTAGCGGCGACTTCCTTCTGGCGACCGTTGACGACGATGGTCGTCGGCTTCTGGTGGCCGGCGGGCTGGTGTTCAAGTTCGGTGGTGGTGGTCATCGGTTGCCTCACTTTCCCTGTGGCTTTCGCTTCATGGTTTCGACCGTCGTCGTGCTCGGCCGGCGCTGGGCCTCGCGAACGGGAATGAACTGACCGGACTTGGCATCGCGGCCGATCTTCTGGCTTTGCTGGTTACGGTTTGCGTTCTGGCGCATGTAGATCTCCTTGCATCGCTTTGCCCGGCTGAGGTCCGCGCCGATCGCGTCCCGCAAATCAGCCGATACGCGGATTAGCGTATCATAACCCGAAAGATGGATGCAAGGGGCGACCGCGCCGGCCGTACCTTCAGGAGAAGAGCGATTGGTTCGGGGCGGCTTCGGTGACCAGGTTCAGCTTGAGCAGGCGAACCCGAGCGGCGTCTGCCGACACCTTGAAGGCGCTCACGACCTGAGAGATCAAGTCGGTACCAGCGGCCGCCTGCAGCGACACCGCGCCGAAGATGCCATGGTCCTCAGCAAACCTGCGGCAGAGGGTAAGCACCGCAGTCTTCGGCATCAGGATCGCGCCGCATACGTAACCCGCCTGCCACTCCATCCAGTCCGTCTGCGCCGCGTCGAGCATCGAATCGCGTTTGCAGATGACCTTGTCGCGATTTGGCTGTTGGCGCAGCAGGTCGGGCGGCGGTGGCTCCACTTCCCAGAGGTAGGCGTGGAAATGGACATGGCCCCATTCGTGCGTCAGGGTTGTGCGAAGGCGGTTCTCGCGGCGCTCGTCTTCGGTGAGGACCGAGGCGATCTTCACCGCCGGCTTTCGGCCTGGCTTGAACTCGGTGACGCCTTCAACGTCCGGGCCGTAGATCGAGAGGTCTGCGTAGACGTCGAGGTCCTCCGCATCGCGTTCGATCAGCTTCTTCAGGTCCTCGGTGTCGACGGGATAACGGGCTTCGCCGTACAGCCCTTTCAGAAAGCCCGTGATGACGGATTCGCATTCGCGATCCAGCTCCTCCGGCTTGTAGTGCGGGCGCTGCTGAAACCTGCCCGTCTGATCGCGAACGTAGGTCACCATCGGTCACTTCTTCTGCGGCTTGCGGAAGGCGAGGAACGCCGCTTTCACCGCGTCCTCCGAGAGGTTCTTTCGGCGAATCTCCTCGGGGAGTTTGCCGGCAAGGTAGCTAAGGTAGTCAGCGTCGATCTTCAGTACCTTCGCGAACTGCTGGATCAGGTGGTCAGACGACGGATTGCGGCGATCGCGCTCGATGTCGTTGAGGTACTGCGGCGAGATCGGTTCGTCGTCCTCCTCGCGAAGAATCTGTGACGCAAGCTCCTTCTGGCTCATCTGCAGCTTCTTGCGGGCGTCTGCGATGTACCTGCCAAACGTGACGGGGTCGGGTTGACTCATGGGCAATCAGCTTGTCCGCTAATCAGCGTAGTTCTCTAGAATATTCGAGAAGAGAGCGGGGCACAAGTCAGCCATCACCTCGGCGCTCGCGGCGCTTCAAAGCGCGCGTTGATGCATGCAAAAGCGCCGCACGTGTGACTCGGCACCTACCCTCACTGGACTACCTTGCGGCTGTGTGAGTACGTCGGCATGGCGCGGCGCAGGGTTGTCCACGGCGGCGGTTGGTCGGCGCTTGCGATGAACCGACCGACCGCCGCGGTGGACAACCCGGGTTTGACGCGCAGGCGTGCGCAGGAGGAGTGTTGCGATCGACTTCCGCGCCCTTGCAGTGACTGCCAACGGTCCTGGCCGCCTGACGGCCCGCATGAGACGCGCAGCGTGCAAGGCGCCGGAAGACCCAGACGGGCCACAGGGTGTTGCGCCACACCCACCTTTACGCCAGTGAGCAGGTGTGAGCGCCAATCAGTGAGGATCCCGCCCGGACTTCCGGCACGGCAAGTCATACCGCAACTTGCAGGAGTCTGTCCATGAGTGAAGTCTTCGCCGGGCTGGACTGGGCCAGCCGATCGCATGCCGTATGCGTGATCGACGAACGCGCTGTCGTGCGCTTGCAGTGGGAGGCAACGCACGACGCGGCTGGCTTGGCCGAACTGATGCGCCGCCTTCACGCCGGCGGCGTCGAGCGCATCGCCATCGAGCGACCCTCGGGTCTGATCGTCGATGCGTTGGTCCAAGCCGGCTTCACGGTCGTGCCCATCCACCCCAACGTCGTCAAGGCCACGCGCCCACGCTACCGCAGCCACGGCGGCAAGTCCGACGCCTCGGACGCCTACCTGCTGGCCGACTTGCTGCGCACCGACGGCCATCGCTTCAAGCCGCTGGCCGAGCAGTCCGACGACATCCGTGCTTTGCGCGCGCTCGTGCGGGGGCGCGACGAGCTGGTGGACGCCCGTATCCAGCTGGCCAACCAGCTGCGCAGCCTGCTCGAGTCGTTCTGGCCCGGCGCAGCGGCCGTCTTCGCCGACGTCGACACGCCCATCGCGTTGGACTTCATTCAGCGATATCCCACCCCAGAGTCGGCTCGCAGGCTCGGGCCCAAACGTATGGCCGCCTTCTGCGCTCAGCACGCCTACAGCGGCCGGCGCAGCGCCCAGCAACTCCTGGAGCGCTTGCACGGTGCTGCGCAGATCGCGCTGGGCGACATGGAGATCGAGGCCAAAGGCGAACTCGCGCTCGCACTGGCGCGCACCCTCGCCAAGCTTCTCGAGCAAATACGACTGCTCACCAGCCGCATCGAGCACCACGTCGCCACTCTCGACGACGGCCGCATCCTGATGAGCTTCCCGCGCGCCGGGCGCGTGTGCGCCGCGCAAATCCTGGCCGAGCTGGGTAGCGTGCGCGAGCGCTTCGACAGCGAACAACACCTGGCCGCCGTAGCCGGCGTCACCCCGCTCACCTATGCCTCGGGCAAGTCCAAGTCGGTGGCCTTCCGCTGGGCCTGCAACCACAAGCTGCGCAAAGCCATCACCTGCCTGGCCGACAACTCCCGCCATGCCAGCGCCTGGGCCGCCGATGTCTACGCCAGGGCCAAAGCCCGCGGCTGCGACCACCCCCACGCCACACGCATCCTTGCGCGCGCTTGGCTGCGCGTAATCTGGCGCACTTGGATCAGCCGCACACCCTACGACCCCGCCATGCACGGCGGGCTCCAAAACCTCCTGAAATCGGCAGGGGGTTGACACAGGGTGTCTCATGCCGCTTCCCGCCGGCCCAGCTGGCTGGCGCCTGACCGGTTCGGAGGCGGTCTCCTCGCGCCCAGACCGGCTTCGAGGCCCTGGCCGGCGTTTCGGGTAACGGCACCTTGCACGATAACATTCATCGTGTTATCGTGCTTTCGCCATGTTAGCAAAAGCCGCCCCAGAACGCGCCGTGGACGCCGCCGTTCACGCGTATCTGCATGAGATCTTGGGAATCGCCCCCAGGGTTCGGGCGTGGCCGGCCGCCGGCAAGCTGCCTTACTTCCTGCAGGACGCCTTTGAGGTCCGGGAACTGAAGCTCCTGGATCGGCAGATGCTCCTGGCGATTGACAAGCGGCCCGAGAGGCAGGGCCTGGCGAACGTTCGAGGCCAGATGGACAAGCTGCGCCAACTGGCCGGGATTCCCGTGGTCTACGTAACCGGCGCCCTCGCATCCTACGAACGCAAGCGCCTCATCGAGCAGAAGGTGCCGTTCCTGGTACCCGGAAACCAGCTCTATCTGCCGGATCTCGGGATCGACCTGCGTGAGTATTTTCGCAAGCCGCCCGCCGCTCCGGACACCGCACTCAGCCCGGCGACGCAGGCGATGCTGATCGCCGTCCTGCTGCGAAGGTCTTGGCGCGACCAGTGGCAGCCCGCCGAGGTGGTCGGCCAGCTGGGCTACACCCCGATGACCCTGTCGCGAGCGGTCAAGGAGCTCACGGCCGCCGGCATTGCGACCCTGCGCACCGAGGGGAGGGTGCGATGGCTCCTTACGGAGCGCACCGCCGCGCAGACCTGGGAGCACGCGAGACCGATGCTGCGCAGCCCGGTCAAGCGTCGAGTCTGGATTCTTCCCCCTCCGAAGTCGAGGCCGCGTCCGTTGAGGCTCGCGGGTCTGAGCGCGCTCGCGCGGTTTTCGATGCTCACTGAACCTCAGTGGCCGACCTACGCCGTCGGGCAGGCGGAGTGGAAGGCGGCGACACAGGCCGGCTTCGAGACGCTGCCTGAGCCGTTGCCGGGAGCCTGCGAATGGGAACTCTGGCACTACAGCCCAGCACTCGTGCCAGACAGCGATACCGTCGATCCGCTTTCCTTGACGCTCAGCCTGCAGGGCAACCAGGACGAGCGTGTTCAACTCGCGCTGGATGAACTCAAGGGGCGCTTTCCGTGGTGAGGGGACTGGACGTCTTTCGTGAGCACTTCGCCGGCCACGCCGATCAGTTCGTGCTGATCGGCGGCACGGCCGCGACGCTTGCGATGGAAGAGGCGGGGCTCGAGTTTCGTGCCACGAAGGACCTGGACATCGTCCTGCACATCGAGGCGCTCAGCCCGTCATTCGGCGAAGTGTTCTGGCGCTTCATCGAGGCGGGCGGCTATGAAATCCGACAAGCCAGCGACACCGGGAAGCCGGTCTTCTATCGATTCCAAAAGCCGGCCGATGATCGCTTTCCCGTCATGCTCGAGCTGTTCTGCCGGGCCCCTGAGGGGATCAAGCTGGCCGAAGGAAGTCACCTCACACCGATTCCCGTCGACGAGGCCGTCGCGAGCTTGTCCGCGATCCTGCTCGACGATGCGTACTACGAGTTCATCCTTGCAGGACGCAGGGAAGTCGACGGCCTGCCGTGGGTCGGCGAGGACAGGCTGATTCCGCTCAAGGCCAGCGCCTGGCTGGACCTCGGCGAACGTCAGGCCAAGGGTGAGCCGATCGACGCCAAGAACATTCGCAAGCACGCAAACGACGTGCTCCGCCTGTCGCAGCTGCTCGCCCCGGAGACGCGAATACCAGTCGTCGAGCGAATCGCTCAGGACTTGAACCGCTTCCTCGACGCGATCGAGGCAGATCGCTCGATCGATCCGAAGTCGCTCAAGATCAACAGCAGCTTCGGCGAGATTGCCGAACGGATCGCGCGGGCCTACGGATTGAGTCGACGCCGCGATATGTGATCATCTTGTGTGGCGGGCGCCGCCGCTCGTGCAAGCGAGCGAAAGCTGGAACTTGCCGTGGTGCATGACCTGCTCGGCGCGGGCCCGTCCCGTCTCGAGGCGGCGGCTCGGCCGAGTTCAGTGTGGGGTCATCCAGCCAGCGCGATCAGCAGTACGGCGAGCGCGGCCGCGATACCCGCCACCGCCAGACCACCGCGCGCTGGCAGCGCGGCTTCGGCACGGCCCAGCGCGGGCAATACCGGCACGATCGACAAATTGTCGTTCTCCGACCCGTGGCCGGCGTACGCCGTGGGCATAGGCACACGGCGCCGCCCACGTGCGAGCGCAAGCAGCGGCGCCAGCAGATCTCCGGGTGGCACGGCGAGATCGCGCCCTCCGGCCGCGCGCCGTCGCCAGGCCGCGACAAGCACCGCGAGGGCGGCGCCCAGCAGCAGCGGCCAGATCGCACTGAACCAGACGCCGGCCGTCGTTGGCCACAGGTCGGCAACGCGGCCCACCGCGGGCCACCCGAGCAGGCTGAGGGCCACGAGCAGCCCCCAGCCGGCCCACATCGCCCCGTTAGGTCCGTGCACGCCGCCGCCGGCATTGCCGCGCAGCAGCCAGCCGGTACGCAGCATCACGAGCGAGGTGCCGGCCGCGGCCAGCGTCAGCGCCACGGCCAAGCCGTCGAAGCCGGCTGGCAGTGCCGCCTTCAGCGCAGCCTTCGCGGCGTAGCCGCTGGTCAGGGGCGCACCGGCCAGCCCCAGTGCGGGCAGCGCCACGCCGAGCATCCACACCGTGCGCGCCCATGGTGTGGCCACGCCGGCGAGGCTCACGCCGAGGAACAGCGCGCCCTTCGCAAGGGCGTGGTGGAAGGCGTAAAGCGTGGCTGCGGTGATGGCTGCAGGCGCAGCGGCGGGCACGGTCAAGGCGACACCGACCGCCACCGTCACGAAGCCCATCTGGCTGATGCTCGAGTAGGCCAGCGCCGCCTTCGCCTGGCGCTGCGTGGCACCGGCCAGCGCAGCCGCGAAGGCGGCGGTCAGACCCAGCGCGATCAGCGTCTCGCCCCACGCGGGTGCCGTGACGCCGCCCAGCGGCAGCAGGCGCAGCCAGCCGAGCAGGCCAGCCTTGATCATCGCGCCTGACAGCACGGCGCTCGCCGGTGTTGGAGCCACCGGATGGGCCAGCGGCAGCCAGACATGCAGCGGCAGCGCGCCGACCTTTATTCCGAAACCTACCAGCGTAAACGCGATCACCGCGTCGCGCTGGGGCGATTCGGCCAGCGCCGCGACGATGGCGTCGAAGCGCAGGCTGCCCGCGGCGTACCAGGCCAGCGCGATCGCGGCAAACAGCGCCAGTTCGCCTACCACGACGAGCGCAAGGTAGACGCGCCCGGCCTCGACCGCCTCGGGAGTGCGCGCGTGCACCACCAGCCCGTAGGATGCGAAGCTCATCAGCGCGAAGAAGACGTAGAAGCTGGCCGCGTCCAGCGCCAGCACGAGCCCGAAGTTGCCGGCCATGGCGCCGAGCCAGAACAGCCAAAAGCTGTCGCGCCGCGGGTCGTCGTGCAGGTAGCCGGCGGCATGCAGCCCGCCGGCCAGCCACAATGCTGCCGTGAACAACAGGAAGATGCGGCTGCCGTCGTCCAGCCCGAAGCGCGCGCCGAGGAAGAGCCAGGGCAGGTCAACCGCGCCTGGCGGGGAAAAGAGGGCCACTGCCAGCGCGGGGAGCGCGGCCAGCGGCAGCAGCGGGCGCAGCCGGTGCAACGGCCGCACGAGCAGCAGCGCCGCGAAGAGCGGCAGCAGCGCCGGCGCCAGCCAAGTAAGCACCGCGGCGGTTGCGCTAGTTGGCAATTCAACCACCGACGTACTCCCGTCGCATGATCAGCCGTGCCCAGTCCAGAGGGCTCCATGGCATCGCTGCAAGAACGCCCACGCCAACCGAGAACAGGGCCGTCAGCAGGACGGGCACCAGCAGCATCGGCTTGGCGTCGCGCCCGCGGCCGTGCTCCTCGGGCCATGGGCCGCGGGCTGGGCGAAACCAGGCTCGGTGCAGGATGGGCAGAAAGTACATCGCATTGAGCAGACTCGACACCGCCAGCACGCCGATCACCCACCACTGCGCGGCCTGCGCCGCGCCCGCGCCGAGGTAGAGTTTGCTCACGAAGCCGGCCACCGGGGGTACGCCGATCATGCCGAGCGCGCCCACTGTGAACGCCGCTGTGGTCAGCGGCATGCGGCGGCCGATACCGTCCATCTCGTGGACGTGGTGCACACCGAGCGTCTCGGCGTAGTTGCCGGCGCTGAAAAACAGTGTGATCTTCATCAGGCCCTGGTGCACGAGGTGCACGAGCCCGCCGATGGTCGATATGGGTCCGAGCACGGCCGCGCCGAGCACGATGTAGGACACTTGGCTCACGGTCGAATAGGCCAGTCGCTTTTTCAGTTCGTCCTGCGTCAGGGCGCGCAGCGAACCGTAGACGATGGTCAGCGACGCCGCTGCGGCGAGCGGCGTCAGCACGCCCAGCGTGGCGGCGAACTCGATGCCGAAGACCTCGTACACCACGCGCTGGATCGCGAAGGCGCCGGCCTTGACCACCGCCACCGCATGCAGCAGCGCCGATACCGGGGCGGGCGCCACCATCGCCTTGGGTAGCCAGCCATGCAGCGGCACCAGGGCCGCCTTGACGCCGAAGCCCACCACCAGCGCCGCGAACAGCAGCACCAGGGTCCCCGAGTGCTCGGCGGCGAAAGGCTTCAGGTAGCCGGCGCCGACGAAGTCCTGCGGTCCGGTCAGCACGTGCGCCCCGACCACGGCCAGCAGCAGCAGCAGACCGGAGGGCAGGGTGTACATAAGGTAGCTACGACCGGCGGCAAGCGCCGCCGGCGTGCCGCGGTGGATGACCAGCGGGTAGGTCACCAGGGTCAGGATCTCGTAGAAGACGAACAGCGTGAAGAGGTTTCCCGCCAGCGCGATGCCGGCGGTGGCCGATACGCAGAGGCTGAAGAAGCCGAAGAAGCGGCTGCGGTGCGGCGCATCCTCGAGATAGCCCACCGCGTAAACCGTGGTCACCGCCCACAGCACGGCCGACAGTGTCAGGAACAGCAGGCTCAACTCGTCGGCACGCAATACCAGGTCGAGCCCCGGCAGCAGCGCGAGTCGTGCCTCGTAATCATGGAAGCGGCCGACGTTCCACAGCATGATGCCGACGAGAATCAGCTTGGCAGCGGCACCGCCGAAGTTGAGTGCCGTGCGCAGCGTGCGCCGATCCTCGGGCAAGCAAAAGATGATCAGGCCTGGCAGCAGAGAACTCGCGACCACGGCGAGCGGCACCCACGCCTCCGTCACGGCACCGCTCCCCGGGCGAGCAAGACTTGCAGTGGGCCACCGGCCACGACCAGGGCCACCGCGAGCAGTGCGAGCGCGAGCGACGCGAACTGCGGCGCTGTGGGCGCTGCGAGCTGGGCCTTCTCGGCGTCCGGCACGGACCGCTCTTCGACGAAGGCTCGCGACAGCGCGTGGAAGAGAAACATTGCCGCGAGCAGGCTACCAGCCAGCACTACCGCAACCGAGCCCCAGGCGCCTGCTCGCACCGCAGACTCGACCAGCAGGTACTTGCCAATGAAGCCGCCGGTCGGCGGCAGCCCAATGAGGCTGAGCGCGGCCAATGCGAACGCCGTGGCCGTCACCGGCAACCGTGTCCCGAATCCTGCCAGCGCGTCGATGCGGTCGTGCCCGTAGGCGGCGAGTAGCGAGCCGGCGCACAGGAACATCGAGGCCTTAGCCGCTGCATGGCTGGCCGCCAGCAGCACGGCCGCCGTCAGCGCATCATCGGCCGTCGGAGACGTTGCAGAACCGGCGGCCAGCGACAGCGCGATCAGCAGGTAGCCAAGTTGAGCGACGGTGGAGTACGCGATCATCGGCTTCAGCCGCTGCTGGCGCAGCGCCTGCACACCGCCCCACAGCACCGCACCTGCGCCCAGCAGGCCGAGCAGCGTCGGCACGGCCTGCCAGGGCAGCAGCCCGAACAGGTCCAGCCACAATCGGGCGAGCAGGTAGAAGCCGGCCTTGACGACCAGCGCCGATAGCGCGGCCGACACCGGTGCCGGCGCCGAGCCATGCGCCGGTGGCAGCCAGAAGTGCAGCGGGAACACTGCGGTTTTGACGAGCAGCCCCGTCGTCATCAGTGCGGCGGCCAAGCCCGTCGACAGGCTCGGCTGCATGCGCGCCCGCAGCTGCTCCAGGTCCAGCGTCTGGTGGGCGGCGTAAAGCAGCTCGACGCCCAGGATGTAGAGCATCGAACCCAGCAGGGCGAGCAGCAAGTAGCGCAGCGCCGCCGCCGCCGCGCTGGCCCCGGCCAAGGCGACGAGTGCCACCGCCGCCAGTCCCAGCAGTTCGAGCGTCACGTAGAGATTGAACAGGTCGCCCGACAGGTAGAGCGCATTGAGCGCTCCCCAGGCCAGCAGCCAGACCGGCCAGAACAGCCACTCCTGCCGCAACGTCGCGGTGCCCGGATCTGCATCTTGCGCGGTGCTGTTGGCATGCGGCCCGCCGAAGTAGCGCCAGGCATACAGTGCGATGCCGCCGCCGACCGCCGCGGTCATCAACATCATCGCGGTGGCCAGGCCGTCGGCCCGCAGCACGATGCCCAAGGGGGCATCCCAGCCGCCGACGACCACGCTCTGCGCGCCGCCGGCCAGCACCGCGGCGGCGAGCCCGAACACCGCGGCGGTTCCGAGCAGGCTGCCCAGCAGCCCCGCGGCGGAGGCACCACGCCGGCCGGCCAGCAGGGCCGCCACCGCCGCAGCCAGCGGCACGGCCACGGCCGCGACGATCCAGGCCCCGCCGCTCACGGCAGACGGTCCTCTGGCAGCCGCGCGCTATCATCGTGACGGTGCATGCGCCGCAGCAGCGCCAGTGCGAGCGCGGTGGCACTCACCGCGACGACGATCCCGGTGAGCACCATCGCATGCGGTACCGGGTCGGGGCGGCCCGCGATCTTAGTCGTGCGCGAAGCCAGCGCCACCAGCATCATGAACACGCCCGAGCCGAGTACGTTCAGGCCGAGCAGCCGCCGCAGCACATGGCGCGCGGCCAACGCGGCGTACAGGCCCATCGCCACCAAGGCGATGCCGGCCAAGCCGTAAAGCAGCCCCAGGCTCATCACTTGGTGCCCTGGGCCGGGCGCCCGACAAACAGCGCCACCATGATGACGGCGATCGACACCATGGCGGCCGCTTCGATCAACAGGATCACGGCGCCCGCGTATGCGGGCGGGAAGGTCAGGAAGCCGCCGCCGAACACCGCCGTCGCGACGCCGACGCCGAGGAAGACGGCGAAGCCCAGCACGACCGCCGCACGTACCGGCCGGCTGGCCGGCAGCGATAGCGGACGCGCCAGGTGCCACAGCACGCCCCCTGCTGCTAGCAGCGCCGCGCCCTGAAAAGCGCCGCCGGGCGCATGCGCGCCGACCCAGAGCAGATAGCCCGCGGCCGCCACGGTCAGCGGCAGCAGCACGCGCAAGAGCAGGCTCAGCATCGGGTCGGCCGGCGCTGCCGGCAGCGCCGCCTCGGCGTCGAGGATCCACACCCCCAGCACCGCGAGCAGCAGCACGCCGATCTCGAGCAGCGTGTCGTAACCGCGGTAGTTCAGCAGCGTGGCGGTCACTGGGTTCGTCACGCCGCTGGCGCCCAGCTGCTGCAGCGCTGGTGCAGTCAGTCCGGGCCAGGACTCGGGCAGCGCCAGCACCGAGGCCACCAGTAGGATTACCAGCCCGAGAGATGCCAGCGCGATGCCGGCACGCGCCGGTGTCAGGCCGAGCGGCCGCACTTCGTCGGTCGCGCCTTTGCGGCCCAGGCGCGCCAGGGTGTCCAGCAACAGCGCCCCGGCCAGCCCGGCGCCAATGGCAGCCTCGGCGAGTGCAACATCGGGGGCACCAAGCCGCACCCAGGCCAGCGACACCAGCAGCCCGAACACGATGAACTGCACGACCGCCTTGAACAGGTCTGCGCTCGCGAGTGCGCGCCAGCCCAGCCAGAGGAGCAGGACCACGAGCACGAAGTCGAGCGCGTGCACTTCAGCGGCCATCGCGCTTGTCCATGCTGGGGTTGTCCGGGCCGACCGTCGGCGTCGGCTCGCCATTCGCGTGGGTGGCCGAGTGCGCCACCAGGTAGCAGGCGACCGAGCTTGCGAACAGCACGAGCAGCCACACCAGCAGCAGCCTCACCACCTGGAACGCGTCGTCGGCCTGCAGCGTCAGCCCCAGCACGACCAGGCCCAGACCGAGGTTGTCGGCCTTGGTCAGCGCGTGCAGGCGTGACAGCAGGTCGGGCAGACGCAGCACGCCAATGCTGCCGGCGAGGAAAAACGCAATCCCTGCACCGATCAACGTCAGCGAAAGCGCGCTGCGTACATCCTCCCCGGTCACGGCCCGTCTTCCGCGGTGCGATCCTGTCCCCGCTGAACCGGCTGCACGCCGAGGCGGCGCACGAACACCGCGCCCGCGACGCTGGCCAGCAGCGCGAGCACGAGCGCCACGTCGAGCAGCGCCGGCGCGTCCGCCGCCCGGGCGAGCAGCAGCAGCACGGCCACTGCGCCGGTGCCCAGCAGCTGTGCCGCGAGCATGCGGTCACCGTTGGACGGGCCGCGCTCCACGCGCACCAGGCCCAAGGCAATCGTCGCCAGCACCACGGCGGCGGCAATCCACAGTGCGACAGTCATCCACTCAGGCATCGGTAGCCCCCGGCGCCGACAGGCGCAGCGCGAACAGGCCGGCCACCCGCTGCTCCAGTTCGGCGAGTTCGGCGGGCACCGGTCCCTTCGCGTCGAGCGCGTGGATCAGCACCTCATGCTCGCCCACCGCCGCGACCAGAGTGCCGGGCAGAAGGCTGGCAGACAATGCGAACAGCGCGCGGGCCGGACCGTCGGCAGGCAGACGCCAGCGATAGCGCACGAGGCCGGGCGCGACGCGCAGCCGCCGTGCGCTGACCCGACCTGCGACGTCGATGCCACCACGAACCGACTCGCGCAAGAAGTAGGTGACGAAGCCCAGCACCCCTGCCGGATCGAGTCGCAAGGGAGACGTCAGGCGCTCGATTTGGCGCGCCAACACCCGCGCAGCAGCGATCGTCGGCACGCCGACGATCCACGACGACACGGCGCCGCCCGTCAGCACGAACCACAGCAGCGCCAGCAGCGCACCCAGCGCGGACGAGCGCACTGACAGTGCCGCGCGTTGCCTTCTCATCGTTGGCTCAGTCGCGGCCGTGCACATGGGCCTTGCGAACACGCCATTCGCGCAGCGCGAGGATCGCGAGCGTGAGCGACACGGCCGGCAATACGGCGTAGGTCATCGCGACTCCGAAGGTGTCGAGCGCATCGTGCTGCCGCGCGGCGAGGATGAGGTAGGTGGTGTACGCCGCATAGAGCGCGACGAAGAGCGCGCCTTCCCAGCGCGCGATAAGGTGACCGGTGAAGAAGATCGGCAGGCACGCCACCGCGACCGCGATCATCACCGGGATGTCGAACACCACCATCGCCGGCGCGACCGATAGCCCGCTCGATGCCGCCAAGGCCGAGATCCCGAGAACGCCAAGAATGTTGAAGATGTTGCTGCCGACGACGTTGCCGACGGCGATGTCCCGCTGGCCGCGGATGGCGGCGAGGATCGAGGTTGCCACCTCCGGGAGCGAGGTTCCGGCGGCGATGATGGTGAGGCCGATCACGAGTTCGCTCACGCCGAGCCCCTTGGCAATGGCCACCGCTGCCTCGACCAGCCAGTTCGCGCCAAGCACGAGCAGGCCCAGGCCGCCGACGACGAGCAGCGCCTGCATTGCCCAGTGCCGGTCCCAGCCGGAGCCGTCGCCGCTCGACTCGCCAGCGCCGGCTTCCATCTTCAGCTCGCGACGCGACTGCACGATCACGAAGACGGTGTAGCCCACGAGCAGCCCGACGAGCAGCGCGCCGTCAACGAAGCTCACGCGACCGTCCAGGCACAGGAGCAGGAGCAGCAGCGACACCCCGATCATGATCGGTACTTCCTGGTGCACGAGCTGCCGTGCAACGACCAGCCTGGAGATGAGTGCCGAGGCCCCGAGGATGAACAGCACGTTGAAAATATTGCTGCCCACGACGTTGCCGACGGCCAGGTCGTTACGGCCGGAAATGGCGGCCTGGACGCTGACGGCCATCTCGGGCGAACTCGTGCCGTATGCGACGACCGTCAGGCCCACCACGAGAGGCGAGATCCCCGCCGACAGCGCGAGCTTGGATGCGCCGCGCACCAGGAATTCCGCGCCGAGGACGAGTAGCGCCAGGCCGGCGATGAAGAGCAGTGCCGTGGTCATGATTGTTGTGTGCGCAGGGAAGCACGCTTCCGTTCACCCAGGTTGCGAAGCCGCTTCTCCAAAGCAATCACCGGAAGGATGATTATGCCGGCGAGGACCGAGAGCGCGAGGTCGCTCGCCGAGAGCGCCGCCGTGCCGAACAGCGCCTGCATGGGCGAGGCGTAGATGAACGCGAACTGCAGCGCGACGATCGCGGCGATGCCGAGGAACACGACGGGATTGCTAAACACGCCGATCCTCAGGATCGAACCGCGCAGGCTGCGGCAACTCAGCATGTAGAAAATCTGGAAGGTGACGACCGTGGTGACCGCCATCGTCTGCGCCTTGGCCAGCGCCGCCTCGTCCGTGGCAGAAATGTCGTACTCGTAAAGGAACAGCCCGATTGCCCCGGCGGTCATGAGCGTAGCGGCGACCAAGGTGCGCATCACCACGAACGCGCCGAAGATCGGCGCGTCCGGCCGCCGCGGCAGCCGCGACATCACGTCCGGCTCTTTCGCCTCGAAGGCGAGCGGAAGCGCGAGTGCGACGCTCGCCACCACGTTGATCCACAGGAGCTGGGTGGGGGCCATGGGCAGCAGCAGCTCGCGCGTGACGGCGTCGAACGGGAAGAACGCGACTGCGCAGATGAGGATCATCGCGAGCCCGAGGTTGGTGGGCAGCACGAAGGCGAGCGACTTCACCAGGTTGTCGTAGACGCGCCGGCCTTCCTCTACCGCGGCCGCGATGGTGGCGAAGTTGTCGTCGGTGAGCACCACGGCCGCCGACTCCTTCGACACGCTGGTGCCGGTGATCCCCATCGCCACGCCGATGTTTGCCTGCTTGAGCGCCGGTGCGTCGTTCACCCCGTCCCCGGTCATGGCGACCACCTCGCCGTTGGCCTGGAGCGCACGCACCAGCTTCAACTTGTCCTCGGGCGCCACTCGCGAGAAGACGTTGGTCGTTCGCACAGCCTGGCGCAGCGCGTCGTCGTCCATGCCTGCAAGGTCGGCACCAGTGAGCGCGGCGCTGCGCGCATTGGCGATGGCGATCTCACGCCCGATCGCCAGCGCGGTGAGTTTGTGGTCACCGGTGATCATCTTCACGTTGATGCCGGCGAGATGGCAAAGGCGGATGGCCTCGATCGCCTCCGAGCGCGGCGGATCGATCATGGCCTGCAGGCCGAGGAAGGTGAAATCCGCAGCGACGTCGTCGTGATCGAGCGTGACGCTGCCGGGCACCTCGCGTGCCGCGAAACCGAGCACGCGCATGCCCTGGGCCGCCATTCGCTCGACTTCGGCCAGGACGATGTGGACGTCGATGCCGGCGCAGCGCCTGGCCACCACCTCCGGCGCGCCCTTCATGTAGATCGCGGGCGCCCGATCGGTCGCGTTGAGCGTCGCCATGTACTGGTGCTCCGACTCGAACGGAATGGCGTCCAGGCGCTGATGGTGGCGGCGCTCGCCTTCCACGTCGAGCCCCAGCTTCCCGCCCACGACCACCAGCGCGGCCTCGGTGGGATCGCCGGTGATCGACCAGCGCCCGTCGTGCTGGTGGACGGTGGCGTCGCTACAGAGCGCGCCCGCGCGCAGGAGCTCGAGCAGGTCGTCGGGTGCCCGCGCGAGAGGCACGTCGTCCTTGAGGAGCTGGCCTTTCGGCTCGTAACCGACACCGGTCACGCCGTAGCGCCCGGAGGTTGGCGTCCACAGCGCCTTCACCGTCATCTCGTTGCGCGTGAGCGTGCCGGTCTTGTCCGAGCAGATGACCGTGGTGGAGCCCAGCGTCTCGACTGCCGGCAGTTTGCGGATCACGGCGCGTCGGCGAACCATGCGCTGCACGCCGATCGCCAGCGCAATGGTGACGATCGCCGGCAGGCCTTCCGGGATGGCGCCGACGGCGAGCGCGATGGCAAAGATGAGCGTCTCGCGCAAACTCGCCCAGAGTCCCATGCCGGTGGCCCACTCGGTGCGCAGCGTGCCGATCGCGAGCACGACGAGGCTCACGAGAACGATCGCGATGGTGAGGTAGCGGCCGATCTTCGCGAGCGCGGCGGTGAGTGGCGTCTGGAGATCGGTGGTCTCCTTCAGCATGGCGGAGATCTTGCCGAGCTCGGTGGCGGCGCCGGTGCGCACCACCACCGCGGTGCCGGTGCCGTAGGTGACGAGCGTCCCGGCGAAGGCCATGTTGCTGCGATCGCCGACCAGCGCTGCCGCGTCGAGCGCATCGGTCTGCTTCTCGGTGGGCACCGATTCGCCGGTGAGCGCCGCCTCCTCGATCCGCAGTGAGCGCACGTTGAGCAGGCGCATGTCCGCCGGGACTTTGTCTCCCGAGGCAAGCGTGACCACGTCGCCGGGCACGAGCTGCGCGGCCGGCAACGTCGTCCGGCGGCCGTCGCGCAGCAGACCGACCTGCTCGGGTACCATCTTCGAGAGCGCTTCGATCGCCTTGCTCGCCTTGAACTCCTGCACGAAGCCGATCACGGTGTTGATCACGACGGTCGCGAGGATCACGAGGCCGTTTTTCAGCCCTTCGCCGTGCCAGTCCGCGAGGATGGCGACCCCGCCGGCCCCGATCAGCACCCAGATCAGCGGGTTGTGGATCTGCCGCCACAGGAGCTCGAGCGGCGTGTCGCGCTTGGCGCGCGGCAACACGTTCGCGCCGTACCGCGCGAGGCGCGAGGCGGCCTCGGCGCTGCTCAGGCCCTCATGCTTCGTGTCGAGCGCGTCCAGCACATGGTCGATGGAGCGCGCATGGAAAGCCTCCGCGAGTTCGGACGGCGTCGTCGTCGTTCGGACGCCAGCGCTTCGCTCGATCATCGCTCCTCCTCGGATGCCTGCTTGACGATGGTGACGGGCACCGCGGCTCGCTGTATCACCCCTTGTGACACCGACCCCAACAGCACCCCGCGCAGGGCACTCATCCCGCGGGCTCCCATGAGGATGGCGGTGCACCCGTAGCGCTGCGCGATCTCGACCAGCGTCGTGGCCGGGTCCCCGACACCGATCTCGCGCTCGTAGGCCATGCTCGCCTCCTTGAACAGCGCCTCCGCGGGCGCGAGAGCGCGCGAGCCGACGGCGCCGCTGACGCGTTCCAGCACATCGGCGCCCGGAGCAAGCATCATCTCGTAGAGGTATGTCGGCTCCTGCACTGTCGCCAGCACGAAGCCGGCGCGCAACCCGTCCCGAGCCAGCTGTAATCCATGCCGTGCGGCCTCGAGTGCGGCCGAAGAACCGTCGATGGCGATCAGGACCTTCATCTTCGATGAGAACAGTACGGGGGCCGGCGTCACGGCGTGATGGCGACCTTGAGCACGCCGTCGCGCTGGTGTGCGAATAGGTCGTAGGCCTTCTCGATGTCGTCGAGCGTGAAGCGTTGCGTCACCATGGCCCCCAAGTCCAGGCGCCCGGCCTCGATGACCGCCATCAGCCGGCGCATGCGCTCCTTGCCGCCCGGGCACAGCGTGGTGACGATCTTGTGGTCGCCCAGCCCGGCGGCGAAGGCGGCGAGCGGGATCTTCAGGTCGCTCGAATACACACCCAGGCTGGACAGCGCGCCACCCGGACGCAGCACCCGCAGGCAGGCCTCGAAGGTGTCCTGGATGCCCAGCGCCTCGATCGCGACATCGACGCCGCGTCCTCCGGTCAGACGCAGGATCTCCTGCACCGGGTCCTCGCGGCTCGAGTCGATGACGATGTCGGCGCCCATGCGGCGCGCGATCTCCGGGCCGCCGGCAATGCGGTCGACGCCGATCACCGTGGTAGCACCGCTGAGCTCGGCGCCGGCCGTCGCGCACAGTCCGATCGGCCCTGCGCGAACACGGCCACCGCGTCGCCGATGCGGGTGCCGCCGCTCTCGGCGCCGCCGAAGCCCGTGGACATGATGTCGGGGCACATCAGCACCTGTTCGTTGCTTTCGTCGGGTACCACGGCCAGATTGGCCATCGCGTCGGGCACCAGGACGTACTCCGCCTGGCAGCCGTCGATGGTGTTGCCGAAGCGCCAACCGCCCAGCTCCTTCCAGCCGTGCGCGGTGCCGGCGCCGTCGTGCGCCGCAGCCGCAAAAGGCACGCGTTGCTGCAGCCGCTGGGCGTGATTGCGACCGCGATCACGCGCTGGCCTTCGTGGCAGCCGCGCACCGCCGAGGCGAATTTCTCGATCACGCCAAACGGTTCGTGCCCGACCGTCAAACCCTTGGCCACCAGGTACTCCCCCTTGAGGATGTGCACGTCGGCTCCACAGATCGTCGTCGTTGTCGCGCGCACAAGTGCGTCCAGCGGGCCCACGTCGGGGATCGGCTTTTCGTCGAAAACAATGCGACCGGGGTCGACGAACACGGCTGCTTTCATCCTGGCCAATGACAATATCCTATCGTTGCCACGAAGAGTCCTCCTTCGACGACGGTTCCAGAACGTCGGTAAGACGTGTGATCGGTGTGCGACGGCGATCAAACGCGGTTGGCGGTGCCCGTCGGCACTACTTCTCCCGCACCAGCAGCAGCGCGGTCCGGCACTGCGCCGCCACCCGCGTTGCGACCGAGCCCATCGGGCCCTGCCGCGACGCGCCGAATCCGAGCGACCCTAGCGCCAGCAGATCGAGCCTGCTCTTGGTGGCCTGGGCGGCGATCGCGTCGCCCGGCGCCTGTCCGACCAAACGCACCTCGGTGGCCGAGATGCCGGCCGTGGCGAGCAGTTCATGAACAGGCCTGAACACGTTCTCGAACGCAGCCTTCTGCATGGCTTCGACCTGCTCCGGCTTGATGCCCGTCGGCACCTCGCGCTCGATCCAGCCCGGCACGGTGATCTTCGTCAGGTCGGGCACGACGTGGATCAGGCTCACCGAGGGCGACGCGCCGAACAGGTCGTGGTGCAGGGCAACGAACCGAGCGACGGCAAGGCCGTAGGGGCTGCCGTCCACCGCGATGCCGAGGCGCAACGAGTCGCGCTTGGGGACTGGGGCGCCGCGCACGACGAGCAGCGGCTTGGTGCAGGAGACGGCCACGGTACTGGCCACCGAGCCGAGAACCAGTTTCTTCAGTCCGGTATGGCCGTGCGAGCCCATCACGATCAGGTCGGCGCGGTCGTTGGCTACGATCGATGGCAGTTCGTGCGCCACAGTCCCGACGACATACCGCGCCGTGGTGTTGGCGCCGGCGCGCTCGAGCGCCTTCGCCGCCGACTTCAACGCCTTGGCTGCCTCGGCCTCGTGCCACGACTCCACGATCTCCTTGCCCAAGGCGCGCGCGGCGCGCGGCGGGACCGGGTACTGGACGTTAATCAACTCGATCTCGGTCGGTTTCTTCAGCAGCGTCTCACGCGACGCGATGAAGGCGACGGCGGCCTTGCTGTACTCGCTGCCATCAACGGGCATCAGGATGCGCATGGGGACTCCTCGGATAGTTTCGGCGTGATCCGATCGTTCAGGGGGTGTGATGGATGGCCTCGACGAGGTCGCGGCATCGCGACCAGGAAGACGACGACACCGGCGCCCATCGGCGGGTGGTGAACGAGTCGAAGGTCATGAGTGTTCTTTGTTGTTCAGAGAAGGCGCAGCTTGCGGGCGGTGCCTGCGGCGGCCCCGCGCGGCCGCACCTGGAAGTCCGTGCCGTACAGCGTGGGCTCCAGCAGCGCCTGATCGTCCGGATGCAGCCCCCAGCGCTCGATCGCGGCCAGCAGCACGAACGACTCGCCATCGTCGATCTGGGAGTCGGCCTGCACCACCGCCGAGCACAGGCGCAGCACGAGACGCCGCGAGTCCTCATCGTCGAGTTGGTCCAGCATGCTGCCAAGCGCTTCGCTCGGGATACAGATTTCGTTGCCGCAGCGCGCAGTACGCAGCAGATCGGCGCACAGGTCGTCGATCACGCCATGCCACTGCGAGCGGGTCAGGCCGAGCCGTTCGGGGGCCTCGAGGGCATCCAGTACCGCAGTTTCGACGGCCTCCATGCGACCGTTGGCGATCAGCGCGAGTGCGACGATTCGTGCCGCGGCCTCGCCACTGTTGCGAGGGTAGGGGCGCAGTTGCAGGGTGGGCGTCGTCGGACGGGCGCTGCGTTCATCGAAGCCAGAGTGAGCGATGGTCATGCTAATGCCTCCGGGTCAGGTGGATATGGCCATCAGTCGCTGCTGCTGCCGAATCCGAACAAGCTCAGCAGGCTGGTGAACAAGTTGAAGATCGAGACGTACAGCCCCACGGTGGCCAGCACGTAGTTGGTTTCACCGCCGTTTACGATGCGGCTGGTCTCGAACAGGATCAGCCCCGCGGACAGCAGCGCCACCATCGCGGCCACGGCTAACCCTAGAGCCGGCATTTGCAGGAACACCGCGCCCAGGCCCGCGATCAGCGCAGTGACCATGCCGGCGAACAGAAAGCCGCCCATGAAACCGAAGTCGCGCCGGGACGTCAGCACCCATGCCGACAGGGCCAGGAAAGTGGCACCGGTTGCCGCAAGGGCCAAGGTCACGACCTGCGCACCACCGGGCAAGGCCAGCGACTGGGCCAGCACCGGGCCCAGCGAGTAGCCCATGAAGCCCGTCAGCGCGAACACGGCCGGCAGCGCCAAGCCACTGTTCTTGAACTTGTAGACGGCGAAGAGTAGGCCGAAGTAGCCACCCAGCGTCAGCAGCAGACTCGGAGCCGGCAACTGAAGGGTCGCGCTAGCGGCGGCGATGGAAGCGCTGAACAGCAGCGTCATCGACAGCAGTGCATACGTGTTGCGCAGAACGCGCCTCGTGTCGACGTCGCGCGGCAGGCTCGCAGGAGCGGTGAGGACTTGGGGCCGGCCAGCGGAGTCCGGGCGCGCGGTAGACGGAACGGACGACATTGGGTTCATGATGCGGAGTCCCTTCCTTGTGTTCGGTTTCAGCGTTCGCTACTGATGAAGCGCTGGCGCAGGCGCCGCCAGTCACTGCCACGGCGCAACTGACGCATCAGGAAACGCGCGGCACGCGTCAACGCGTTGTCCAGCGCCGTGCGCCAGTTGTTTGCCACCGATGCGACGACCACCGACCCTGTGCCATCGGTCCGCAGCTCCACCTGGCAGCGCTTGTCGACGCCGCCGCGCGGGCCGTTCACATCCGACATCCGCACCTCGGCGCGGGACACCATCCAGCCCAGGCGCCGCAGGACAAAGCGCACACGTCGCTCGGTCAAGGCGCGCAGGTCTATGGCTTGCGGGTGGCGGGATTTGAAGAGCACTTGCATCACGCATCTCCATCGGTTGATGACAAGCGCAATATCGGCCTTTGACCCGCGTTGAAAAAGCATGTTTTAGAGAACGCCAACATCGGAAAAACCTGAACACGCGATACCGCTTCGATCCCCAACTCCGGCGTTTCGCGGCTGCGGCTCGCAGCGTCCAGTAAACGCGATTGGCACAACGGCCTCACGTCATTGGGAGCGACGGGTGTTCGACCTAGGTGTGCCTGCTCTTCGGAAAAGCCGAAGTGGTCATCAACTGCAACTCCCTTGAAGCGAAGCCGCGGCGGTCTGACACTCCGCCCATCGCATCCTTTTTGGGAACCGCCATGCCGAGCACCCTGCTTAGCCACTTCGCGTCGCTGTTGCGTCGTTGGATTGCCGACCTCGCCACACTCGTCACCAACCCGCATCGACTCCACGCGCGGGATCAGTCCTTGGCCTTCCGGGGTCGTGATGCGGCTGCAACCTACCTACGTGCGCGTTCGTCGCGAGCGCGATCGCAGGTGAACTCATCGTTTCTGTAATCGGGAGTCGTCTCATGAAGATCGCCATTTGGGGTGTGTTCGTCTTTGTCGCGCTGTTGTGGACCGGCGGCGCGGCGCTACTCGCCCAACTCGTTGAGTGGTCCGCGGGAGGTCTCACAGCCGGTGGTGCGACCGCGATTGGCTCCGTTGTGGCGACGGCGCCCCCGCCGGCCTGGCTGAGTTCCTGGATCGACGCCACCAGCTGGGCCGCTGCACAGGAAGCCGTCGGCAGCGCGCTGACCAGTCTCTCCGCTGTCCTGCCGGCCATCAGCGACGCGGTCGCGTGGCTGGTGCCGGCCGTCTGGGTGATCTGGGGCTTGGGGCTGCTGGCTCTGGTCGCGCTCTCCCTGGTGGCCACGGCGTTGCTGGGCCGCTTCGGTCGTGGTTTCGGATCCGGACAGCAAGCGGCCTGACCACATTCGACCTGACATACAAGGAGGAGCACCTCATGCGCAGCTATCCACACAACAGCCCGGAAGCCGCCGGCCGCGTGCTCACGCTTCTGCTCATCGCCGACGGCAACGTGTGCGCCTCGGAGATCGACGTGCTCAAGGGTCTCGGCGCGGAGCGCCACCTGGGCCTGCCAGACGGAGGGCTCGACGACGTGCTGCGCGACCTCTGCGAGGACCTCCTTATGGCCGGGCACCATTTCGGCTCGCTGCTCGACGGCCTGGACAGTACTGTGCTGCGCAGCCTGATGGGTGAGGTCTCCGACCCGCGCTTGCGCAGCGAGGTGCTGACGCTGGCACAAGCCGCCGCGCGCGCCGACGAGCACCTGGCCGACGGTGAGGCGCTTGTCCTCGATGCGGCCTGCAGGTACTGGTCGTTTGCCGCGGAGCACCTGGCAACGCCGACGATGTCGGCGTGAGGCGTCGGATTCAGCGCTGCTCGGCCTGAACCAAGATCCGCACCAGCGGGTGGTGCAGGCCGCGGCGCGACCGGATCGCGTGAATCTCCTCGCGCACGTCGTCGCAACGGCCCAGCAGTCGCAGGCCGCGCAGCATGACCAGGTCCTGGGCACCCAGTCGGCTCACGGGGAATACGCCCAGGCCTTGCGCGGCGAACACCACCATCAGGGCGCTGTCTTCGAACTCACCGACCACGCGCGGCCGCATACCGCGCTGGTCGAACCAGTGCTCCAGCGCCGTGCGCAGCACCGCGTGACGGGTCGGCAACAAGACGGGCAGGTCCGCGAGGCAGGCCGGGAACTCCTTGGCGCTGGCGCGACGCACGAGCGCGCTCGGGCCGTACCAGTCCACAGGTGATGAGGCCAGTCTCGCGCTGGTCAGACGCAGGTTCGGATTGGCCGACCCGGGCTGGCCGGCGAGTACCAGGTCCAGGTGGTGCAGGGCCAGCTCGGCCTGGAGCTGTTCGAACTCGCCCTCGTGACAGACCAGCCGCAGGTTCGGTGTGGCGAGCACCGCGCTGAGCAGCGCATGGGCCGCGAGTTTGGAGATGCCATCCGACAGCCCGACCGCGAGGCGGACGGACTTGTGGCTCGCGGCTTCGCGTACCTCGCCCGGCAGCGCCTCGCCGATACGGAAGATCTCCTCGGCCCGCGCGAACGCCGCTTCCCCGGCCTCCGTGAGGGCGACGCCGCGCCCCTGTGGCTTGAGCAACTGGTTGCCAAGCGACTTCTCGAGTTCCCTGACCTGCGCGCTGATCGTCTGCACCGCGATGTCCAGCCGGTCGGCGGCGCGGGCGAATCCGCCTTCCTTGGCAACGACCCAGAAGTAGTGCAGGTGGCGGTAGTTCAGCGTCGACATGCGAGAGCCCTCCACCGCTCTGATTCGAGAAAACCGAAGTTGATGTCACTTTAACATCGCTTGAACCGGTGTGAACACGCACCGATCATTCGCCGGCCCCCATTCAACCTGCGAAATCGATGGACACCTCTTTGTGGGCGCTGCTCGCGCTGGCCTTGACGATGCTAGGCGTGACCTTGCACGCCTCCTGCCTCGGCAGCTGACGACGCGGCGTGGGGCTGCTCGGCGCGATCACAGGCCTGCTCGGCGTGGGATCCGGCCTTGGGTCATGTTCTGAACCGGGCGGCTGACTCCGAACGTTCCAACACCACCAGACCGAAAACCCGCTCATGGAACTCATTACCACCCTCTGGCTCGGCATGCCGGTGTAGATCCGGTTTGCGTTCATCGCCGTGGTGCTGGCCGTGCTCGCCTTCGACCTCGGAGTGATGCACCGGGACGCGCACGAGATCGGCGTGCGCGAGATCCTGAACATGTCGGCGCTGTATATCGGTCTCGGCCTTGCGTGGGCTGCGGTCGTGTACTGGATCTATTTCACCTACTCGGGCTCCACCTCGATCGATCCGCAGATCGCCACAGCGACCTCGCCCGGCGAGCGTGCCTGGACGGCGGTGCAGCTGTACGTCACCGGCTACCTGATCGAGAAGACGTTGGCGCTCGACAACGGGTTCATCATCTCGATGGTCTTCACGTACTTTGCCGTGCCGTGCAAGTACCAGCACCGTGTGCTGATTTGGGGCATCCTGGGCGTGATCGTGCTACGCGCGATCATGATCGGCCTGGGGGCGGCGCTGGTGATGGAGTTCGCGTGGGTGATGTACATCTTTGCGGTGATCCTGGTTGCCACCGGCATCAAAGTGGTCGTGATGATGGACAGCAAGCCCGATATCTCGAACAACCCGGTCCTCAAATTCATGCGTAAGCACCTGCGTGTGACCGAGACCTTGCATTGCCAGACTTTCATCGTCCGTCAGCCCGACCCGAGGAGCGGCAAGCTGGTGCTTCGTACAGCGCTTCCCGGCTGACAGGTGTACCTCGGCGTCGCATAGCATGTCTCCCGGCTCGGGTCGCAGGCCGTCGACGGGGTCGACCTCCGACTGTTGGTTGATTTGCTGTTCAGCAAATATTGCCAATAGGCCGAACATTGAGCAGAGTGCCGATGCCTACTGCTCAGTGAATCTCGGCGGTGACCATGCTTCACGCGCAGGCGACGGAACGGGTGTCAGTCAATCAGTTCCTTGCGGCACTTGGGCCTTTGGTTCTACAACCTCACGAACGCGCCCAACGGCATGGCGGCCACGAACTACTACGACGACCTCTTCTCTCGCTTGATCGGCGACGGCGTCCCGCTGCCGGCTGTCATTGAGCGCGTGGCCGGCGCCTACCTCGATGGAAAGCCCTTGCTGTTAGGCAAGAAGAAGCTCACGAAGAAGGAGCGGGACATCCTCTTCTGGGCCAGCGACGTTGTGAAGGGCTGCCCTCCCGACGCGTGGGGCGGCGAAGCGATGTCGCTCGCCTTGGCGCGATACCTGGGACAGGAGCCTGTGGCTGCCGATGGATTGGTGACGCGGGTTGCGCGCGAGGCGCCCGAGGCCTTGATTCGCGCCGTCAGGCACGCTGGGCTCGTCCTGAAACCGCACTCTCCACGACGAGTCGAACTGGGTCACGCTGCGTCTGAAGCCGAGCCCGTGGCCGAGCTGTGCCGCGTACTCGACCTGTTTGCGTCGGCGCATCGCGAACGGATCGTGGCGCTGGAAGCGCATAAGTCGAAGCTGGCGGAGTTGTCGGTCTTCGATCTCTTGCTCTACGCGAGCCTCTACGCCTTCGAGGTACTCGTTCCGCGGGACTTCAACGTCAAGACGCCCGCACCGCCGTCTGGGGCGAACGCTCAAGTCGCTTGGGATGCGCTAAGCGATCTGCTCGCGTGGAAGCTCGCAGAGGCCAGCACCTCATCCCTGAAGCTGACGGACGACAGCATCGGCAGGTCGATCGCGCGGCATCTTCGACCGGTCCTATTCGAATCCCGCATGGCGAGCGCGGGCGAAGCCCTTCGGAATCTGCGCGCCTTTCACGCGCTCATGGACGCGCAGATCGAGTTGAACGAGTTCATCTCCAAGTCCGCCGACGCGTTCAGCTACGACGATGGCATTCGGTTCGAGCGACGGGGTGATCGGCTTGGGATCGTCGACGTGGATCCGGCGGCGAGGTCCGCGTGGCGACGCGACGGGCTGAAGCTCGATCGCCTGCATGGGTACTGGTTCCACCGTGCTGTCGACACCTACGTCGAGCAGGTGGCCGCCGATCGGGCCACGTGGATGATCGGTCGACCAGAGAACGCGGAGGCCAACCGACTGGCCTGGCTACGGGCTCTGCAAGCGCAGCTTCGACTGCGTGAGGCGTACGGCGTTGCCGACGAAGTGGCGTCCGACTCCGGAGACACAGTCAATCTCTTCCGGGCGCTGCTATCCCTCGACCTGATGTCCGCTTTCTTCCTGCAGGATTTCCTGGCGGCCTTTGCGGAACGCGTCGATGCGTCGGGCGACTGGCGCGTCGCGTTGCAGCGCTTGGCCATGGACGGCCTGCGTGAGGGGCTCCAGAACCGACTCCCGCTCACTTGGTCGAGCCGGGACTCGAAGGTGTCCAACATCACGGGGTGGACCGTCACGAAGTCGGAGCCTGCGGGCAATCCGAGGATGGCATCCGCGATCCTGGACTTCTGGACCTACGACATGGTCGCGACGGCAGAGCGGCTTCAGCGCAATGAGCCCGGCCTTCAGCCCCACCTGTTCGAGCGGCCGGTCCTCAAGTTCGGGGCGACGCTGGTGCAGTTGCCGTGGGTCGTCGCCATGCAAAACAACAGCACCGCGGCGATCAACAACCTGAGGCGGCTCGGCCAGCGCCGCGGGCAGGCTCGGGACGAGGCACGACGGATTGAACCAGGGCTCGCCGGGCTCCTAGAGAAGCGCGGGTTCAGGACGCTGTTGAACTGGGTGCCGCCGCGCGGCGCTGACGACGCTGGCGAGGTGGATCTGATCGCCGTCCTCGACGAACATTTGTTCGTCATCGAGGTGAAGTCGACGTTCATGCGACGGTCTCAGCGGGACGCGTGGTTGCACGCGACCACTACGCTTCGCAAGGCCGGTCAGCAGCTTCGGCGCAAGGTCGAAGCGGTGTCGTTGGCCATCGCCTCGGATCCTGGGTTTTGCACGATGCTGGGCTTGGCCGAGGGCCTGATTCCGACTCAGCAACACGTGTGGATCGCAGACACCTGCATCGAATGCGACCACCAGCGGTTCGGCGGCTTTCTGAAGATCTCCGTCGAAGAGTTGCTCATCGCGCTTCGCGATGATCGTCACCTGTTGAACGATCATGGTGGACTGCTCGCCGGGAACTACGGTGTCGACGAGGCGCGTGAAGTAGATGCAAGCGAGTCCGGCTGGAGTCTGTACCCCGACGGCTTCAGCGCGGAACGCTTCGCCGAGGTCATTGAGACGGAGGCTGTGTGGGATGTGCGGACCGCGACGCGTGGAGGTCGCAGTCTGCAGTCGGCGGATTCCAAGAATGTTGCGAGTCGCGAGTAGCGCTTTGAGCAGGACGCAGTCGTGCTGGCACTGCAACGCGGACGGAAGTTGCCTTGGCCTGCTGATGCGTGGGAAGCTGAAGGACAATTGCCAGTGGCGCTGCGTTCGTACGGA
>CAUJJO010000077.1 GCA_963205125.1 Pseudomonadota bacterium | reverse complement strand
ACCGCAAGGGCGTCTACACCGACCTCGCCAAGTGGGCCAAGGCGCGCGGCCACACGCACCTGCGCGTCGACGGCGAGTTCGTCCGCGTCGACCCGTTCCCGCGCATCGACCGCTTCAAGGAGCACACGATCGAGCTGCCGGTCGGCGACCTCGTCGTCGATGCGGCGGCCGAAGCCGAGCTGCGCGCGCTGCTGGCCAAGGCGCTGGAGCACGGCAAGGGCGTCGTGCACCTGCTGCAGCCGCTGGCGGGCCTTGGCGTTGCGCTCGAACTCGGGCTGCCGACGGCGCACATCGGCCAGGTGCAGGTCTTCAGCACCAAGCGCGCCTGCCCGCAGTGCGGCACCAGCTACCCCGAGCTGGACCCGCGCATGTTCAGCTACAACAGCAAGCATGGCTGGTGCCCGCACTGCGTCGGCACGGGACTCGCGCTGACGCGCGAGCAGCGCAAGGCCTTCGATGATTCGGTGATCGTCGACGACGGCCAGGGCCGCGAGCAGAGCTTCCCGTCCGAGGAGCCCGAGGTCGAGGGCCTCGTCGACGAACCCTGCCCCGAGTGCCAGGGCGCGCGGCTGAACGCCGCGGCGCGCGCCGTCAGCTTCGACGCGCGTCCGATCGGCGAGGTGGCGCGGCTATCGGTGCACGAGGTCGCGCGCTGGATAGCTGGCCTGCAGCTCGCCGGGCGCGACGCCGAGATCGCGCGTGACGTCGTCGCCGAGGTGCGCAGCCGGCTCGACTTCCTGCAGGAGGTCGGCCTCTCCTACCTGACGCTGGACCGCGCGGCGCCGACACTCTCCGGCGGCGAGGCGCAGCGCATCCGTCTGGCGGCGCAGCTCGGCAGCAACCTGCAGGGCGTGTGCTACGTGCTCGACGAGCCGACGATCGGCCTGCATCCGCGCGACAACGGCATCCTGTTGTCCGCCTTGCACAAGCTCGGCGACAAGGGCAACACGCTGGTCGTCGTCGAGCACGACGAGGACACCATCCGCCGCGCCGACCACGTCATCGACATCGGCCCCGGCGCCGGCAAGCGCGGCGGCCGGCTGGTCGCCGAAGGCACGGTGGAGGAGCTGTCGCGGCACGCCGACTCGCTCACCGGCCGGCTGCTCGCCGCGCCGCTCGTGCACCCGCTGCAGGCGCGGCGCGCGGTGCCGGTGCCCCCGCCCGACCCTCACTCCAACCCTCTCCCGCGAGCGGGAGAGGGAGTAGGGCAGCAGCGCGCGGGGCTCCCTCTCCCGCCTGCGGGAGAGGGCCGGGGTGAGGGTGCTGCGAGCGGCACGCTGCCCACCCTGCACATTCGCGGCGTCCATCTGCACAACCTGCAGCGCGTGAACGTGCAGGTGCCGCTGCAGCGCCTGGTCGCCGTCACCGGCGTCAGCGGCTCGGGCAAGAGCACGCTCGCGCGCGAGGTGCTGCTGGCCAACGTGCAGGCCACGCTGGCGGCGCGTGGGGGCCGCGGCGGGCGCGCTGCGAAGGGCGAAAAGGGCACGAAGGCGACCCGCAGCGAGAACGGCACCTTGCCGCCGCTCGTCGGCTGCCTGGGCCTGCGCGGTACCGACGCGATCGACCGCGTGCTCGAAGTCGACCAGACGCCGATCGGCAAGACGCCGCGCAGCTGTCCGGCGACCTACGTCGGCTTCTGGGACGCCATCCGCAAGCTCTACACCGAGACGCTCGAAGCCAAGGCGCGCGGCTGGGGCCCGGCCCGCTTTTCCTTCAACACCGGCGACGGCCGCTGCCCGGCCTGCGAAGGGCAGGGCATGCGCACGATCGCGATGAGCTTCCTGCCCGACGTCAAGCTGCCCTGCGACGTCTGCCACGGCCAGCGCTTCAACCCGCAGACGCTGGCCGTCACCTGGCGCGGCCGCCACATCGGCGAGGTGCTGCAGATGGAGGTCGACGAGGCGGTGGAGTTCTTCGCCAGCATGCCCGTCGTCGGCCACCCGCTCAAGCTGCTGCAGGACGTGGGCCTCGGCTACCTCACGCTCGGCCAGCCCTCGCCCACGCTCTCCGGCGGCGAGGCGCAGCGCATCAAGCTCGTCACCGAACTCGCCAAGGTGCGCGACGACGTCACGCGCCGCGGCAACAAGTCACCGCACACGCTCTACGTGCTGGACGAGCCCACGGTGGGCCTGCACATGGCCGACGTCGAGAAGCTGATCCGCGTACTGCACCGCCTCGTCGACGGCGGCCACAGCGTGCTCGTCATCGAGCACGACCTCGACGTCATCGCCGAGGCCGACTGGGTCATCGACCTCGGCCCCGAAGGCGGCGCGGCCGGCGGCCGCATCGTCGCCGAAGGCACGCCCGAGCAGGTCGTCGCGGCCGGGACGCACACGGGGCAGGCGCTGGCGGGGGTGCTGGCGCGCGAGCGCTGATCGCTCCGGACGAATGCTCGGGACACGTCGACAACACCGACGCGCGCGAATCGCATGCGCCTCTGCCCACAGCTCTGCCGACGCCCGGCTGCTCAATCCTCGTCTTCGATCCACCAGCAAGCCCAGCGGCCCGGCTTCAGCCGAATCAGCAGTCCAGCGTCAAAGGTGGCGTCGGTGAGCGACGTCCACCGGCGCGTGGCTTCGCTCGAGGAGCTGCCGCTGTCGCTCGAGTAAAAACGGCTCTGCGCGTCGGTGCCATCGTCCAGGATGGCGCTGGCCCAGGTCGCGGCCCTATCGCGCTCCATGCACGGGGAGCCATAGGCGAGATCCTGGTAGAGCCAAGTGGTGAGCTGCGCCATGGCGGTGGTGCGATCGACTTCGGTCAAGGCCGCGGCATCGGGGCGCAGGCCACACAAGGCCAGAACCCGATCGATCGACTCCTCGGGCGTGGACAGCAGAACATGTCGCAGGCGACCGATGGGGCGTGCATCGAACAGGGCGTGAGGGTCGAGCATGGTCGGGGCAGCGGTGGGCGCCGCGGCATCAGGGGATGAGAAAGGCCGTCAAGACGTAGTACGGCTTGCCGTCATAGGTCTCATGCTTCAAGACGACCTGCACCTTGCTGAGCGTCTGAACCCGACCGGAGCTGCGAAGGACGCCGTGTCCTGCCGGAGTTCCCATGTCGAGCGTCAGCGAAAGACGCGAGCCCTGACCCGCGGTCTGCGCCCAGCTGCGAACGGTGCCGGCATGAACCCGCAGCACCCGAGAAACGGCGCGTTCGGCAGTTCGCACGCTGCTGAACGATGAAGCCATGGGAATCTGCGGTTCGGCAGCCAGTCGTGCACGAAGCTGCGCTTCCGTGCGCCCGACATGTCGCGCGAGGGTGTGTCCACCGATCCTGCTGCCGGCAACGGCTCCGTGCTCGGTGAGATGGATGCGGCCGCTGCGAATGGCTGCGACTCGCGCGGCCCCGAAGCCGGCCGCCGCTCCGAGCGGCACCACGATGTCCACGAAGGCGCCAATCTGCTCGGCTCTGCCGGGGTCCATCCCCATGAAGCGGGCAAGAGCTGCGCTGCCTTGCTGCGTCAGGCTCTGCGTGTCGCGCCCTGTCCAGGCTTGGCGCGCGCCTGCGGCGCTACCATCCGCCCCGTGGGCAGCCAGCAGGACACAACCGGACTTGCTCGCCATGGTTGGCTCCGGAGCGAGGCATAGGACGCCGGCACCAATCAGTTCGAGGACCCCGCCTGCCAACCGCAGACTGCCCCAGAGACGATTGGTCAGCGATGCATGGTCGTCGATCGTTTCCTCGACCAGCACGGCAGCGAGTCGCACCGGCGTTAGGGCGATAGTGAGGCCTTGATGGCTGGAGTTCATGGGCGAAGTGTGCCATTGCGGTTCACTCTGTCGAACGAATACTCCATCGAGTGCCGGCGCACCTGCTGCAACCTGCCGTGACAGACCATTTCGATGGCATGTGCGGCGCAGCGGGAGCCGTGTTCCGCGAGTTTGGCGTTCGTTCCCCGATTGCAAGAGACAGTCGATGACCTCGATGACGGCGACCCCGGCGCAGGCCGGTGCGGGGCGGCGCAGCCGGTGCTCGGCGTGCGAAGGGCGGGGCAAGCACAAACTCGCGATGAGCTTCCTGCTCGACGCCAAGCTTTCGCTGGACGCGTGGCTTTCGTGACCGCACTCCCCTTTTGCGGATGACGACAACGGCTCGGCCCGCGCGCTCCAATTTCGCCATGATGATCCGCATAGGTTCCGTTCGGCGGCTCGTGTCCTGGTGCAGCGTGGTGCTGGGGGTCGCTGTGCTCGGCGGCCCGGCGGCAGCGAAAGAGAACGTGGCGCTCGGCCTGCAGGCCCGCCTGTTTCACAGCGGCACGGGGCAGTTCTCGGCCGATGTGTTGGCACCCGGCGGGCCGGAGCTGGTCAACGTCGTGGGTAGTCGCGATCCTTCGTCGGCGACGCTGGTGACGGTGCAGGTCGGGCTGCCGCAAGGGGTCACCCTGAAGGCTGGTGCCAGGCTTCGTCTGGTGGCGCGAGAGTCAGGTTCACCCGGCCGCCTGCTGCTTGACCAGTCGGTTCCGTTGCTGGCCGTTCCGGCCGGCTCCACGGCGTATACGGGCTTCTGGCTTCAGGGGACGGGGTGCAAGCCCGTCCACCTGCGCGCCGTCCTCACGGCGCCAAGCACGACGGCGCGGCTGAGCGCCGAGTTGCCGTTTGCCTGCGGCGAATGAGGCAGCGTCGGATGGTGAACTGCAGGCATGGATCACCGCCGTCGGCGGCATGAGCTTCACGACCGAATTCCGCCAGAAGGTGCTGGCCTGCGTCCGCCGTATGCATGCCCTGCATGAAATCGCGGTGGGGGTCTGCCGGGAGGGCGATCGGCGCGACTTTCAGCAGCAGGATGCCATCCTGATGAAGAGCGACGGCTTGACCCATGCCGGTCCTGGCCAGAGCAAGCACAACTTTGGAATGGCGGCCGACCTGGGCTTTGCGGGGCTGCGTTGGCTGCACCCCGAAGGCACGCCTGAGCAGGTCGTCGCTGCGGCAACGCACACGGGGCACGGGCTGGCGGGGGTGCTGGCGCGGCGCTGACCAACGGGCGAGTCCGATTCGTGCTGCGCGGGCAGCACGCCTTTGGCCTAAGATGCCCGGATGGAATTCCCGCAGATCGAACGCGTCGTCCTTGATCCGGCCGTCATGGGCGGAAAGCCGTGCATCCGCGGCACGCGGGTGACGGTGGGCGCGATCACGGGTCTGCTGGCCGGTGGCGCGAGCGAGCAGGAGATCCTCGATCTCTATCCCTACCTCGAAGCCGCCGACATTCGCGCTGCCCTGTCCTACGCGACCTGGCGTGCGCAAGAGAGGGAAGTGCCGCTGCGAGCGGGATGAAGTTCCTGCTCGACATGAACATCCCGCCGGCTTGGGCGGTGCCGTTGGCGGCCGCGGGCATCGCGGCTCGGCACTGGAAAGACATTGGGCGTCACGACGCCAGCGACCGGGACATCATGAACTGGGCGCGCGAGCACGGCTTCGCGGTGTTCACCCACGATCTCGACTTCGGCGCGCTGCTCCACGCCACGGGGGCGCGCGCGCCCAGCGTGATCCAACTGCGCGACCAGGACATCCGGCCGGCGACGTGCGCGGACTGGGTCATTCCCGTCCTGATCGCAAGCACCGCGGAGATCGAGCAAGGCGTGCTGATGACCCTGGACTCGCGCAAGCAGCGCATCCGCTTGCTGCCGCTCGCACCCCTTTGATCCACCGCAAGCTCCCCCTTCGTCGCCCGCCAAGACTGTTGACCTAGCCAACAATCTGGCCGACGATGCCTGCAGCTTCCAGCCGTCGCCTTGCGACGGCTTCATTCCCCGACTGCAGGAGACTGCCGATGACATCGACGACGGCGACCACGGCGCAGGCCGGTGCGGGCGGCGCCCCGGGCGCGAAGAAGAGGCCGCGCACCATCCTCGGCCTCACGCTCAACGGCCGCGAGCGCGAGGACCTGATTCCCGACGGCCTGCTGCTGCTCGACTACCTGCGCGAGGTGGCCGGCCTCACCGGCACCAAGCAGGGTTGCGACGGCGGCGAATGCGGCGCCTGCACGGTGCTCGTCGACGACCAGCCGCGCCTGGCCTGCTCGACGCTGGCGGTGCAGGTGCAGGGTCGTCGCATCGAGACGGTGGAGGGCCTCACCGAAGGCGGCACGATGAGCCCGCTGCAGCAGGCCTTTCACGAGAGCCTGGGCGCGCAGTGCGGCTTCTGCACGCCGGGGATGATCACCGCCGCCGAGGCGCTGCTGCGGCGCAATCCCGACCCGAGCGTCGAGGAGATCAAGACGGCGATGGGCGGCAACCTCTGCCGCTGCACGGGCTACGTGAAGATCATCGAGTCGGTGCAGGTCGCCGCGGCAGCGCGCCTGACGCGCAAGGGAGGGCGGTCATGAGCATGGCCCGACTGCAGAAGACGCGCGCCGGCCAGGTCGGCGTGCGCACGCCGCTGATCGACGGCGTCGACAAGGTCACCGGCCGCGCCAAGTACACGGCGGACCTCACCGCCACCGACGCGCTGGTCGGCCGCATCCTGCGCTCGCCGCATCCGCACGCGCGCATCCTGTCGGTCGACACCTCGCAGGCCGAGGCGCTGCCGGGCGTCGTCGCGGTGTGCACGGGCGAGGACTGCAAGGTGCCCTTCGGCGTGCTGCCGATCGCGCAGAACGAGTTTCCGCTGGCGCGCGAGAAGGTGCGCTACCGCGGCGACCCGGTGGCGGCGGTGGCCGCCGTCGACGCCGAGACCGCGGCGCGCGCGCTCAAGCTGATCCGCGTCGAGTACGAGATCCTGCCGGCCTACTTCAGCGCCAGCAAGGCGATGAAGCCGGGCGCCGAGCCCATCCACATCGAGAAGCCCAACAACATCCTGCGCGAGGTGCACGCCGAGTTCGGCGACGCCGAAGCCGGCTTTGCCGCCGCCGCGCTCGTGCGCGAGAAGACCTACCGCTTCGCCGAGGTCTGCCACGCGCAGATGGAGCCCAACGCGACGCTGGCCGAATACGACGTCGAGCGCGGCCATCTGACGCTGCACACGACGACGCAGGTGCCCTACTACGTGCTGCTGAAGGTCGCGCACTGCCTGGAGATGGAGGAGGCGCACGTCCGCGTCGTCAAGCCCTTCCTCGGCGGCGGCTTCGGCCAGCGCACCGAGGCGCTGCACTTCGAGATCATCGCCGCACTGCTGGCGCGCAAGGCGCGCGGCAAGGTGCGCCTGCTGCAGACGCGCGAGGAAACCTTCATCGCGCACCGCGGGCGCCCCGACACCAAGGTCACCGTCAAGCTCGGCATGACCAAGGAAGGCAAGCTTACCGCCTGCCACCTGCAGGCGACGCAGGAAGGCGGCGCCTACGCCGGCTACGGGATCATCACCATCCTCTACACCGGCGCGCTGCTGCACGGCATCTACGACATCCCGGCGATCAAGCACGACGGCTGGCGCGTCTACACCAACCTGCCGCCCTGCGGCGCGCAGCGCGGCCACGGCACGGTCGACGCGCGCGCGGCCTTCGAGGCGCTGATGAACGAGATGGCCGACGAGCTCGGCCTCGACCACATCGCCGTGCGCCAGGTCAACCTGCTGCCGTCGATCCCCTACGTCACCGCCTACGCGCAGCGCGTGCTCAGCTACGGCCTGCCCGAGTGCCTGGAGAAGGTGCTGAAGGCTTCGGGCTGGGCCGAGCGCCGCGGCAGGATGCCCAAGGGGCGGGGCCTGGGCGTGGCCTGCTCGCACTTCGTCTCGGGAACGAGCACGCCCAAGCACTGGACGGGCGAGCCGCACGCGGTGGTCAACCTGCGCGTCGACTTCGACGGCGGCATCACCGTGCTCACCGGCGCCGCCGACATCGGCCAGGGCTCCAACACCATGGCCGCGCAGATGGTCGCCGAGGTGATGGGCGTGGACTGGCAGCGCCTGCGCGTGGTCTCGGCCGACAGCGCGCTCACCCCCAAGGACAACGGCAGCTACTCGTCGCGCGTGACCTTCATGGTCGGCAACGCGGCGATCGACGCCGCCAAGCAGCTCAAGCGCATCCTCAGCGAGGCCGCGGCGCGCAAGTTCGAGGCCAGCGTCGAGGACATCGAGTGCGAGGGCGAGATGTTCCGCGTTGTCGGGTCGGATCGCGAGATGCACTTCCGCGACGTCGTGCGCGCAGCCCTCGTCGACACCGGGCCGATCACCGTCAAGGGCGCCTTCACCTGCCCGCCCGAGTTCATGGGCAGCAAGGCGGTGCGCGGCAGCGCGATCGGCGCGACCATGGGCTTCTGCTACGCCGCGCAGGTCGTCGAATGCGCGGTCGACGAGGTCACCGGCAAGGTCACGGCCGAGAAGGTCTGGGTGGCCGTCGACGTCGGCCGCGCGCTCAATCCGCTGGCCGTCGAAGGCCAGGTGCAGGGCGGCGTCTGGATGGGCATGGGGCAGGCGGTCTCCGAGGAAACGGTGTTCAACGAGGGCCGCATGATGGCGGGCAACCTGCTCGACTACCGCGTGCCGACGATGGTCGAGAGCCCGGACATCGAGGTCCACATCGTCGAGAGCATCGACCCGAACGGCCCCTTCGGCGCCAAGGAGGCGAGCGAGGGCATGCTCTCGGGCTTCCTGCCCGCGCTGATGGACGCCGTGCACGAGGCCACCGGGGTGCGCGCCTACAGCATGCCGCTGAGCCCCGAGACGATGATGGAACTGATCGACAAGCGCGACGGGGTGCCGACATGAACCTGATGCCCGAATTCCGCTGCCACCGTCCGGCCTCGCTGGACGAGGCCGTCAAGCTCAAGTCCGGCCTGCCGGCCTCGCGCTTTCTCGGCGGCGGCACCGACCTGCTCGTCAACCTGCGCCGCGGCCTGGGCGAGCCGAGCGACCTGATCGACCTCGGCGGCATCGCCGACTACGCCAGCATCCGCCGCGCCGACGGCGCGCTGTGGCTGGGTGCCGGCGTCACGCTGGCCGAACTGGCGCGCCGCGCCGAGCTCGCCGCCGACTATCCGGCGCTCGTGAAGGCGGTGCTCGCCGTCGCCGGGCCGACGCACCGCGCCTCGGCCACGCTCGGCGGCAACCTGTGCCAGGACACGCGCTGCATCTTCTACAACCAGCGCGACTGGTGGCGCGAGGGCAACGGCTTCTGCCTCAAGTACAAGGGCGACCGCTGCCACGTCGTCGTCAAGAGCGACCGCTGCTACGCCACCTACCACGGCGACGTGGCGCCGGTGCTCATCGCCCTGGGCGCCGAGGCGGCGATCCTCGGCCCGGGCGGCATGCGCCGCGTGGCTATCGAGACGCTCTACCGCGAGGACGGCGCAAGCTACCTCACGCTGGCCGCCGACGAGGCGCTGGCCGCGGTCGTGCTGCCGCCGGCCGCCGGGCGCCGCGTCGGCTACGAGAAGGCCCGCGTGCGCGACACGGTGGACTTCCCGCTGGCCGGCGTGGCGGTGGCGCTGCGGCGCGAGGGCGAGGCGATCGCCGAACTGCGCGTGGCCATCACCGGCACCAACTCGGCGCCGTTGCTGGTTCCCACCGCCGATCTCGTCGGCAAGCCCTGGGACGAGGCCAGCGCCAAGGCCCTGGACGACGTGCTGCGCAAGACCGCCAACGTGCTGCGCACCACCGTCACCGGCGCCAAGTACCGCCGCCGCGCGCTGCACCGCATGACGCGCAGTCTGATCGACGGCCTGTGGAACCCCGCCGCGCAGGCGTGAAGCGCGCCGCGGGCACGCGCGCCCCGGCCAGAACGGCCGCGCCGCCGCGTGCCGCGGCCGAGCCCAGCGCGCGCGCGGGGGCCGAGCTCACCTACGGCCTGCTGCCGCAGGTGCTCGGCTACCACCTGCGGCGCACGCAGGTGGCGATCTTTCGCCACTTCGCGCGCACCGTGGCGGCGCAGACCGGCATCACGCCGGGGCTGCTCGGCATGCTGCAGGTCATCGCCGCCAACCCGGGCCTGGCGCAGAGCCGGCTGGCCGAGGCGATGGAAGTCGACCGCTCGACCATCGTCAAGGTCGTCGACCAGCTCGAGGCGCGCGGTCTCATCGTGCGCGAGCCCTCGCCGAGCGACAAGCGCAGCTATGGACTGCGCCTGACGCGCGAGGGCGCGGCCGAACTGCCGCGCATGCAGAAGCTGATGCAGGCCCACGAGGACGAATTCGCCGCCCCGCTCACCCCCGCCGAACGGCAGCAGCTCATCGCCCTGCTGGTGCGCTTGTACGAACGCGCGGACGGGGCAGCCGAAGGCGGATTGGCGCCCTGACAACAAGCAGCGTGTCGCCTTCTCAGGAGCGCCGGCACGCGCGATGGCCTCATCTTCGCAGGAGCGCCGGCAGGCGCGATGGCCGTGCCAGGCAAGCGCCGAATCGCTCCTGCAGGCGCTCCTACGGAAGAACGGGTGGCATGGCGTGTTTGGTGCCGCGTGAGCGGCAGCGCGCCTATCAGGACGCGATCCGCGGATCGAGCAGACCCTCGAACGGGTCGAGGATCGCGACGCCAAGGCCCGCGAAGTCATCGACGTTTCGCGTCACGAGGACAAGGTCGTGCAGCAGTGCGATCGCGGCGATCTGCTTGTCGATCGCATGCTGGGCTTGTCGGCCCATGAGGGCGCCCCAGAGCTGGGCGCAGTCCAGGTCGAAGGTGAGGATGCGGTGGCCGAACTCCTCGACGAGGCGATCCAGCCAGGCCTCGAGCAGCTTGGCCTGCGGCTCGTCGCCGCGGCCGCGGATGCGTTCCACGCCCTGGCGAAGTTCGCCGATCACCTGGACGGGCAGGTAGAGCTCGCCAGGCGGCGCGTCGAAGAAGCGGCGCACCCCCGGGTCGCCACGGCGCCCTTTGCGCGCTTCGCTGATGACGTTGGTGTCGACCAGGTACATCAAGCGTCGGCGCGCGCGAAATCCTCGTCACGCCCGACCTCGGGCATGCCGGCCAGCACCTCGGCCAGCGGACGCCGACGCGGTCGCGCGAGCGCCTTGCGCAGGATCTCGCGGTGTTCGGCCTCGGCACTGCGGCCGTGCCGCGCCGCCGCTTCCTTCAGGGCGCGGATCACGTCGCTTTCCACGTTGCGAACGATGAGGTTGTTGGCCATGGGCGTCGTCGGTGGAAGAGGTGGCAGGAGGCAGGGCGGCACTCTAGCGCCGTGCTGCAATCAATGCAATCATCTGACGGCCCCATGGCCATGACAGGGCCACCAAGCGGCCGCGCGCCTCACGCCGCCTCCATGCCATGCCGCGCCTTGATGGCGGCCTGCGCGGGTGCGGCGAGCCAGGCCAGCAGGGGGCGCACCGCGTCGGGGCGCTCGCTCGCCGTCGCAAGGCCGGCGGAAAAAACGGTGGTGATCTGCACCGGCGCCGGCATCGCGCCGAGGACGGTGATGCCGGGCAGGCTCATCAGTTCGCTCGATTGCTGGAAGCCGAGTTCGACGCGGCCCTCGGCGACGAGCTGGCCGACGGGGACGCCGGGCGGCGCCTGCACGAGCTTCTCGCGCAGCGCGTCGGCCAGGCCCCAGCGCTCGAAGAGGGCGAGCAACTGCGTGCCGCTCGGCCCCGTGGAGTAGCCGATCGAGCGTGCGGCCTGGACCGCGCGCTGCAAGGCGGCTTCGCTGCCGATGTCGGGCTTGGCCGCGCCTTCGCGCACCGCGACGGCCACGCCCGAGCGCACGAGGTCCAGGCGCGGGCCGAGGAGGTGGCCGCCGCCGATCAGCTTGTCGATCGCGTCGGCAGCGAGCACGACGGCGTCGAAGGCCTCGCCCGCGGCGACGCGTTTGGCGGCGTCGACGCCGCCGACCGATTCTATGGCCAGCGGCGACTCGGGATGCGCGGCCTGCCAGGCCGTCGCCAGCTCGGCCAGCAGCGCGCGCGTGGCCATCGACGAGATCAGCTTCAAGGGCGACCGCGCGGGGTGGGTGTCGTTCATGCGCCTTGCTCCGTGGACGCCGACGCACGCGCGCCGGCACGCGCGCGATTATTCCGGTCCTGCCTCGCGCGCCGCAGCCGGCGCACGAGCCGCCAGCCCAGCAGCAGGCCGATGATCGCGGCGTAGACGCCGACCTCGGCGAAGTCGTTCTTGCCCGCGCGCATCCAGAAGAAGTGCAGCAGCGCCAGCAGCGCGATCGCGTAGACACTGCGGTGCAGCGCCTGCCAGCGCGCGCCGCCGAGCGCGCGCATGGCCGCGCCGAAGGAGGTCGCCGCCAGCGGCAGCATCAGCAGCAGCGCGCTGCTGCCCACGAGGATGAAGGGGCGCTTGGCGACGTCGCGCGCGATGTCGGCGAAATCGAGGCCCATGTCCAGCCAGGCGTAGGCGAGGAAGTGCAGCAGGCCGTAGAAGAAGGCGAAAAGCCCGAGCGTGCGGCGAAAGCGCGCCAGCTCCGGCCAGCCGGTCAGCAGGCGCAAGGGTGTGACGGCCAGCGTCAGGCAGAGCAGGCGCAGCGTCCAGTCGCCAAGGCCGCGGATCAGCGCCTCGGCCGGGTTGGCGCCCAGCGCATCGGCGAAGGCGCGCAGCACGAGGGCGGCCAGCGGCAGCAGCGCCAGCGTGAAGAGCAGCGGCTTGGCCACCGCCGAGCGCAGGAAGCGTCGCAAGAGTCGCAGGCGTCGCAGGCGTCGCAGGCGTTGCAGCGCGCGGCGTCAGTAGAACTTCTTCAGGTCCAGGCCGGCATAGAGCGCGCCGACCTGCGCCTCGTAGCCGTTGAACATCAGCGTGCGGCGCCTTTTCGCGAACAGGCCGTCCTCGCCGATGCGGCGCTCGCTGGCCTGGCTCCAGCGCGGGTGGTCGACGTTCGGGTTCACGTTCGAGTAGAAGCCGTACTCGCTGGGCGCGGCCTTCTCCCAGCTCGTCCTCGGCTGCTGCGCGAGGAAGCGGATGGCGACGATGGACTTCGCCGACTTGAAGCCGTACTTCCACGGCACCGCCAGCCGCAGCGGTGCGCCGTTCTGCGGCGGCAGCAGCTCCCCGTACATGCCGAAGACGAGCATGGCAAGCGGGTGCATCGCCTCGTCCATGCGCAGCGCCTCGACGTAGGGCCAGTCGAGCACGCGGCTGCGCAGGCCGGGCATCTGCGCCGCGTCGGCCAGCGTCACGAACTGCACGAACTTGGCGTTGCCGGTCGGCTCCGCCGCCTTGATCAGGTGCGAGAGCGACCAGCCCAGCCAGGGGACGACCATCGACCAGCCTTCGACGCAGCGCAGCCGGTAGACGCGCTCCTCCATCGGTGCGAGCTTGATCAGCGCGTCCAGGTCGAGCGTGCGCGGGGCCTTCACCTCGCCCTCGAGCGACACCCGCCATGGCTGGGTCTTCAGCCCTTGCGCGCGCTGCGCGGGGTCGGCCTTGTCGGTGCCGAACTCGTAGAAGTTGTTGTAGCCGCTCGCATCCTCGCGCGGCGTGAGCTTCTCCATCGTCAGCGCGCCGTCGACGCTGCTGCGCAGCCCGGGCAGCGCGCGGCTGGCGGGCGCGGTCGATGCGAGGGCGTCGCGCGCGGCAAAGGCGCCCAGGCTGCTGCCGGCGGCGGCCAGCGCGAGGTCGCGCAGCCAGTCGCGCCGGGTTTCGGCGAGCCGGCGCGGGGTGATCTCGGAACTTGCGCGGTGGACGAAGCCGCGATCGCGATGGAAGTGCATGAGTCCTCCGGAGCCGCCCTTGCTGCGAACAGCCCGGCCTGGCGGCGACGGCGCCCGCTCCCAAGGCCGGGAGCGGGTCATGCTACGCCCGAGTCGGGCGGCGCGTGTGGGAAGGGTCGATGCGGGCGCGCGCGGCAGGCGCCGCGCCGGCCCGGCTCAGCGCAGGCCGGCGAGGTAGTCGGCCAGCGCCTTGATTTCCTTGTCGTTCATCTTGCCGGCGATGGTCACCATCTCGGCGTTGTTGGCGCGCTCGCCGCTGCGGAAGGTGTTGAGCTGCGCCTCGGTGTACTCGGCGTGCTGGCCGGACAGGCGCGGGTACTGCGCCGGGATGCCGGCGCCGTTCGGGCTGTGGCAGCCGGCGCAGGCCGGGATGTGGCGATCGGCAACGCCGCCGCGGTAGATCTTTTCGCCCAGCGCAATCGTCTCCTTGTGCTGCGAGGCGCCGGCCACCGGCTTCTTCTGGCCGTAGAACGCCGCCAGGCCCTTCATGTCGTCGTCCGACAGCGGCGCGACCATGCCTTGCATGATCGCGTTGACGCGCTTGCCGGCCTTGAATTCCTGCAACTGCTTGAGCAGGTACTCGGGGTGCTGGCCCTGCAGGATCGGGTTGGCCGAGAGGCCACGCGTGCCGTCGGCGGCGTGGCAGGCCTGGCAGGTCGCCGACAGTTCGGCGATCTTGGCCGGGTCGATCTTGGCCGGGGCCTGGGCGTCGGCGGCGAATGCCGTCGACGAGAGGCCGGCGGCAAGCGTGAGGGATGCGATCAGGTGCGGCAGCTTCATTCGGGCCTCGATCGGTGGCAGGCGATGTTCAAACCGCGGGATTTTACAATGGACCATGACAAGCCCCTCGAAGCCCCCGGCGGCCACCGATTCTCCCGCAGCGCGCGCCGCGCTGGCCTGGCTGCACAGCGCGCGCTTCCTGGTCACCGCCAGCCGCCTGAACGAGCTGCCGACCACCGAGCTGCCCGAGATCGCCTTCGTCGGCCGCAGCAACGCCGGCAAGTCGACCGCGATCAACACGCTGGCGCAGCACAAGCGGCTGGCCTTCGCCTCGCGCACGCCGGGGCGCACGCAGCACATCAACCTCTTCGAGCTGGGCGCCAAGGACGGTGCCGACGCCCTGCTCGCCGACCTGCCGGGCTACGGCTATGCCGCCGTCGAGCGCGCCGCCAAGCTGCGCTGGCAGGAGGTGATGGCCGACTACCTGCGCACGCGGCGCAACCTGCACGGCGTCGTGCAGATGATCGATTCGCGCCTGGGCTTCACCGACCTCGACCGTCAGCTGCTGGCGCTGATCGAGCCGCGCGTGGCCAGCGGTGAGGTGCGCCTGCTGGTGCTGCTGACCAAGGCCGACAAGCTCAACCGCCGCGAGTCCGACGCCGCGCTGCAGGCGGCGCAGGCGGTGCTCGCCGAGCTGGCCGGCGAGTCCAGTGACATCGGCCTGTGCCTCTTCTCGGCGCTCTCGCGCCGCGGCGTCGCCGATGCGGCGATGGCGCTGCGCGAGTGGGTGCCGCCCGCCGCCTGAGCCACGCCCGCCGCGCCCGCCGCGCCGCGGCGGCGCGCGCCTGGCGCCAACCAGACCCGCAGGAGCGCCAAATCCTGCGGCTTCGCGCGGCAAACGTGGCGCGCCGCTGCGCCGGCCGGGCCGCCTGCGCGCCCAGAATCGCCCCTGCTTCGCGCCCGCGCCCGGCGTGCGTCGACCCGTGAGGAATGCTTCGTGCCCATCCGCCCCCGTTCATCGTCTTCCTGCCCTGGCCGACCACCCCGGCTGCCCCGGCCCGGCACGCCCGCGCTGCGGCGCCTGGCCGTCGCCCTGCTGACCGCGGCCGCGGTCGGCGGCGCGCTGGCGCAGGCCGATCCGCGCATCAGCGCCGACCAGTATTACGACGAGGCGCGCACGCTCTACGAGCGGCAGGACTTCGCGGGCGCGATCATCCAGCTGAAGAACGCGCTGCAGAAGGACCGCCGGCTGCTGGCGGCGCAACTGCTGCTGGGCAAGGCGCTGCTGGCCACCGGCGAGTACCGCAGCGCCGAGGCGACGCTCGAGGAGGCGCTGGCGATGGGCGTCAGCAAGGCCGAGGTGGTGTCCTACCTCGGCCAGGTCTACCTGCTGCTCGGCGAGCCGGCCAAGCTGCTCGACACCTTCGCGGTGGCCGGCGTGCCGGAGGCGCTGCAGGGCGAGCTGCAGACCATGCGCGGCTCGGCCTACGCGATGAGCGGCAACCTCGTGGCGGCGCAGGCGGCGTTCGCCGAGGCGCGCCGCCTGAACCCGAAGTCGGCCGACCCGCTCGCCGCCGAGGTGCCCATCCTGCTGCGCCTGGGCGAGCTCGAGAAGGCGCGCGCCGCGGCGCGCCGGGCGAGCGAACTCGCCCCGAACAACGCCGTCGCCTGGCAGCAGCTGGGCACCGTGCAGCAGGCCGCGGGCGAGCTGCAGCCGGCGCTGGCCTCGTTCGACAAGGCGGCGGCGCTCAACCCCAAGCTCGTCGACGCGCTGGTGGCGCGCGCCACCGTGCTGATGGCGCTGCACCGCAACGAGGAGGCGGCCAGGCAACTGGCCGAACTCGCCGCCGCGAAGGTGATCGAGCCGCGCGCCTCCTTCATGCGCGCGACCCTTGCCGCCGCGGCCGGCGACGAGAAGACGGCCAAGGCCGAGTACGCCGAAGCCGCCGCCCGCGTCGACGCGCTGCCGCCGGGCCTGCGCACCGCAAGCGACGCCGTGCTGCTGACCGGCGCCCTGGCGCACCGCGCGCTCGGCAACGGCGAGCGCGCGCGCGAGTACGTCGACGTGCTGCTGACGCGCAACCCGCGGCATTTCCAGGGCCAGTTGCTGCTGGCGCAGCTGCTGCTGGACGGCCGCGAGCTCGGCCGCGCCACGACGCTGCTCGACAACCTCGCGCGCATCGCCCCCAAGGAGCCGCAGGTGCTCTACCTGCTGGGCCAGACGCAGCTTGCCAAGAAGCAGTACGCGCGCGCGGCCGAGCTGTTCGAGCGCGCGCTGGTGGCCAGCGGCGGCAGCGCCGCCAAGGGTGGCAGCAGCGATGCCCGCCGCGAGCTGGCCTTCGCGCAGTTCGGCCTGGGCCGCGAGCGCGAGGCGCTGGCCAACCTCGAAGCGGCGCTGGCGCAGAACCCGCGCGACCCGCGCGCCGGCACCGAGCTGGCGATCTACCACGCCCGCCGCGGCCAGGGCACCAAGGCGGTGAAGATCGCCGAGGACCTGGTCAAGGCCAGCGGCGGCGATCTCGCCATGCTCAACTTCCTCGGCAACATCAAGGGGCGCCTGGGCGACAACGCCGGCATGCGCGCCGTCTACGAGCAGGTGCTGGCCAAGGATCCGAAGTACCGGCAGACCATCATCAACCTCTCGATGCTCGACATCGACGAGGGCAAGTTTGATGTCGCGCGCGCGCGCCTGGCGGGCTGGGTGAAGGACAACCCGGGCGACGGCGAGGCCTGGTTCCAGCTCGGCGCGCTCGAGCAGCGCGCCGGCCAGCCGCAGCAGGCGCTCGACCACTGGGCCCGGGCCGAGGGCCTGCCCGTGCGCGACCCGCGTCCGGGCCTTGCGCGCGTGAGCCTGCTGCTGCAGATGCCCGGGCGCGTGCCTGAGGGCCTGGCCGCGGCCCGGTCGCTGGCCGCCAAGTACCCCGAGGCGGTGCCGGTGCTGATGGCGCTGGCGCAGGCCCAGCTGGCCTCGCGCGAGCCCGCGTCGGCCGTGCAGTCGCTGCAGGAGGCGTCGAAGTACGCCGGCGGCGACGCCGCGGCGCAACTGCAGGTCGCGCGCATGCTGCTGGCGGCCAACAACACCGCCGCGGCGCGCCACGCGCTTGCGAAGGCGCAGCAGAGCGCGCCCGAAGACATCGACGTGCTGGCGATGCAGGTCGAGATCGCCGCGCGCGAGCGCGATGCCGCAGGCGTCGACGCCGCCTTGAAGCGCCTGCAGGCGCGCCATCCGGGGGCCGTGCCGACGCTGCTGACCAGCGGCCACGTGGCGCTCTCGCGCGGGCAGGCGGCAGCGGCGATCACGCACTACAAGGCCGCCTACGCGCGCGAAGCCTCGCCGCCGATCGCGCTCGTGCTGGCGCAGGCCTACCTGTCGGACAAGCAGCCCGAGCAGGCGCTGGCCCTGCTCGAGCAGACGCAGAAGAAGTTCCCGCGCGATGCCAACACGCTGCAGGCGCTGGCGCAACTGCTGGCCGCCAGCGGCCAGCAGGCCAAGGCGCGCGACGCCTATGCCGCGCTGGCGGTGCTGCGCCCGAGCGACCCGCAGGTGCTGGCCGGCTACGCGATGGCGCTGCAGCGCAGCGGCGACCCGAAGGCGCTGGCGGTGGCCGAGCAGGCCATGAAGCTGCAGCCCGACAACGCCGCGCTCGCCGGCAACTACGGCTGGATGCTGGTGCAGAAGGGCGATCTCGAGAACGGCGTGCGCGTGCTGCGCGATGCGCGGCTGCGCGCCCCGGCCGACGGCGGCCTGCGCTGGGCGCTGGCCTCGGCGCTGACCAAGGCCGGCCGCAAGGCCGAAGCGCGCGACGAACTGCGCGCGGCGCTGGCTTCGACGCCGCCGCCGCCGCCCGGGCCCGAGCTCAACGCCCTGAAGGCCGAGCTGGGGCTTTGATCCCGCGCCGCGCCGTCGACTGTCGACAGACTTGACACCTGCGCCGGCCCGATCCCCTGCGCCGAGACGAAATCGTTTGAAAACAGCAACTTATCAACTTGGCACCGATGTTGCTTACGTTTGAGTACAGCAGTTGAGCCGGGTTGCCGGTCCCGCAGGCGGTGCCAGCGGGGTGGCGATCGGAGCCCCGCGAATGCGGGTTTTCCGGCGCCGTGGCGACCTGTATCCTGAATCCATAAGCCCAGAAGGCTTGCGCTCTCACCGAATGCCAACCATGAACATCCCCACCCTTCGCCTCTCGCCGCTGCCGCTGGCCCTCGCCGTGGCGCTGAGCGCCTCGGCCTTCAGTGCTTCGGCGCAGCTTGCCCTTACGCAGCAGAGTTCCCTGGGGCTGAACAACACCTACATCAACGACCTGAACAACGGCACGGCCAACAAGTCCGTCTGGACGGGTGCGGTGAAGCTCAACGACGGTTCGAGCACCTTCTGGGCCTATTGCATCGACCCCAACACGTATGCCCAGTGGGGAAGCTACGCGTACTCGACCGCCTCGCTCAACAGCTTCATGACGGCGCCCCTGCCGCCCTCGGGCCAGACCGGCTACTACCAGCAGATGGTTCCGACCTACAACGGGCTGGCGTACGGCTTGCAGAACACGACCACGGTCCAGAACAGCCTGACCTCGCTGTTCTCGCATGCCTATGACGACAGTTTTGTCTCGGCGACGAAGGCCGCGGCCTTCCAGTACGCCGTGTGGGAGATCATGGGCGACTCGGGCAACAGCCGCACGTCCGGCGCGCTTCGCGGCGCAGGAACCAGTACCACCTCTTACGATGCCCTGGACCAGCAGATCGATGCCTACCTGGCCGCGCTGACCAACAACAACTGGTCGAACGTCAACGGCGCGAACCTGAGCGCGAGCACGGCCTACAACTACACGGTGTACTTCGATCCGAACCCGCACAGCACGCAGAACTTCATCAAGGTCGACAAGATCCCCGGTGGCGGCGGCAGTGTTCCGGAGCCGGCTTCGCTGGCGCTGATCGGTGTGGCCCTGGCGGGTTCGGGCTGGGCGCGGCGGCGCGCGGCGGCTCGGGCGTGAGATGAGCCAAGCAGGCCGCAGGGCCTGCTCCTGCCACGACGCGGCGCCTTGGGCGCCGCTTTCCGTTTTCAGCCGCCGCGCTCGTCGTCGCGGCGCAGCACGCGCTCGGCGGCTTCGCGGATCAGCGAGCGCGGGGCGAGCGTGGTGAGGAGCTGCACGTCCAGCATGCGCTCGAGCGCGCCGCGGCGGATCGCCCAGGTGCTGGCCGAGGCGCCGTCGGCGAACAGCCAGTACTCGCGGTGCCGGCCATACCACAGGAGCTGGGCGTTGACCCAGCCGCCCTGCATGAACATGTGCACCCAGTCGCCGCTGCGCAGGCCGGCAAGCCAGCGCGCGCCGTCGGCCGGGTGGTCCGCGCCCGGCCCGGCCAGCGACAAGTCGTCGAGCAGGTCGGCCGGCACGGTGTCGAGCTGGCCGATGTCCAGCGCGCCGGGGCTCGTGGGCGGCGGGCCGCCGGCCACTACCTGGTCTTCCAGCGCCTGCAGGCTGTGCAGCTCGGCGTCGGCGGCGCCGCGGCGCTGCTCGAAGCGGCTGCGCTCGTAGGCGAGCAGGCGCTCGCGGGCCCAGCGGAAGGGGTCGGCATCGCGCGGCTGCTCGCTGATCAGCGTGTCGAGCAGGCCGTGCACCTGGCGCAGCATCTGCGTGCGTTCGGGGTCGGGCGGCTGCGGGTGCAGCTCGCCTTGCAGCGCGATGCGGTCGACCAGCAGCCACAGCGGGTGCGTCGGGTGGTTGAGCAGGCCGCGGTCGCGCAGCGCCAGCCGCAGCGCCGAGGACTGCAGGCGCGCCAGCAGGTTCTGCAGGTCGGGCGCCAGGCGCCGGTCGCCGAGCAGGGTGTCGAAGAGCTCGCCGACGAGCTCGATCGTCTCGCGGTCGCCGGCCTTTGCGGCGCTGTCGACGAGCTGCTGGCGCTGCTGCCGGCGCAGGCCCTCGCGCTCGCGCGCGTCGGCGTCGGTGGCCAGTTCGCGCAGCAGCCGGTCGGCCCGCGCGAGGACTTGCTCGAGCGTCTGGCGCTCGGCGGCGGCGAGCGCGGGCGCCGGGGTCGCGGGCAGGGTCGCTGCCGCTGCCGCCGATCCTGACGCCGCCCTCGGCGCCGTGGCAACGGCTCTTGCCGCGGCTGCGGCGCCGGGCTGCGTAGTGGCCGAGGCCGCTGCATCCCGCATCTGCGGCCCGCCACCCGGCCCGGGAAGCGGCGTCGTCGATTCGGCACGGTTGGCCTGCGGGTCGAAGAAGGAGTCCTGCTGGCGGCGCCCGCGCTGGCTGCCGAAGATGATCACCGTGCGGTAGGTTGCCGGCTCGACGCCCATCGCTTCCAGGCGCGCGCAGGCGCCGGCATAGGCCTTGCGCATGAGCTGCGCCAGCGGCTGGCTGGCGTGGCGCATGAAGGCGAGCTGGAAGGCGCGGGCAAGCGGCAGCGCCTGCGCCGCCTGCCACAGCGCCTGCCCCATCACTTCGGGGCGCAGCGGGTTGTAGTCGCGCGCCACGTCCATGTCGCCGACGAGCGCGGAGGTGAAGCTCATCACCTCGCGCAGCTCGTGCTCGGCCACGCTGCTGACGGCCTCGATCGCGCGCGAGATCTCGACGTCGACCTCGACCTGCGCCTCGTCGACGAGCGACAGCCCGCCTGGCCCCGTGGGCAGCGCGGGCCGCGACGGCGCAGCCTGCGCGAGTTCGCGCTGCGTCTGCTCGCGCAGCGCGCGCACGAATTCGCGCACGACGAGCTGGCGGTGGTCGTTCAGCGCGCGCAGCACGTCGGCGGTGAGCTGGCGCTCACGCAGGCTGCCCCCCGCGCTCTCGCGCTTGATGGCCAGCAGGGTCTCCTCGACCAGCTGGTCGGCGAGCATGGGGGCGCGCAGCAGCTCGTCGTCGACGAAGCGCTGCAGGGCGGGTTGTGCGCTCAAGGTACTGCGAAAGAGTGCGGCGAGGGCTCGATTGTCCGGCGCGGCGGCGCATCCGCAAGGGCCAAAGTCCAATGGAAAAGGCCTGCGTCTTGCGAGGACGCAGGCCTTTCGCTGGCGTGGGCGGTGGCCGCGCGTGCAGCCGCTGCCCGCGTGAGCCGGGACTTACATGTCCATGCCCATGCCGCCCATGCCGCCCATGCCGCCGCCGCCGGGCATCATCGGCGTCTCTTCCTTGGGCGCCTCGGCGACCATGCACTCGGTGGTGAGCATCAGGCCGGCGACCGACGCGGCGTTCTGCAGCGCGGTGCGCGTGACCTTGGTCGGGTCCAGGATGCCCATGTCGATCATGTCGCCATAGGTGTCGTTGGCGGCGTTGTAGCCGAAGTTGCCCTTGCCCTCGATGACGCGGTTGATGACCACGCTGGGCTCGCCGCCGGCGTTGGCGACGATCTCGCGCAGCGGCTGCTCGACGGCGCGCATGACGATGCGGATGCCCGCGCTCTGGTCGTCGTTGTCGCCCTTGAGCGCGCCGATGGCCGCGCGCGCGCGCAGGTAGGCCACGCCGCCGCCGGCGACGATGCCTTCCTCGACGGCGGCACGCGTGGCGTGCAGCGCGTCCTCGACGCGGGCCTTCTTCTCCTTCATCTCGACCTCGGTGGCGGCGCCGACCTTGATCACCGCCACGCCGCCGGCCAGCTTGGCCACGCGCTCCTGCAGCTTCTCGCGGTCGTAGTCGCTCGTCGCTTCCTCGATCTGGATGCGGATCTGCTTGACGCGCGCCTCGATGTCGGCGGCCTTGCCGGCGCCGTCGATCAGGGTGGTGTTCTCCTTGGCGACTTCGACGCGCTTGGCCTGGCCGAGGTCGGCCAGCGTGATCTTCTCGAGCGTCAGGCCGACTTCCTCGGCGATCACCTTGCCGCCGGTGAGGATGGCGATGTCCTCCAGCATGGCCTTGCGGCGGTCACCGAAGCCCGGCGCCTTGACGGCGACGACCTTCAGGATGCCGCGGATGGTGTTGACCACCAGCGTGGCCAGCGCCTCGCCTTCGACTTCCTCGGCGATGATCAGCAGCGGACGGCCGCTCTTGGCCACCGCCTCGAGTGCCGGCAGCAGCTCGCGGATGTTGCTGATCTTCTTGTCGTGCAGCAGCACGTAGGGGTTGTCGAGGATCGCGACCTGCTTCTCGGGGCTGTTGATGAAGTAGGGCGAGAGGTAGCCGCGGTCGAACTGCATGCCCTCGACGACGTCCAGCTCGTTGTTCAGGCTCTTGCCGTCCTCGACGGTGATGACGCCTTCCTTGCCGACCTTGTCCATCGCGTCGGCGATGATCTTGCCGATCGACTCGTCGCTGTTGGCGGAGATCGAGCCGACCTGGCCGATCTCCTTGCTCGTCGTGGTCGGCTTGCTGGCCTTCTTCAGCTCGTCGACCAGCGCGGCGACGGCCTTGTCGATGCCGCGCTTCAAGTCCATCGGGTTCATGCCCGCGGCCACGAACTTCATGCCTTCGCGCACGATCGACTGCGCCAGCACGGTGGCCGTGGTGGTGCCGTCACCGGCGTTGTCGCTGGTCTTGGAAGCGACTTCCTTGACCAT
>CAUJJO010000076.1 GCA_963205125.1 Pseudomonadota bacterium | reverse complement strand
GTGGGCGGTGTCGGCGGCATAGGCGGCGCGGGCGCCGGGGTGAGCTTCGACGTCGCCGAGAACAGCACCGTCGCGCTGGTCGGCGAATCGGGCTCGGGCAAGAGCGTCACCGCGATGTCGGTGCTCGGCCTGCTGCCCGAGAACGCCGAGCGCAGCGGCCGCATCCTCTGGCAGGGACGCGACCTGCTGCAGGCCTCGCTGCGTGAGCTGCAGGCGCTGCGCGGGCGCGAGATCGCCTGCGTCTTCCAGGACCCGATGAGCTCGCTCAACCCGGTGTTCACGATCGGGCGGCAACTGGCCGAGCCGCTGCGCAAGCACCTGGGCCTGGGCGCGCGCCAGGCGGCGCGGCGCGCCGAGGAGCTGCTGGCCGAGGTCGGCATCCCCGAGCCCGCGCGGCGCCTGGCGAGCTACCCGCACGAGCTCTCCGGCGGCCAGCAGCAGCGCGTGATGATCGCCATGGCGCTGGCCTGCGAGCCGCGGCTGCTGATCGCCGACGAGCCGACGACGGCACTGGACGTGACCATCCAGCGCCAGATCCTCGAATTGCTGGCGCGGCTGAAGAACGAGCACCGCATGAGCGTGCTCTTCATCAGCCACGACCTGGCACTCGTCGGCGAGATCGCCGACCGCGTCGTCGTGATGCGCCACGGCCAGGTGCGCGAAGAGGGGCCGGTGGCGCAGATCTTCGCGCAGCCGCAGGACGCGTACACGAAGGCGCTGCTCGCCTGCCGGCCGAGTCTCGAAGGCAATCCGCGCCGGCTGATGGTGATCGACGAGCACATCGCGGCGCAGGGCCGGAACGGCGCGAGCGCCGAGGCGGCCGCGCCGGCCAAGGACCCCGATGCGCCGGTGGTGCTGGAAGTGAAGTCGCTCGCCAAGAGCTTCTGGCTGCGCCAGGGCCTCTTCGGCCGCCGCGAGTTCAAGGCGGTGCAGGACGTGAACTTCCAGCTGCGCCGCGGGCACACGCTGGGCGTCGTCGGCGAATCGGGCTCGGGCAAGACGACGATGGGCCTGACCCTGCTGCGCCTGCACGAGCCGACGCGCGGCGAGGTGATCTTCGATGGCCGCAACCTGCTCGCGCTCTCCGACCGCGAGCGCCTGGCGATGCGGCGGCGCATCCAGATCGTCTTCCAGAACCCCTATGCCAGCCTGAACCCGCGCTTCACGATCGGGCAGACGCTGGTCGAGCCGATGGCGATCCACGGCATCGGCGCCGACACGCCTGAGCGCGAGCGCCGCGCGCGCGCGCTGCTGCAGAAGGTGGGGCTGGATGCCCGCGCCTTCGGCAAGTACCCGCACGAGTTCTCCGGCGGCCAGCGCCAGCGCGTGGCGATCGCGCGCTGCCTCACGCTGTCACCCGAGGTGCTGGTGCTGGACGAGGCGGTGAGCGCGCTGGACGTCAGCGTGCAGGCGCAGGTGCTCAACCTGCTGAAGGACCTGCAGGACGAGTTGGGCCTGGCCTACGTCTTCATCAGCCACGACCTCGCGGTGGTGCGCTTCATCAGCGACGAGGTGCTGGTGATGAAGGACGGCCGCGTCGTCGAGCGCGCGGGCGCCGAGCAGATCCTCGCCGCGCCGAAGGAGGAATACACCCGCCGTCTGCTGGCGGCGGTGCCGCGCGGCTGGCAGCCGGCATCCGGGGCATGATGGCCGACCTGCCGCAGGGGCGTATCGACCTGGAGATGCAAGGATGAACCGAGCCACGCGAACCGCGATCACCGCCCTCGCGCTCGGGCTTGCCGGCGGGGCGGCGCAGGCGCTGGGCCTGTACGACCCGGCGCAGGGCAGCCTGCCTGCGGCGCAGGGCTGGCTGTCCTTCTGCCCGCCGACGCAATGCGCGGCGCAGCTTGGTGGCGGGGTGTTCGACTTCGACACCCTCGGCGCCGGCCTGGGCACGCAGGCTGGCCTGTCGCGGCTGGACCAGACGCTGGACGCCGAGGGCGGCTACCGGCTGGACTTCCGGCTGCGCGTGCTCGACGAGTCGCACGCGGGCGGGAATCGCGCCGGCTTCTCGCTGATCGCGGTCGGCAGCACGCCCTCGCAGGCGCTCGAGATCGGCTTCTGGCGCGACCAGGTCTGGGTCTACGACCTCGACGACGGCGCCTTCGTGCGGGGTGCCTCGAGCGCGCTCGATACCACCGCCTGGCACGACTACCGCTTGACGGCCCGGGATGGCGGTTTCCTGCTGCAGGCCGATGGCCGCACGCTGCTGCAGGGTTCGCTGCGCGACTACAGCGCCTTCGGCCCGCCGTACAGCCTGCGCAACTTCCTCTTCCTCGGCGACGACACGACGAGCGCGGGCGCGCACGTGCAACTGGGCGCGATCGCGCTCTCGGCCGTGCCTGCGGTGCCCGAGCCGGCGAGTGCGCTGCTGATGCTCGGCGGCCTGGGTCTGCTGGCTGAGGCGCTGCGGCGTCGCGCGTCCTGATGCCGCTCGTCGAGAAGGGCCGAGCGAAGCGGCGGCGGGTTGCGGCCGCGGCATTCGCGTTGGGGCTGCCCTGGCTTGCCGCGCCGCCCTTGGCGCAGTCGCAGTCGCTTGCGCCGGCCGCGGCGGCGGCGTCGGCGCCCGCGCCCGCGCCCGCGCAGCAGGTCGAGATCACCGGCACGCGCAACAACGATGTCGAGGCGCGCCGGCAGTCGACGGCGGCCAAGATCGTCATAGGGCGCGAGGAGATCGAGCGCTTCGGCGACGCCACCGTCGGCGAGGTGCTCAAGCGCCTGCCCGGGGTGACGATGCCGGGCGCCCCGGGCCGCGGCGGCAGGCCGCGCATGCGCGGCCTGGGCGGCGGCTACACGCAGCTCCTGATCGACGGCCAGCGCGTGCCGCCGGGCTTCAGCCTGGAGTCGCTGACGCCCGAGCAGATCGAGCGCATCGAGATCCTGCGCGCGCCCACGGCCGAGACCGGCGCGCGCGCCATCGGCGGCACCATCAACATCATCACGCGCGAGGGCTTCAAGCGCCGCATCAACGACCTGCGCGTGGCCGTCTCGCAGGAGAACGGCCGCCGCTCCGAGCACCTGGGCTGGACGCGCAACGACAGCGTCGGCGAGCTGACCTACACCGTCTCGGCCTCGGCCTTCATGGGGCGGCGCGCCAGCGACGACCGGGTCGTCACCACCGAGAGCGATCTCGGCAGCGGCAGCCTGCTGCGCCAGCAGCAGGAGCAGAGCGTGGACGAAGGCCGGCGCCAGGGGCTGAACCTGAGTTCGCGCCTGCAGTGGCGCTACGGCGAGAGCGGCTCGCTCACGCTGATGCCGGTGCTCTTTCACAGCCAGCGCGAGGGCCGCGAGCGCCTCGTGCTGCAGCAGACGCTCGGCGCCACGCCCGCGCTCTACGACCATGCCGCGGTCGACAGCGACGGCCGCTACACGCTGGCGCGGCTGAACCTGCAGTGGAAGCAGACGCTGGCCGAGGGCTGGCGCGTCGAGCTGAACGGCGGCACGCACGGTGCGCGCGGCCGCTCGCAGAACCTGCGGCGCGAATTCGACGACGCCGACGCGCTGCTGCGCACGGTGCACGACCAGAGCCGCTCGCGCGACCGCAGCGCGCTGCTGAGCAGCAAGCTCTCCAAGCTGCTCGCGGGCGACCACAGCCTGGTCAGCGGCTTCGAGATCGAGCAGTTGCGGCGCAGCGAGACGCGCGCCACCGAGCAGGACAACAGCGATCCGCTGGCCGAGTTCGACGGCGACCTGCAGGCCAGCAGCCGGCGCCTGGCGTTCTACGCGCAGGACGAGTGGGCGATCAACCCGAACTGGGCCGCGCACGCCGGGCTGCGCTGGGAGGGCATCCGCACGCGCGGCGATGCGGCCGATGGCGTGCAGCACCCGGACAACCGCAGCCAGGTGCTGACGCCGCTGCTGCACGCGGTCTGGAAGCCCGACCCGAAGTCGCGCGACCAGATCCGCGTCAGCCTCACGCGCAGCTACAAGGCGCCGACGCTGCAGAGCCTGGTCGCGCGCCCGCTGCTCGCAAGCCGCTGGCCCGCCAGCGGCGCCAACACCGCGACCAGCCCCGACCGCGCCGGCAACCCGGACCTGCGGCCCGAGCTGGCCACGGGAATCGACCTCGCCTTCGAGCGCTACCTGCCGCAGGGCGGCGTGCTCAGCGCCAACCTCTTCGCGCGCCGCATCCGGGACTTCATCCGCTCGACGACCGAGCTGGAGACGGTCAGCTGGAGCCCGGTGCCGCGCTGGGTCTCGCGGCCCAAGAACCTCGGGCACGCGAGCACGCAGGGCATCGAGCTCGAAGCCAAGTTCCGGCTCGACCAGTTGATCGAGGGCGCGCCGCCGGTCGAGCTGCGCAACAACCTGAGCGTCTTCCGCTCGCGGGTGGACGCCGTGCCCGGGCCCGACAACCGGCTCGACGAGCAGCCCTCGGCGGTGCTCAACCTGGGCGCCGACTACCGGCTGCGCGGCACGCCGCTGACGCTTGGCGGCAGCCTCAACCTCACCCCCGGCTACCGCACGCAGGTGTCGGACCTGCAGTCGCGCGAGGCCGGCCGCAAGCGCCAGTTCGACGCCTACACGCTGTGGGTGTTCGACCCCGCGCTGCAGTTGCGGCTGCTGGCCAACAACGCCGCGCCCGGCGACTACCGGTCGCTGGCCACCGTCGACCAGGGGCTCCTGCGCACGCAGGCGACGACGATCGCCGCGACCTACGTCACCTGGGCGCTGCGGCTGGAGTTCAAGCTCTAGGGGTCGCTCCGGTTCGCCGGCACTTTTTTTCGCGCGGATTTGACGCCGATGCTTGCGGCCGCGCTTTTCCTGCACGTAGACTACTGAGTGAAAACGGTTCGCATTTACATTCCGCATTCACATTCAGGAGTCCACGTGAGCATGGCATCGAAATGGGGACGGCTGGCGATCGCGCTGGCGGCGGGGCTGACGCTGCTTTCCCAGGCGGCCGAGATCCCGATCGGCAAGCCGCACGTCGAGGGCGGCCTCGAGGTCGCGGCGGTCTACCTGCAGCCCATCGAAATGGAGCCCGCGGGCATGATGCGCGAGGCCAAGGCCTCCGACATCCACCTCGAGGCCGACATCCGCGCCGTCAAGGGCAACACCAACGGCTTCGGCGAAGGCGACTGGGTGCCGCACCTGGTCGTGCGCTACAAGCTGCAGAAGGCCGGCGACGCCAAGGTCCTGCAGGGCGAGCTGATGCCGATGGTGGCCAGCGACGGCCCGCACTACGGCGACAACGTCAAGCTGCTGGGCGCGGGCAAGTACACGCTGACGATCTCCGTGCAGCCTCCGGCAGGAGGCGCGCATGCGGCCTTCGGCCGCCACGTCGACAAGGAGACGGGCGTGGCGCCCTGGTTCAAGCCCTTCGAGGCGCGCTATGAGTTCAGCTTCGCGGGCACCGGCAAGAAGGGCGGGTACTGAGGCCGTGAGCCGCGAGCTCACGCCCCGGGGCGCCAGGCGCGGCATCACCCGCCGCGCCGCACTGCTGGCCCTGCCCGCGACGGCCTTGCCATCGTGGGCCGAGGACATGCCCACGGTGCGCGTGGAGCTCGACGACGGCAAGATCAGCACGCGCCGCATCGAGCTGCCCGCGCGCACGCGCTTTCGCGTCGAGGTCGTCAACAAGGGCAAGACGCCAGCCGAGTTCGAGAGCCTGCCGCTTGGGCTCGAGCTCGTGGTCGCGCCCGGCAGCACGCGCACGCGGGTGCTGCCGGGCAAGTCGCCGGGCACCTATCCCTTCTTCGACGAGTTCCACATGCAGACCACGCGCGGGGAGTTCGTCATCAAGTAAGGAGCGTGCGCGAGGGCCGATGGCCCTGGGCGCGCGGCGCAGCACATGGGACAGGTGGCCTTCATCATCTGGCGGGAGAGCGTCGAGGCGCTGCTCGTCGTCGGCATCCTCTACGCGTGGCTGGCGCGCACGCCGGGGGCCGCGCCCGGCCGGCGCTGGCTGTGGGGCGGCGTCGTCGTCGGCCTGCTGCTGGCGGCGGCGCTGGCGCTGGGGATCTACTCGGCGCAGGAGCTGCTGCTGGACTACCAGGAGCAGTTCCAGACCGCGATGCTGCTGCTGGCGGCCGCACTCATCGTGCAGATGGTGCTGTGGATGCGCGCGCATGGGCGCACGCTCAAGCGCGACCTCGAGCAGGGCCTGTCGCAGCGCGCCGGGCAAGGCAGCTGGTGGGGCGTGGCGGTGCTGGCGGCGCTGGCGATCGCGCGCGAGGGCAGCGAGGCGGTCGTCTTCCTCTTCGGCACGCTGGCTGCGGCGCCGGCCGACGAGCTGCCGTGGATGGGCGCCGCGGCGCTGGCGGGACTGGCGCTGGCGCTGCTCACCTTCTGGCTGCTGCAACTGGGCGGCAAGGTGCTGAACTGGCGGCTCTTCTTTCGCCTGACCGAGGCGATGCTGCTGCTGCTGGCCGGCGCGCTGGTGGTGACCGCCGCCGAGAAGATGCAGGCGCTGGACTGGCTGCCGGCGCTGCGCGACGGGATCTGGAACACCAGCGCGCTGCTCGACGACATGACGCGCGGCGGCGGCCTGGTCGCCGCGCTGACCGGCTACCGCGCCCAGCCCTCGCTGACGACGGTGCTGGTGCTGGCCGGCTACTGGGCGGCCATCGCCTGGCTGCTGCGGCGGCGCTGCGGTGCCGCGGCCGGGAGCGTGCGATGACGCTGGCCCGCAGCCTGCCGGCGGCGCCGGCCGCAGCACCCCCGGCCGCGCCGCGGCGCGGCGCGCGGCTGGCCGGCGTCGGCGAGTGGCTGCGCACGCACGCGGGGCTGATCCGCGCGCTGCAATGGGTGGTGGTCGTCGTTTATGCGGTGCTGCTGCTGGTGCCGGCGATGCTGCCGCTGCCCGACCGCACGGCGCATGTCTGGAACCACATGACGGTGCTTGCCGAGTTCGCCTTCTGGGGCATCTGGTGGCCCTTCGTGCTGCTGAGCATGCTGCTCTTCGGGCGCCTGTGGTGCGGCGTGCTGTGCCCGGAAGGCACGCTCACCGAGTGGGCGTCCAAGCACGGCCGCGGCCTGGCCGTGCCGCGCTGGATGCGCTGGGGCGGCTGGCCCTTCACCGCCTTCGTCTGCACCACGGTCTACGGCCAGATGGTCAGCGTCTACCAGTACCCCAAGGCAGCGCTGCTGGTGCTGGGCGGCAGCACGGTCGCGGCGATCGTCGTCGGCTACTTCTACACGCGCGGCAAGCGCGCCTGGTGCCGCTACCTGTGCCCGGTGAACGGCGTCTTCGGGCTGCTTTCCAAGCTCGCGCCGATGCACTACCGCGTCGACGACGCGGCCTGGCGGCGCTCGCTGGATGCACCCGCGGGGGCGGCGGCGCGCGCGCCCATCCGCGTCAGCAAGCGCGCGGTCGACTGCGCGCCGATGCAGCCGCTGCGCACGATGCAGGGCTCGAGCAACTGCCACATGTGCGGGCGCTGCAGCGGCCACCACGACGCCATCGCGCTGCAGTGGCGCTCGCCCGCGCACGAGGTCGTCGAGCTGGGCGCCCGCGAGGCGACCGCGTGGCAGACCGCGCTGATCGTCTTCGGCCTGCTGGGCGTGGCGATCGGCGCCTTCCACTGGAGCGCAAGCCCCTGGTTCGTCGCGATCCGGCAGGCGATCGCGGCCTGGCTGATCGATCGCGACATCTACTGGCCGCTGGCCGAGAACGCGCCCTGGTGGCTGCTCACGCACTACCCCGAGCAGAACGACGCGCTGAGCTGGCTCGACGGCGCGCTGCTGCTGGCCTACATCGGCGCGACCGCGCTCGTCTGGGGCGGCCTCACGCTGGCGCTGCTGGCCCTGGCCGTGCGCGCGGCCGGGCCCTGGCGCAGCCAGCGCCTGCACCACCTGGCGCAGGCGCTGATCCCGCTGGCCGGCGTCGGCGTCTTCCTCGGCCTGTCGACGATCACGCTGACCCTGCTGCGCGGCGAAGGCGTCGTGCTGCCCTGGGTCAACACGCTGCGCCTCGTGCTGCTGCTGGCCGCATCGGCCTGGTCGCTGGCGCTTGCCTGGCGCATCCTGCGGCATTGGGGCCTGCCCGCAGGGCGGGCCCTTCTGGGCAGCCTGCCCTTTCTGGCGGCGCTGGCCTGGATCGGCAGCGCCTGGGGCTGGCTGTTCTGGTGGTGGTGAGCGCGCAGGCGAGCACTCACCAGCGGACGGTGAGGCCCACGCCCAGCGTGTTCGCGCGTGGGCCGCTGCCGAGGCTGCGGCGCCAGCCGAAGTCGAGGTCGAGGTCTTCGCCGAGATGGTGGATGACGCCCAGCAGCCCGAACTTCCCGCTCGCGGCACCGGGCTCGGCGGCGCGGGCGGCGCCGACATCGGCCACCAGCGTCCAGGCGTCGGCGGCGGCGTAGAGCAGCGCGGTCGACGCGGTCCACAGCCGCTTGCGGTCGCCGGCCTTGTTGTCGTTGTGGACGAGCCCGGCGTTGGCAAGCCAGGTCCACGGGCCCTGCTCGAGCTGCAGCATGCCGGTGAGCGATGCCGTCGCGCGGCCGTTGCCCAGGCCCTTGTCCTCCTTGCCGGTGGGCAAGGTGATCTCCGGCCGCAGGCCCAGGGTCAGGCCTTGTCCGTTGTCGAACGCGCGCCACTTGGCCAGCAGCTTGAGGTCGCCCGCGCCGCGCTGCGTGGGCGCGCCGCTGGCCGCCAGGCGCAGCCAGGGCAGGCCGATGGCGAGGTCCAGCGTGTCGCTCAGGCCGCGGGTCAGCGTGAAGGCCACTTCGTGCTCGCGCGCGACGAGGCCGTCGTCGCGCTCGCGCGTGCGGTCGGCGCTGGCCTCGAACTGCCAGCGGCCTGCGCCCTGGGTGCCGGTGTCGTCGCTGACGAGCGGGTGCGCGGCCCGGCTTGCGCCGGGCAGCATGAGCAGCGCGGCGGCGAGTGCGGCGAACGCGGCGGAAGGGACGAAGGGGGAACGAGAGCGGATGCGTGTGGGCGTCATGATGAGGATGGGCTTGGCTGGGCAGCCGCCGATGGCCTGCCGCCTCCTGACGGCAACTGCAAACCCGACCCCGGCGACGACGCGGCAGACGTGCCGCGACGCGCGATGGTAAATGGGAATCGATCGCATCAAGCCGGTGCCAGATCAAGCGGTGGCCGGCTCGGTGGCGCCGGCCCCAAGGTGAATCCGTCACCGCGATCCTGCGCATGAGTGCCTGCTCCGGGGGGCGCTTTCGCCCTAGGCTTTCCGCGTGGGCCAGCACGCATGCGTCCCGGCATCGGCGGCCCTGGGGGGAGAGAACGATGCTGGAGCTTCCTGAACGCGTGCGGCCCTTCGTCGCCCCGGCGACGGCACCGCGTCCTGTGGTCGTCGAGGGCGGCTATCGCGGCCCCGAGCGCCGGGCGCACCCGGCTGCGGCGACGGCCGCGGGCGGTGCGCCCTGGCTGGCCTTGATGCTCGACGAGATCGACTACGGCATGTTGCTGCTGGGCGAGGGCGACCTGGTGCTGCACGCCAACCACGCCGCGCGCGCCGAGCTCGACGACGAGCATCCGCTCTTCCTGCGCGCGGGCGAACTGCTGGCGCGGCGGGCGCAGGATGCGGCGCTGCTGCAGGACGCACTGCTGGCGGCGCGGCGCGGGCTGCGGCGGCTGCTGGCGCTCGGCACGCCGCAGGCCAGTTCTGCGGTGGCCGTGGTGCCGCTGGCTGCGCGCGCGGGCGCCGTGCCGCAGGCCACGCTGCTGCTGCTGGGCAAGCGGCGCGTCTGCGAGCGCCTGTCGGTGCAGGGCTTTGCGCGCAGCCACGCGCTGACGGCCACCGAGACGCGCGTGCTGGAGGGCCTCTGCCAGGGGCTGGATCCGCGCGAGGTGGCCGCCGCGCACGGCGTCGGGCTGGCCACGGTGCGCTCGCAGATCGGCTCGATCCGCGCCAAGACCGGCGCCCAGAGCATCCGCGAGCTGGTGCGCCGCGTCGCCGTGCTGCCGCCGATGGTGAGCTCGCTGCGCGTCGTTTCCTGAAACGCGGACGGCGGCGCCGGCCCGGTGCGTCACCGGGTGTGAACGCCGGCCGGCTGGTCGCGGCCCGGATCGCGCGCGTGCTGCCGCGCGTCGCCGGTCAAGCGCTGCAGCGCAGCGAGCGCGGCGCCGAAGTCGAAGGCGTTCAGCGGCCGGCCGAGTTCCTCGACCGCAGCGCCGAAGGCCCGGCCAAGCGACGCGCGCTCGCGCTCGAACAAGGCCAGCGCCGCCGTGTCGTGCGAGGCCAGCAGCGGCCGCAGGCGCTGCAGGACCGCCTGCGCCGCCTGTGTTGACTCGCTTGACTCGAGAGAGGCTTCGTCGTCCGCCGCGGCGCTCGGGCCCGGTGCGTCCGGCGCGGCCTCGGCGGGCTTCTCGTTCAGGGCCTCGTTCATCAGGGTCTCATTCAGCGCGGCCAGGCCGCTGTGCAGCGCCTGCACCAGGGCCTGCGTCGCGTCGCGCACGGCACGGCCCTGTTCGCGCACGGGAGTCGAGGCGCCGGTGAGCGCCTGCAGCTCGCGCGCCGCCTGCTCGATGGCCACCGCGCCGATCGCCGAGGCCGCGCCGATCAGCGCGTGCGCCAGCGCATGCAGCGCGTCCGTCCGGCCCTGGTCCGCGAACGCGAGCAGCTGCGTCGCGTCCTCGCCATGGTGCGCGACGAAGGTCTGCAGCATGCGCAGGTAGAGCCCGGCGTTGCCGGACAAGCGCGCCCGCGCCGCCGTCGCGTCGAAGCCCGGCCCAGGCCGCGGCCACTCGCGCCCGCCGCCGGTCGCGCTGCCCGCGCCGGGCGTGCCGGCCGTACCGGCCGTGAGGTGGGGGCTCGCTGCGACGAGAGGCGCCGACGTCGGTGTCGACGCGGGCAACAGCCATTGCCGCAGGCAGCGCTCGAGGGCCCGCGGTTCGACCGGCTTGCTGAGGAAGTCGTTCATGCCGGCTTCCAGGCATTGCGCGCGCGACTCGGCGAAGGCGTTGGCGGTCATCGCGACGATGGGCACCGCGGCCCCGGTGGGCAGGGCACGGATCGCCGCGGTCGCCTGCAGCCCGTCGACGCCGGGCATCTGCACGTCCATCAGCACGAGGTCGGGGCGGCGGGCGCGAAAGCGCTGCAGCGCCTGGCTGCCGTCGGCGGCGAGCTCGACCTGCACGCCCAGCGCGGACAGCACCGCGCCCACCACCTCCTGGTTGACGGGGTTGTCCTCGGCCACCAGGATGCGCTTGCCCTGCAGCGCCGAGGCGGCGGCCGGCGCCGCGGCCGGCGCGGGATCCGCGCTTGGGGCGGGTGGCGCCAAGCCGTCCTCGGCCAGCGCCGGCAGCGGCAGCAGCAGCCAGAAGCAGCTGCCCTGCCCGGGTTGGCTGTCCACGCCGATCTCGCCGCCCATCATCTGCACGAGGCGCCGGCAGATCGCAAGGCCGAGGCCGGTGCCGCCGAAGCGCCGCGTCGTCGACGCGTCGGCCTGCGCGAAGGCTTCGAAGACCTGGCGCTGCTGCGCCTGCGTCATGCCGATGCCGGTGTCGCGGACCTCGAAGCGCAGCATCGACGCGTCGGCCGCGGCCGGCGCCGGCGCCACGCGCAGCTCCACCCGCCCCTTGGGCGTGAACTTGATGGCGTTGCTCAGCAGGTTGAGCAGCACCTGCTCGAGGCGCAGCGGGTCGCCGCGCACCCGGCGCGGGCAGCCCGGGTCCAGGTGCAGCGAGAGCACGAGCTGCCGGGCGCGCGCCTCGTCGGCCTGCAGCGCCTGCACGCGCAGCAGGCTCTCGCGCAGGTCGAAGGTGGTCTGCTCGAGCGTCATCCGGTCGGCCTCGATCTTCGAGAAGTCGAGGATGTCGCTGATGATCTGCAGCAGGTGCTGGCTGGCGCCGGCGATCTTGTCGAGGTGGTCGAGCTGGCGCGGCGTCAGCGGGTCGCGCCGCAGCAGGTGCGCAAAGCCGAGCACCGCGTTCATCGGCGTGCGGATCTCGTGGCTCATGTTGGCGAGGAAGGCGCTCTTGGCCTGGCTGGCCGCGTCGGCGGCGGCCTTGGCGCGCTCGAGCGCGAGTTCGGTGCGCCGCCGCTGCACGACGCGCCAGAGGTCGCCGGCCAGCAGCTGCAGCTCGCGCAGGTCGGAGGCGTCGTAGGCCTGTGCCCGCGGGCCCGTGCAGAGCACGAGGGTCGGCTGGCCGGCGTCGCGCGCCGCCGCGCCGATCGCGTCGGCCGGCCAGGGCGCCGCGCCCTGCAGCCCGGGAATCT
>CAUJJO010000075.1 GCA_963205125.1 Pseudomonadota bacterium | reverse complement strand
CAGCGGCGCGCCGCCTGCGCCGCGCACGCTCACGCGCAGGTGCGGCAGCGGCCGGCCGACGCAGCGCGCAAGCGCGGCCTCGTCGTGGTCGGCGATGGCGATCGTTCCGCACTCGGTGGCGCCGTAGTCCTGCCGTACGCGCTGCCCGGTGCGCGCCTCGACCTCTGCCGCCACGTCCGCGGCCAGCGGCGAGCCCGCCGAGAGCAGCAGGCGCAGCGACGCGAAGCGCCCGCGCAGCGCCTCGCGCCGTTCCTCGCGCAGCAGCGCGCGCAGCAGCGGCGGCACCGCCAGCAGCTGCGTCGGCGCGTGCCGGCGGTCGAGCTCGAGCAGCTCGGCCGCATCGACGCTCGGCGACAGGATGAGCTGCGCGCCGCAGGCCAGCGCCGCCAGCACGCCGCCGACGAGCGCATACGAATGCGAGATGCGGGTGCTCACCAGCACGCGGTCGGCGGCGCAGGTGCCGAGCGCGCGCACGAGGCTGGCGACTTCCGCCGCCACCGCCGCACGCGTGCGCACGACGAGCTTGGACGGGCTCTCCTGCCCCGAGGTGAACTGGGCGACGAAGACCGGCGGCGCCAGGCGCCCCGGCGCCCTGGCGTCGACGTCCAGCCGGCAGACGGCCAGACCGTCGGACCACGCCGGCTCGCCCCACGCCAGGTCGCGCCGCGGCAGGGCTTCGTCGTCGGCCGCGCCGACGAGCAGCGCCAGGCCGGCGGCAGCGGCCTGCGCCTGCAGCTCGGCGGCCGTCGCGGCGGCCGGGAAGAGCAGCGCCGGATGGCCGCCGCGCGCCAGCGCCAGCAGCAGCACGACGTGGTCGACGCGGTTGGGCAGCCGCACGCCCACCGGCGCACCGACGGGAACGCAGGCGCGCAGCCCGCGCTCGACGGCCGCCACCGCCGCCGCCAGCGCCGCCGCGCTCAGCGTGCGCTCGCCGTCGCTGAGCGCGGGCCGCGGGTCGTCGGGACGAAGCTCGGGAAACACCATGCCGGGATTATCCGGGCCAGCCTGCCGGGGCGCGGCCGGCCACGCGTCGACGCAGCGAGCGACGCAGCGGTCGGCGCGCAGGGCGCCGCGCGTCGACGCCGTGCGCCTCAGCCCGACAGGGAAGGCGCGGCCGCCGCCTTCGCCGCGAGTTCCTCGCGCAGCCGCTTCAGGCGCGCGCGCGGGTCCTCGCGCGCTGTCGCCTCGTGCAGCTTCATCTCGGCGATGAAGCGGCTGGGCACGCCGGCCACCGTCTCGCGTCCGCGCTTCCTGCGGCGCAGCGTGCTCACCATCAGCGTGCGGCGCGCGCGCGTGAAGCCCACGTACATCAGCAGCCTCTCCTCCTGCAGCCGCTCGGGCGTCATCGCTTCCCCGCCCTCGCTGCCGCTGCTGCCGCTGTGAAAGGGCAGCAGGCCCTCGTTGACGCCGACCAGCATCACGTGCGGCCACTCCAGGCCCTTGGCGGCGTGCAGCGTGGACAGCGTCACCACGTCCTGCTCGTCACCGCGCTCGGCCAGGCTGATGATGATGCTGATCGTCTGCGCCACCTGCAGCACGGTCTGCGTCGGGCTCTCGAAGGTGGCGCCCTCCTGCGTGATCTCGCCGCCGCAGCGCCGCGCGATCCAGTCGACGAAGTCGAGCACGTTGGTCCAGCGCGCGGCGGCGAGCTTCTCGCTGTCCGCGCCGTCGTAGAGGTGCTGCTCGTAGCCGATCGCCTTCAGCCACTGCAGCAGCAGCGCGCGCGCGTCCTCGGCGCCGCGCGTCTGGCCGGCGCGGTGCTGCAGGTCATTGACCTCGCGCCCGAACTCGTGCAGCGCGTCTATCGCCTTGCCCTTGAGCACCGTCGAGAGGCTCTGCGAGAACAAGGCCTCGAAGAGGCTCGCCTTCCACTTCGCCGCGAACTCGCCGAGCGTGGCCAGCGTCTGGTGGCCGATGCCGCGCTTGGGCGTGGTGACGGCGCGCAGGAAGGCGGGGTCGTCGTCCTCGTTGACGAGCAGCCGCAGCCAGGCACACAAGTCCTTGATCTCGGCGCGGTCGAAGTAGCTGGTGCCGCCGGAGACCTTGTAGGGGATCTGTGCCGCGCGCAGCTTCTGCTCGAAGACGCGCGCCTGGTGGTTGGCGCGGTAGAGGATGGCGAAGTCCGAGAGCTTCGTGCCCGCGCCCTGCCCGCGCAGCGCCTGGATGCGCGCCAGCGCCCGCTCGGCCTCGTGCTCTTCGCCGTCGCATTCGAGCAGCTGCACCGGCTCGCCGTCGCCGAACTCGCTCCACAGCTTCTTCTCGAAAAGCTTGGGGTTGTGGGCGATGACCGCGTTGGCCGCGCGCAGGATGTGGCCGGTGCTGCGGTAGTTCTGCTCGAGCGGGATGACCTTCAGCGCCGGGTAGTCCTGCGGCAGGCGGCGCAGGTTCTCCACCGTCGCGCCGCGCCAGCCGTAGATGCTCTGGTCGTCGTCGCCGACGGCGGTGAACGGCGTGCCGCCCGGGCCGCCGACGAGCGCCTTCAGCAGCTCGTACTGCACGGCGTTGGTGTCCTGGTATTCGTCGACGAGCACGTGCCGCAGGCGCTCCCGCCAGCGCGCGCGCGCCTCCTCGTCGCGCTGCAGCAGCGAAAGCGGCAGGCCGATCAGGTCGTCGAAGTCGACCGCCTGGTAGGCCGCCAGGCGCTCCTGCACGCGGCGCATCACGCGCGCGGCCACGCGCTCGTCGTCGCTGGCCGCGGCGCGCTCGGCGGCGTCGACATCAAGGCCCTGGTTCTTCCACAGGCTGATCGTCCACTGCCAGCGCCGCGCCTGCGCGTTGTCGGTGCAGCCGCCGGCGTCGCGGATCACGCCCAGCACGTCGTCGGCGTCGAGGATGCTGAAGTTGGGCTTGAGCCCGACGCGCTCCCCGTCCTCGCGCAGCATGCGCACGCCCAGCGCGTGGAAGGTGCACAGCACCAGTTCGCGCGCCGCGCGCGGCCCGACCAGCGCCTTGGCCCGCTCGCGCATCTCGGCGGCGGCCTTGTTGGTGAAGGTGATGGCGGCGATCCGCGCCGGCTCCACCCCCGCCTGCAGCAGCCGCGCGACCTTGTGCACGATGACCCGCGTCTTGCCCGACCCGGCCCCGGCCAGCACCAGGCAGGGGCCGACGAGATGGTGCACGGCCTCCATCTGGGCGGGGTTGAGGGAGGGGGGGGAGGGGGCGGAGTCGGCGGCCATCGGAGGCAGGGCGAAAGGGCGCCGGATCATAGCCATCGGAGCCTGGGTGGCCGCGCAGCCGACGGCAATGGCCGACAATCGCGGGCCCCGCCATGTCCACTTCGAGCCCACCCCCAGGTCCGCAGATCAGCGTCATCGTCCGCAGCATGAACCGGCCTAGCCTGCCGGCGACCCTCGCGTCCATTGCCTTGCAGGACGCCGAGGCGGTCGAAGTGGTGCTCGTCAATGCGCTGGGGTCCGGCCATCCGCACCCTTCGCCGACCGTCGGAGCCCATGCCGTTCGCTGGGTGGACACGGGGCGGCCGCTGCGGCGCTCCGCCGCAGCCAATGCGGGACTCGATGCCGCCGCAGGCGAGCACATCATCTTCCTCGACGACGACGACGTGTTCCTGGTCGGCCACCTCTCTCGATTGCACGAGGCGCTGAGGTCTTCGACCGAAGCGGTCGCGGCCTATGCCGACGTCGAGTTCGGACAAGACAGCCATGAAGGCTGGGTGGCTGGGCATGTCTTTGCCGCCGAGTTCGATGCGCTGCGACTGCGCTTCGAGAACTTCCTTCCGCTGCACGCCGTAATGGTCCGGCGCGGCGGTGCCGCCCGCGAATGCCGCTTCGACGAGACGCTGGACTTGTTCGAGGACTGGGACTGGTGGCTGCAGCTTTCGCGCCTCGGGAACTTCATCCACGTCCCGGGCGTGTCGGCACGCTACCGCGACTCGTCGGCGGGTGGATCGGGCGTGTTTGCCGACAACGCGGCGACCGCAAGCGCGCGCCAGCAATTGCTCACCAAGTGGCTGCAACGGGATACGGCAGGCGAGCGACTTCACCTGCTGCAGGCCTTGCAGACCGAGTACCGGGCCGCGCGGCAATCGGCCGAACAGCTCGCCTTGGCGCAGCGGACGGAGCTGGACCTGCGGGCGATGCTCCAACATCGCGAGCGCGAAATCGCGGAGGCGCTCACCCAGATCGACGCACTTCAGGCCGTCCTTGCGGCGCGCGACCGTGAGATCGCCGACTTTCACCGATTGGCTTCCGATCTGCGTGCAATCGTTGCGGCGCGCGACGAGGAAATCGCCAACTTGCACATCGCCCTCCGCGCTTTCCGGTGACCATGACCACACAGGCATCGATGCGCTCCACGATCTTCACGATCGTCTCCCGCAACTACCTCCACTTCGCCCTCAATCTGATGGCCAGCGTCGGCCATCACATGCCGGGCGCACGGCGGGTGATCGTGCTCTGCGATGCGGCCGACGGCCTGCCGCCGCCGCCCGCCGACGTCGAGTTCGTGGGGATCGCCGAACTCGGCATCCCGCACCTCGATCGCATGGTCGTGCAGTACACGATCCTCGAGCTCAACACGGCCATCAAGCCCTTCGTCTTCACGCACCTGTTCGAGCGTGCCGAGGCGGACTGCGTCATCTACTTCGACCCCGACATCCAGCTCTACGGAAGCGGCCAGGCGCTCCTGCAGCGCCTCGAATCGGCCGAGGTCGTGCTGACGCCGCACCTCACGGCGCCCTTGGCCGACGACCGGCACCCTTCCGACCTCGCGATCCTGCAGAGCGGCACCTACAACCTCGGCTTCCTGGCCTTGCGTCGCAGCGAGCAGACGCGCGCCTTGGCGCGATGGTGGTCGGCCAAGCTCGCGCGCGACTGCGTGGTCGACATCCCCCGCGGCCTGTTCACCGATCAGAAGTGGATGGACCTCGTGCCGGGCTTCTGTTCCGGCGTGCACGTCGAGCGCGATGCCGGCTGGAACGTCGCCTACTGGAACCTCGCCCATCGCGAGGTCGCCGGCAGCGCCGCAGGCGCTTACACCGTCAACGGCCGCCCGCTCTTCTTCTTTCACTTCTCCGGCTATGCCCCCGGCAGCCGACTGATCAGCAAGCACCAGGACCGCTTCGCGCTGGAGGACTGCACGCCCGCGGTGCGACGGTTGTTCGCCGACTACGAGCGCGACGTGGCCGCTTGCGGCCGCGAGACCTACGCCCGTATCCCCTACGCTTTCGCGACGCTTGCAGACGGCACGCCGCTGCCCGACTGCGCGCGTCAACTCCTTCGTGCCGAACTCGACTGGACGCAGGCGCTTCCCGATCTCGGCAGTGCCGAAGGCGCCCGCTTCATCGTGGAGTACCTCACCAGGCCCATCGACAACCGCACGCCACCCTTGTCACGCCTGGCCTTGCAGCTCTACCGCGGCCGCGAGGACCTGCGCGCGGCCTTTCCGGACGTGCAGGGTGCCCACCGCCGCGCCTTCGCCGATTGGTTCCACAGCCGCGCCGGTGAAGAAGCCAAGGTGCCAGCAGCCTTGATGGGGGCGGCAGCTCCCGCCTTGCCGCTGCAGTCCGCTGCGCAAGGCCCCGCAGCGGCATCGCCGCAGCCCCCGGTGCCGGTGCCGGCCGCGCGCGCTCCGGTTTCCGCGTGGCCCTACCGTGTCGCCTACCGGCTGGCCTGGAACGCACGCGACCTGCTGCGCCCGATGACCACGCCCCGGATGCGCGCCCGCATGCGCAGCTATCTGGTGAGCAATGCCTACCCGGCACAGCCGGCGCCCGCGCGGCTGCCGACGGCTGCGCTGCCCTTCGGCGTCACGGTGCTTGGCTACGTTCACGCCGAGAGCGGGGTCGGCGAGTCGGCACGCTGCACGCTGCGTGCGCTGGCGCAAACCACGGTGCCGCATGCAGTCCACGACTTCCGGGACGGCAATGTCTCGCGCATGGGCGAGGCGATCGACCCCAGCCTGAAGAACGGCAAGCGTCACGCAATCAGCCTATTTCACATCAACGCCGACCAGATGCCCCATGCGCGTGCCGCGCTTGGCGATCACTGGTTCGGTGTTCCCTACCGCATCGGCTACTGGGCATGGGAACTGGAGCAATTCCCGCAGGAGTGGCAGGCGGCCTTCGACCTCGTCGATGAGGTGTGGGTGCCTTCCAGCTTCTGCCAACGCGCCCTTGCGCAGCAGTCGCCGGTGCCGGTCCTGGTGATGCCGCATGCGGTGGCCGTCCCCGACACGCTTCAAGCCGATCGGCCGCGCTTCGGATTGCGCGCGGACAGCGTGGCGTTTCTCGCGATGGCCGACGTGATGAGCAGCACGGAACGCAAGAATCCCTTTGGCGCGATCGAAGCCTACGTGCGCGCGTTCGATGCGCGTGAGGGCCTCGCCCAGCTCATCGTCAAGGTCAGCAACGGCGCGCGTGACCCGCAGGCAATGCAGCGGCTGCGTTCGCTGATCGAGGATCGACCGGACATCCGCTTGATCGACGAGCCGCTCGACCGGCCGACGCTCGACAGCCTGCTCGACAGCATCGATTGCTTCGTGTCGCTGCATCGCGCCGAAGGCTTCGGCCTGGTCAACGCGGAGGCGATGGCGCGCGGCAAGGTGGTCGTGGCCACCGGCTGGTCGGGTAACACGGACTTCATGACCGCCATGAATTCGCTTCCCGTGGACTACCGCATGGGCGTGATCGAGCGGGACATCGGCCCCTATCGCGCCGGACAACGTTGGGCCGAGCCCGACGTCGACGACGCCGCGGACAAGCTCGCGCGCGTGGCCGAAGACACGGCGCTGCGGCGGCGCCTGGGCGAACGTGCACGTGCGGATGTACGCGCACTGATCGCGCCCCAGGTGGTCGCCACGCGAATCGAGGCGCGGCTTCGCGCGATCGGGACACGGCGCAAGCTGCTTTGAGCGCCCCGAGGCACATGCGGTGCGGATGTGAAGCCGCCACGCCCGCTGCCCCCCGAGAGTGCTCGCAGCGCTTTCGGAGCGACCGGCGGTGCTGATGTGAGGATCGTGGAGGTCCTCGTAACGGTCGTCATGGCATGCCCCCCATCCTCCCCATCACCGCCCCCTTCTTCGCCCTCGTCCTCTGCGGCTGGCTGGCGGGGCGGCTGCGGGGCTTGCCGCAGGAGGCGATTCCGGGGCTGAACGGTTTCGTCCTCTACTTCGCGCTGCCTTGCCTGCTGTTTCGCTTCGGCGCCGGCACGCCGGTGTTGCAGCTGCTCGATCCGACGCTGCTGTCGGTCTGGATGCTTGGCGCGGCGCTGCTGGGGGCGGTGACGGTGCGGCTGACGCTTCGGTCCGGCCTGCCGCTGAAGGACGCCGCCTTCGGCGCGCTGGTCGCCGTGTTCCCGAACACCGGCTTCATGGGCGTGCCGCTGCTGGTGGCCCTGCTCGGCCCGGCGGCCGCGGGGCCGACGATCTGCGTGCTCAGTGCCGACCTCGTCGTCACCACGACGGCATGCCTGGCGCTGGCCGATGCACAGGGGCAGGGGCGGCACGGCGCGTGGCGCGCGCTGCGGCGCATCCTGCTCGGGGTGGCGAAGAACCCGATGCCCTGGGCGGTCGCGCTCGGGGCGCTGTTCTCGGTGATGGGCTGGCGCCTGTGGGGGCCGGCCGACGCGGTCGTGAAGATGCTCGCCGACGCCGCCCCCGGTGGCGCTCTTCACCATCGGCGCCGTGCTCTGGCGCGCCGGGCAGCATGCGCACACGCGCACGCCGCCCTCGCGTGCGCTGCCGATCGCCGCCGTCAAGCTGCTGCTGCATCCCCTGCTTGTGCTCGGGCTCGGCCTGGCCGCGCAGGCGCTGGGGCTGCCCTTGTCGGACTTCGCGCTGCAGGTGATCGTGCTCGTGGCCGCGCTGCCCAGCGCCAGCAACGTGGCGATGCTGGCCGAGCGCTGGGGCGCCGACAGCGGCCGCGTGGCGGCGATCATCATGAGCTCGACGGTGGCGGCCTTCGTCAGCTTCACGGCCATCGCCACGGCCTACGGCATGGCACCGCACTGATCAGATCGCCAGCGGATCGACGTCCACCGCCCAGCGCGCAAGGCCCTTGTGCGCGCGGCGCAGCGCGTGCAGCGTGGGCAGCCAGGCGGCGAGGAAGCGCTGCAGCGCCGGGCGCGAGGGCGATTCGAGCAGCATCTGCATGCGCTCGATCCCGGCCACGCGCGGCACCGCCGGGGGCACCGCGGGATAGAGGCTGACGGCGTCGGCCTCGGGCATCGCCGCGGCGAGTGCCGTCGCCGCCTGCAGGAAGCCGGCGGCGACGGCGGCCTCGCGCGCCTCGGCGCGCAGCAGCGCCAGCAAGCTGAAGGGCGGCAGGCCGGCGCGGCGGCG
>CAUJJO010000074.1 GCA_963205125.1 Pseudomonadota bacterium | reverse complement strand
GCAGCGCCAGCGCCGTGCGCGGGCCGACGCCGCTGATCTTCACCAGCAGCCGGAAGGCGTCGCGCTCGGCGGCGCTCAGGAAGCCATAGAGCAGCTGCGCGTCCTCGCGCACGACGAAGTGCGTCAGCAGCACGACGGGCTGGCCGAGCTCGGGCAGGTTGAAGAAGGTGCTCATCGGCACGTCGAGCTCGTAGCCGACGCCGCCCGCGTCGACCAGCACCTGGGGAGGGTTCTTGCCGGCCAGCAGGCCGCTGAGTCGTCCGATCATGGTGGCGCGGATTATTCGCCGGCCGCCGCGCGCACGGGTGGCGCCGGCCCCGCGCGCGACGCCCTGCCGCCGGCACGGGCATGAGGCGCAGGGCTCCGGGCGCAGGCGCCTGCCCTCTGCATAATCCCCCGAACCATCGATTCCAGAGGAGACAGGTCATGCGTACCCAGGTTGCAATCATCGGCGCCGGCCCCTCGGGCCTGATCCTGGGCGCCCTGCTGCACAAGGCGGGCATCGACAACGTCATCCTCGAGCAGCGCAGCGGCGACTACGTGCTCTCGCGCATCCGCGCCGGGGTGCTCGAGCAGGTCTGCGTCGACCTGCTCGACGAGGCGGGCGTGGGCGCGCGCATGCACAAGGAAGGCCTGCCGCACGACGGCTTCGACATGGTCTTCGGCGGCGTGCGGCGGCGCATCGACCTCTTCGGCCTGACCGGCAAGCGCGTCATGGTCTACGGCCAGACCGAGGTCACGCGCGACCTGAAGGACCACCGCAAGGCGATCGGCCGCAGCACCGTCTACGAGGCCGAGAACGTGCGCATCCACGACTTCGACGGCGACAAGCCCTGGGTCACCTACACGCACGCGGGCAAGGAAGAGCGGCTGGACTGCGACTTCATCGCCGGCTGCGACGGCTTTCACGGCGTCTGCCGCGCCAGCGTGCCGGCGCGCGCCATCACCCACCACGAGAAGGTCTACCCCTTCGGCTGGCTCGGGCTGCTGGCCGACGTGCCGCCGGTGCACCACGAGCTGATCTACGGCCACACCGAGCGCGGCTTCATGCTCGCCAGCATGCGCAGCCACACGCGCGTGCGCTACTACATCCAGTGCGGGCTGCACGAGAAGGTCGAGGACTGGTCCGACGAGGCCTTCTACGACGAGTTCCGCAAGCGGCTGCCGGCCGAGGACGCCGCGCGCCTCATCGCCGGCCCGTCGATCGAGAAGAGCATCGCGCCGCTGCGCAGCTTCGTCGCCGAGCCGCTGCGCTTTGGCCGCCTGTTCCTGGCCGGCGACGCCGGCCACATCGTCCCGCCCACCGGCGCCAAGGGCCTGAACCTGGCGGCCAGCGACGTGGCCTTGCTCGCGCGCGGCCTCGTCGAGCACTACGCCGAGCGCAGCAGCGCGGGCCTGGACGACTACTCGCGCCGGGCGCTTTCGCGCATCTGGAAGGCCGAGCGCTTCTCCTGGTGGTTCACGCAGCTCATGCACCTCTTCCCCGAGACCGGCAGCTTCGGGCTGAAGATGCAGATGGCCGAACTCGACTACCTCTTCAGCAGCGAGTCGGCGCAGCGCGTGGTGGCCGAGAACTACGTCGGCCTGCCGATCTAGGCGCCCGCGGCGGCCGTCGGCGGCGCGAACTCGGCCCAGGCCTGCAGCGCCTCGGCGGCATACATCAGCGAAGGCCCGCCGCCCATGTAGACGGCCACGCCCAGGGCCTCCTCGAACTCGGCCTGCGTCGCGCCCAGGCGGCGCAGCGCCTTGACGTGGTAGCCGATGCAGCCGCCGCAGCGCTGGCTGACGCTGATGCCCAGCGCGATCAGCTCCTTGTGCTTCTCGCTGAGCGCGCCCTCGGCCATCGCTGCGCCTGCCATCGCGTTGAAGCCCTGCATCGTCGCCGACTGGCTCTTGCGAAAGGGCGCGAGCGTCTGCGTGATCGTCTGCGTGAGGGCGGGGTAGCGGCCTTGACTCATGATCGACTCGGGTGGGTGATGGATTGGCGATGGATACCCCGTAGGGTACAACGGCACCGGCGCACCTGCCTGACGCCGGTCAACTCCGGCGCACGGCCCTACATGCTGCGCCGGTACTGGCCGCCGACCTCGAAGAGCGCGTTCGTGATCTGTCCGAGACTGCAGCAGCGCACCGCGTCCATCAGCACCTCGAAGACGTTGCGGTGATCGATCACCGCCTGCTGCAGTCGCTGCAGCATCGCCGGCGCCTCGCCCGCGTGGCGGGCGTGGAAGTCCGCCAGGCGCTGCAGCTGGCTCTGCTTTTCCTCCTCGGTGCTGCGCGCGAGCTCGATGTGCTCGGGCACCGGGTCGCCGTGCGGGTTGCGGAAGGTGTTGACACCGATGATCGGGTACTCGCCGCTGTGCTTGAGCTGCTCGTAGTGCAGGCTCTCCTCCTGGATGCGGCTGCGCTGGTAGCCGGTCTCCATCGCGCCGAGCACGCCGCCGCGCTCGGTGATGCGCTCGAATTCGGTGAGCACTGCCTCTTCCACCAGTTCGGTGAGCTCGTCGACGATGAAGCTGCCCTGGCTCGGGTTCTCGTTCTTCGCCAGGCCCCACTCGCGGTTGATGACGAGCTGGATGGCCATCGCGCGGCGCACGCTCTCCTCGGTGGGCGTGGTGATCGCCTCGTCGTAGGCGTTGGTGTGCAGGCTGTTGGCGTTGTCGTAGGTGGCGATCAGCGCCTGCAGCGTTGTGCGGATGTCGTTGAAGGCGATCTCCTGCGCGTGCAGGCTGCGGCCCGAGGTCTGGCAGTGGTACTTCAGCTTCTGGCTGCGCTCGCTGGCTCGATAGCGCTCCTTCATCGCCACCGCCCAGATGCGGCGCGCGACGCGGCCCATCACCGTGTACTCCGGGTCCATGCCGTTGCTGAAGAAGAAGCTCAGGTTGGGCGCGAAGTCGTCGATGTGCATGCCGCGCGCCAGGTACGCCTCGACGTAGGTGAAGCCGTTGGCCAGCGTGAAGGCGAGCTGGCTGATCGGGTTGGCGCCGGCCTCGGCGATGTGGTAGCCGCTGATCGAGACCGAGTAGAAGTTGCGCACGTCGTGGTGCACGAAGTACTCGGCGATGTCGCCCATCACCTTGAGGCTGAACTCGGTCGAGAACAGGCAGGTGTTCTGGCCCTGGTCTTCCTTCAGGATGTCGGCCTGCACGGTGCCGCGCACGTTGGCCAGCGTCCAGGCGCGGATCTTGGCGGCCTCGTCGTCGGTCGGCTCGCGCCCGTTGTCGGCCCTGAACTTCGCCTGCTGCTGGTCGATCGCCGCGTTCATGAACATCGCGAGGATGGTCGGCGCCGGGCCGTTGATCGTCATGCTCACCGAGGTGCTCGGGTTGCAGAGGTCGAAGCCCGAGTACAGCACCTCGAGGTCGTCGAGGGTGGCGATCGAGACGCCCGAGTTGCCGACCTTGCCGTAGATGTCGGGCCGCGGGTCGGGGTCGTGGCCGTAGAGCGTGACCGAGTCGAAGGCGGTCGACAGGCGCTTGGCCGGCATGCCTTCGCTGACCAGCTTGAAGCGCCGGTTGGTGCGGAAGGCGTCGCCCTCGCCCGCGAACATGCGCGTCGGGTCCTCGTTCTCGCGCGTGAACGCGAACACGCCCGCGGTGAAGGGGAAGCTGCCGGGCACGTTCTCCAGCAGCAGCCACTGCAGCAGCTCGCCGTGGTCCTCGTAGCGCGGCAGCGCGACCTTGCGGATCTTGTTGCCCGAGAGCGTGGTGTGGGTGAGGCCGGTGCGGATCTCCTTGTCGCGGATCTTCACCACGTACTCGTCGCCCGCGTAGGCCTCGAGCATGTCGGGCCACATCGCCAGCAGCTTGCGCGACGCGGGATCGAGCCGCTCCTGCCGCCCCTTGGCGAGTTCGAGCACGGTGTTGCGCGCGCCGTTGCGGCTGGCGTCGGCCTCGTGCAGCATGCGCGCGCTCTCGTTCAACTGCTGCAGCTCGCGCGCGATGCGCGCCTGCTCGCGCGCGCGCTGCTTGTAGCCGCGCACGGTCTGCGCGATGTCGGCGAGGTAGCGCGTGCGCGCCGGCGGCACGATCACCGTCTGCTGCGTGCTGTGGCGCGTGGCCACGCGCGGCAGCCGGCCGTCGCCGACCTTCAGGCCCAGGGCCTGCAGCCGCGGCCGCAGCGCCTGGTAGAGCGCGGTGACGCCGTCGTCGTTGAAGCGGCTGGCCATGGTGCCGAAGACCGGCATGTGCTCGGGCGGCGTCTTGAAGGCCTCGCGGTTGCGCTGCACCTGCTTAACGACGTCGCGCAGCGCATCGAGCGCGCCCTTGCGGTCGAACTTGTTGATCGCGACGAACTCGGCGAAGTCGAGCATGTCGATCTTCTCGAGCTGGCTGGCGGCGCCGAACTCGGGCGTCATCACGTACATCGGCACGTCGACCAGCGGCACGATGGCCGCGTCGCCCTGGCCGATGCCCGAAGTCTCGACAATGACGAGGTCGAAGCCCGCGGCCTTGCAGGCGAGCACGACGTCGGGCAGCGCCTGGCTGATCTCGCTGCCGAAATCGCGCGTGGCCAGGCTGCGCATGAAGACGCGCGCGCCGCTGGCCCAGGGGCCGATCGCGTTCATGCGGATGCGGTCGCCAAGCAGCGCGCCGCCGCTCTTGCGCCGGCTCGGGTCGATGCTCACGAGCGCCACGCGCAGGGCGTCGCCCTGGTCCAGGCGCAGGCGGCGGATCAGCTCGTCGGTGAGGCTGCTCTTGCCCGCGCCGCCGGTGCCGGTGATGCCGAGCACCGGGATCGTCGTGCCCGCCGCGGCCTCGGCCAGCGCGGCCTTCAGGCCGGCGTCCGCTGCCCCGTTCTCGAGCGCGGTGATGAGCTGCGCCAGCGCGCGCCAGGCGGCATCGCTATGGCCGCGCAGTGCGGCAAGGTCCCTAGGCGCCTGCGGCGCGAGGTCGACATCGCAACGCATGACGATCTCGCCGATCATCCCCTGCAGGCCCATGCGCTGGCCGTCCTCGGGGCTGAAGATGCGCGCCACGCCGTAGTCGTGCAGTTCGCGCATCTCGGCCGGCACGATGACGCCGCCGCCGCCGCCGAAGACCTTGATGCCGGCGCCGCCGCGCTCGCGCAGCAGGTCGATCATGTACTTGAAGTACTCGACGTGCCCGCCCTGGTAGCTGCTCACCGCGATGCCCTGCACGTCCTCCTGCAGCGCCGCGGTGACGATCTCGTCGACCGAGCGGTTGTGGCCGAGATGGATCACCTCCGCACCCATGCTCTGCAGGATGCGGCGCATGATGTTGATCGCCGCGTCGTGGCCGTCGAAGAGGCTGGCCGCGGTGACCAGGCGCACCTTGTTCGTCGGGCGGTAGTCGGACAAGGCCTTGAAGTCGGCGGTCAACTCGGTCATGGGCGCGGCTCCCCTCGGGCAATTTCGATGGCGATGGCGATGGCGATTTCGATTGCAGTCGCGATTGACGTTTACGTAAACGTCAACCGACGATGATGCCATGAGCATCCATCCTGCGCCCTGAGCGCCCGCTTCGGGGCTTCGGGGTTTCCCCGGGAAGCGCGGGCGCTGCGGCGGGGGAGCGGCGCTCTGCTAGGCTGCGAACCCGTCCCGCCAGAGACCGCGCATGAGCTTTCTCGCCATCGACATCGGCAACACGCGCCTGAAGTGGGCGCTCTACGACCACGGCCACCCGGGCGCACGGCTGCTGCAGCAGGGCGCGGTGTTCCTGGAGGCGATCGACAGCCTGGCCGAAGGCGACTGGCGCGGGCTGCCGGCGCCGGGGGCCATGCTCGGCTGCGCCGTGGCCGGCGAGGCGGTGCGCCGCCGCGTCGAGGAGCAGATGGAGGCCTGGGAGATCGAGCCGCGCTGGGTCGTTCCCGCGGCGCACGACGGCGGCGTCGTCAACGGCTACGACCACCCGCACCGCCTGGGCGCGGACCGCTGGGTCGCCCTCATCGGCGCGCGCCAGCGGGCGCTGTCCGGCGGCAGCGCGCGGCCGGCGCTGGTCGTGATGGTCGGCACCGCGGTCACCGTCGACGCGCTCGACACCGAGGGCCGCTTCCTCGGCGGCCTCATCCTGCCGGGCTTCGGGCTGATGCTGAAGGCGCTCGAGATGGGCACCGCCGGCCTGCGCGTGCCCACCGGCGAGGTCGTCGACTTCCCGACCAACACCAGCGACGCGCTGATGAGCGGCGGCACCAGCGCGATCGCCGGTGCCATCGAGCGCCAGCACCGCCGCCTGGGCGAGCGCTGCGGCGCGCCGCCGCTGCTGCTGATGGCCGGCGGCGCCGCGGTCAAGGTCGCGCCGACGCTCGAGCTGCCGGTGCAGATCGTCGACACCCTGCTCTTCGAGGGGCTGCTGGCCCTGCAGGCGCGGCGGCAGACGCTGTAGCCGCGCCGTGCGCAACGCGAGGGCCGGAAGCTACAGGATGTAGCGCGAGAGATCCTCGTTGCGCGCGAGTTCGGCCAGGCGCGCGTCGACGGCGCCGCCGTCGAGCTGCACCGTCTGGCCGCTGCGCGCGGGGGCGTCGAAGCTGATCTCGTCGAGCAGGCGCTCCATCACCGTCGAGAGCCGGCGCGCGCCGATGTTCTCGGTGCGCTCGTTGACCTCGAAGGCGATCTGCGCCAGGCGCCGCACGGCCTCGGGCGTGATCTCGAGCGTCACGCCCTCGGTGGCCAGCAGCGCCTGGTACTGGGCGACGAGGCTGGCCTCGCGTTGCGTGAGGATGGCCTCGAAGTCGTCGACCGAGAGCGAGTCGAGCTCGACGCGGATCGGGAAGCGACCCTGCAGCTCGGGGATGAGGTCGCTCGGACGCGCGAGGTGGAAAGCGCCGCTGGCGATGAAGAGCATGTGGTCGGTGCGCACCATGCCGTACTTGGTGTTCACGCTCGTGCCCTCGACCAGCGGCAGCAGGTCGCGCTGCACGCCCTGGCGGCTCACGTCGGCGCCGCCGTGCTCGCTGCGCGAGGCGACCTTGTCGATCTCGTCGATGAAGACGATGCCGTTGCCCTCGGCGTTGGCGACGGCCGCGGCGCGGATCTCCTCCTCGTTGACGAGTTTGGCCGCCTCCTCGTCGACGAGCAGGCGCAGCGCCTGGCCGATCTTCAGCTTGCGTGTCTTGCGCCGCGCACCGCCCATCTGCGAGAACAGTCCCTTCAACTGCTCGGCCATCTCCTCCATGCCCTGCGGCCCGAGGATCTCGAGCGAAGGCCGGGGCTCGGCAAGCTCGAGCTCGATCTCCTTGTCGTCGAGCCGGCCCTCGCGCAGGCGCTTGCGCATCACCTGGCGGGCGGTGTTCTCGGCCGGCGGCGGCGACGCCTCGCTGCCGAAACCCATCGCCGCGCCCGCGCGCGGCGGCGGCACCAGCAGGTCGAGGATGCGCTCCTCGGCGGCGTCCTCGGCCTGCAGGCGCTTGCTCGTCATCTGGCGCTCGCGCTCCTGCTTGACCGAGACCTCGACCAGGTCGCGGATGATGGTGTCGACGTCCTTGCCGACGTAGCCGACCTCGGTGAACTTGGTCGCTTCCACCTTCACGAAGGGCGCATCGGCCAGGCGCGCCAGCCGCCGCGCGATCTCGGTCTTGCCGACGCCGGTCGGGCCGATCATCAGGATGTTCTTGGGCGTGATCTCGGCACGCAGCTTGTCGTCGACCTGCTGGCGGCGCCAGCGGTTGCGCAGCGCGATGGCCACGGCGCGCTTGGCCTTCTTCTGGCCGACGATGTGGCGGTCGAGCTCGGAGACGACCTCCTGCGGCGTCATGCCAAGCGGCGCGTCGTGCTTCATCCGAGAACTTCCACCGTGTGATGCTGGTTGGTGTAGATGCACAGGTCGCCGGCGATCTCGAGCGAGCGCTTGACGATCTGCTCGGCGCTCATCTCGGTGTGCTCGAGCAGCGCGCGTGCCGCGGCCTGCGCGTAGGCGCCGCCGGAGCCGATGGCGACGATGCCCTGCTCGGGCTCGAGCACGTCGCCGTTGCCGGTGATGATCAGCGAGGCCTCGCGGTCGGCGACGGCGAGCATGGCCTCGAGCCGGCGCAGCACGCGGTCGGTGCGCCAGTCCTTGGTCAGCTCGATGGCCGCGCGCACGAGGTGGCCCTGGTGCTTCTCGAGCTTGGCCTCGAAGCGCTCGAAGAGGGTGAAGGCGTCGGCGGTGGCGCCGGCGAAGCCGGCCAGCACCTGGTCGCGATGGAGCTTGCGCACCTTGCGGGCGCTGGCCTTGACGACGATGCTGCCGAGCGTGACCTGGCCGTCGCCGCCGAGGGCCACGCTCGTGCCGCGGCGCACGCTGAGGATGGTGGTGCCGTGATAGGGTTCCATGAAACGCGGTCAGCTTGGGGCGATGGGCCGCACTTCAAGCCCTGCGGGAGCTGCGGCTTGGCCTGCACGGGGCGGCCGGGGCCGTCTTCAGTTCTTGCGTACCTGCACGCGTGCGTGCTCGTTGATGCCCATCGCGCCGTAGAAGAGCGCCACCAACCGGTGCGCGTCGACGAAGTGCACGCTGCGGTTCTCGCTGCGCTTGGTCAGCACCCAGTTCAGCAGGTCGCCCGCGGCGATGAAGTCGACGCGGATCAGCCGCGCGCAGGAGACGCTGACGGTGGCCGCGGTGCCGATGTCGTCGTTGATCGACAGCAGCGTTTCGCTGATGTCGCCCGCGAGCTGGCCCGAGAGCTCGACGCTGGCCACCTGCGCGGCACCGCCCTGGCCGTCGTCGAGCAGGGTCGACTCGACGAAGCCGGTGTGCGGCTCGGTCAGCACCGAGGCCTGCGGCTGCCGCGTCGACAGGGTCGCCCCGCTCACGCGCACGTTGCAGCGCGTGGGCTCCCAGGACGGCGGCGAGACCTCGTAGGTGACGCAGTAGTCGATCGCCGCCTCGTCGAACTGGTCGGGCCGGTTGACCAGGCGCAGGGCGTCCAGTCGCGTCAGCCAGAAGGCCGGGTCGGCATCGCGCACGCCGGTGGGCGCGGCTTCCTGCAGCACCGTGAAGAGGCGCTCGCCCGAGAGCCAGCGCATCTCCAGCGCCTGCCCGGCCCAGAGCCGGAACAGCGTCGAGAGCTGCATCGCCGCGTCGGTGTCGATGCGGCGCAGCTTGCCCCAGTCGAAGGTCCAGGGCAGCGGCATCTGCAGCGTCTGCGCACGCAGCCTGGCCACAGCCTCGACGTCGAGCTCGGCCGGCGCCGTCCAGCCCACCGCCGAGGGCCCGCGCGCGGGAGTCGGCAGCTCGGCGGCGATCGCGTCCGAGACCAGCTTGGGCAGCGAGAACCACTGCGGCGCCGACCAGCCGAACTGGTGCGCATAGTCCACCGCCAGGCTCTCGAAGTTCGGCTGCTGGCCGGTGGCGCGGTAGAGGTCGAACAGCACGAGCCAGGTCTCGGCGTGCTGATGGCGCGTGCCGCCCTCGGCGGTGAGGCGGCGCAGTGCCTGCTCGCAGCTGCCGAAGTCGGCGTTGGCGAAGGCGATCACCGCCTCGTCGAGCTCGGGGTCGTGCATCACCTCGCTCACCTCGACGGCCAGCGGGCTGTTGAAGTCCATCCCCTCGAGCGAGGTCGACATCGACATCGGCGCCAGCGGCGGCAGCCCGCCGCCCATCTGCACCGGCGCCGGCGCGGCGCGCGGGGCCGCCTGCTGCGGCAGCTCGGGCTCGAAGTCGGGCAGCGGCGGCAGGGCCGGCAGGGCCTCGTCGTCGACGCCGTCGTCGGTCAACTCGGCGCCGATGTCGATATCCGGGATGACTGCGGCCGCGGCGGGCCGCAGCGGCGCCGCCGCCGGTCCGGACGGAGGCCGCTGCGCCGACGCCGGCCTTGCCGGCGCGGCCGGCGGCTCGGGATCGAAGGCCACCGGCCGGCGCGGCGCGGCCGCCGCGGGCGGGGCCTCGGGCAGGCGGCTGGCGTCGCCGACCATCTGCTGCTCGATCTCGTCGATCGCGCGCACGACGTTGCTGCGCGAACTGCGGCTGTCGGGCTCGGAGAGGCGGATGTCGGAATCGTCCAGCTTGGACGAGGAGCCGAGCGCGGCAAGCTGCTCCGGCGAGAGCCCCTCGCGGCGGACCTTGCGCAGCATGTCGAACTCGCGCTTGCGCACGAAGTCGTTGCGGCGCTTGCGCTCGATCATCGCCTTCAGCTCGGACTTCTCCATCTCGAGCTCGCGTGCATCGGGCTGGCGCGAGTTCAACTCGGTCCAGTCGGTGCCGGGGTTGGCGACGAAGCGCACCACCTTGCGAAAGAAGCTCTCGTTCTCGGCCATCGGCATCGATGGTACCCCGGGCGACGACCCGGGTTCATCACTCGCGCGGCAGGAAAACCGGTCCGATCGTCCCCAATCGTGGACTCTGCCGCGCCGCGCGCACGCTCAGTCGCCGAACATCTTTTGCTTGAGCTCGCGGCGCTGCTGCGCCTCGAGCGACAGCGTGGCGGTCGGCCGTGCCAGCAGGCGCGCGAGGCCGATCGGCTCGCCGGTCTCGTCGCAGTAGCCGTAGTCGCCGCTGTCCAGGCGCGCCAGCGACTGCGCGATCTTCTTCAGCAGCTTGCGCTCGCGGTCGCGCGTGCGCAGCTCGAGCGCGTGCTCTTCCTCGATCGTCGCGCGGTCGGCCGGGTCGGGCACGATGCTCGTGTCCTCGCGCAGGTTCTCGGTCGTCTGGCCGGCGTTGGAGAGCAGGTCGTCCTTCTGCTGCTCGAGCTGGGCGCGGAAGAAGTCGATCTGCTTCTCGTTCATGTACTCGCTCTCGGGCATCGCGAGCAGTTCGGCTTCGGTCAGTTCGCGGCCCGACTTGGTCTTCCAGGCGTTGGCGAGTTTGGGGTCCACCTTCGCGGCGGGCTTGCGGGCGGGCGTCGACGGCACGGCTTGAGGCTCGGGGTTGGGCCTCGCGGGGGCGAAGCGGTCGGTGAAACGGGTGGAGCTGTCACGCGCGTCCGGCGCGGGGACCTTGGGGGCAGCGGCCTTCGCGGGGGCCGGGGCGGCCGGAGCCGGTTTCGCCGTTGCGCGCGGGCCCGCGGCAGCCGTGGCGCTCGTGGCGGCGGTGCTGCGGCGATCGGTGGTGGGGGTCCTGGCCGGCGGCTTGGTCACGGCAGTCTCCTGGCCTCCTCGTTCAGCGGCGGGCGGATTCTAGCGAGGCGCGCTGCGAGCGTGCCGGCGTCGTGCGAACTCAGGCCAGGCATTGCTCGAGCCCCTGCATCATCACCTCGCGCGGCAGGTCGATGCCGATGAAGACCATCTTGCTGCCCTTCTCCTCGCCGGGCGCCCACTTCGGCCCGAGGTCGCTGCCCATCATCTGGTGCACGCCCTGGAAGACCACCTTGCGGTCGCTGCCCTTCATGTACAGCACGCCCTTGTAGCGCAGCATCTTGGGGCCGTAGACCTGCACGATGGCGCCCAGGAAGTCCTCCAGCTTGGCCGGGTTGAAGGCCTTCTTCGACTTGAAGACGAAGCTCTTCACGTCGTCGTCGTGGGCGTGGTGGTGCGGGTGATTGCAGTGCTCGCCGTGCTCGTGGTGGTGATCGTGACCGTGGTCGTGGTCGTGGCCGTGGTCGTGGCCGTGATGATGGTCGGCGTGCGCGCGCCCGTGGCCGCCGCCTTCGTTCAGGAAGTCGGGGTCGATGTCGAGCTTGGCGTTGAGGTTGAAGCCCTTGAGGTCGAACACCTCGGCGATCGGCACCTCGCCGAAGTGCACCTGGCGCTGCGGCGCGCGCGGGTTCATGTGCTTGAGGCGGTGGGCGAGCGCGTCGACCTCGTCCCGGGCCACGAGGTCGCTCTTGCTGATGAAGATCTGGTCGGCGAAGCCGACCTGGCGGCGCGCCTCCTGGCGCGTGTCGAGCTGGCCTTCGGCGTGCTTGGCGTCGACGAGGGTGAGGATCGAATCCAGCAGGTAGCTCTCGGCGACGACATCGTCCATGAAGAAGGTCTGCGCCACCGGGCCGGGGTCGGCCAGACCCGTGGTCTCGATGACGACGCGGTCGAAGTCGAGCTCGCCCCTGCGGCGCTTCTCGGCCAGGTCGGTGAGCGTGCTGCGCAGGTCCTCGCGGATGGTGCAGCAGACGCAGCCGTTGCTCATCTGGATGATCTGCTCCTGCGTGTCGACGGCGAGGATGTCGTTGTCGATGTTCTCCTCGCCGAACTCGTTCTCGATCACCGCGATCTTCTGCCCGTGCGCCTCGGAGAGCACGCGCTTGAGCAGCGTCGTCTTGCCGCTGCCGAGAAAGCCGGTGA
>CAUJJO010000073.1 GCA_963205125.1 Pseudomonadota bacterium | reverse complement strand
CTCGACCCGCAGGGCCGCGTCGTGCTGAGGAACGGCATCCACGCCAACGCGGTCGAGCACGCGCGCGTCTCGGCGGTCGTGCCCTACAACGACGTGCCCGCGCTGCGCCAGGCGCTGGCGACGCAGGACGTGGCCTGCGTGCTCGCCGAGCCCTTCATGACCAACTTCGGCATGTTCGAGCCACAGCCTGGCTTCCTCGACGCGCTGCGGCAGGCCACGCGCGAGACCGGCACGCTGCTGGTCTTTGATGAGACGCACACCTTCTCGAGCGGCCCGGGCGGCGTCACCGGGCGCGACCGCCTCGACCCCGACTTCTTCGTCGTCGGCAAGTCGGTCGGCGGCGGCATTCCGGTGGGCCTCTACGGCGCCAGCCAGGCGGTGGCCGAGCGGCTGTGGCAGCAGGTGCCCAAGGTCAACCCGGCCGAGGTGCGGCAGAGTGCGCACCTGGGCTTCGGCGGCACGCTGGCCGGCAGCGCGCTGCAGGTGGCGGCGGTGCGCGCCGTGCTCTCCGAGGTGCTGACGGCACCGGCCTTCGCGCACATGACGCGCCTGGCCAAGGGCCTGGCCGAGGCCTCGCGTGCGGTGATCGCCGAGCACGGCCTGCCCTGGTGCGTCGTCGACCTCGGCGCGCGCATGGAGACCATGTTCGTCCCCGATCCGCCGCGCAACGCCGCCGAGTTCCGCACGAGCCGCGACGACGTGCTGGAGGCGCTGCTGCACGTCTACTTCATGAACCGCGGCGTGCTGATCACGCCGTTTCACTGCATGCTGCTGATGTGCCCGGCGACGACCGAGGCCGACACCGCGCGCTGGCTGCAGGTGCTGCGTGAGTTCTGCGCCGAGTTCGCGGGCGACGCGTCGCGATGAGCGCCTTTCGCTTCGACGGCAAGGCGGCGCTGGTCACCGGAGCCGGCCGCGGCATCGGTGCGGCGATCGCCACGCGGCTGGCCGAGGCCGGCGCGGCGGTGATGCTCGCCAACCGCTCGCTGGACGCGGCCGAGGAGCTCGCCGCTGCGCTGCGCGCACGCGGCCTGCGCGCGCAGGCGATCCCCTTCACCGCCGACGAGACCGGCTGCCGCGCCGCGGTGGTGAAGACGGTGGAGGCCTTCGGCGGCCTGCAGGTGCTAGTGCACAACGCGGGGGGCTGCCCCTGGGCGAGTCTGGACGCGCTGGACGCCGCGACGCTGCGGCAGACGCTTGCGCTCAACCTCGAGAGCTGCTTCTGGCTGACGCAGGCCGCGCTGCCGGCGCTCTGCGAGCAGGGCGGGCGCATCGTCGTCACCTCCTCGGTCACCGGGCCGCGCGTGGCCATGCTCGACTCGGCGCACTACGCGGCGGCCAAGGCCGGCGTCAACGGCTTCATCCGCTCGGCAGCGCTCGAACTCGCGCCGCGGCGCATCACCGTCAACGGCGTCGAGCCCGGCTTCGTGGCCAAGGACCGCGGGCGCCTGAGCCAGCCCGAGAACAAGGCCGCGCTCGAGCGCGAGATCCCGCTCGGGCACGCGGGCGCGCCCGACGACATCGCCTATGCGGCGCTCTATCTGGCCAGCGACGAGGCGCGCTGGGTGACCGGGCAGACGATCGTCGTCGACGGCGGCATGACGCTGCCCGAATCCGGGCAGGTGATGGACGAACTGAACCAGCGGAGGCCGCGATGAGCCCGGGGATCCTGATCGTCGGCACCGCCGACACCAAGGCCGACGAACTGCTCTTCATGAAGCAGTGCGTGGAGGAGGGCGGCGGTCGCGCCGCGATCATGGACGTGGGCGTGCTGGGCAAGCCGCGCTTCGCGCCGGAGTTCCCGAACACCGAGGTCGCCGCCGCCGCCGGCACGACGATCGAAGCCATCGCCGCGCTCGGCGACGAGAACGCGGCGATGACGAAGATGGCCGAGGGCGCGGTGGCGTTGGCGCTGCGGCTCTACCGCGAAGGGCAGATGCACGGGCTGCTGGCTCTCGGCGGCTCGATGGGCACCGACCTCGCGCTCGACGTCACGATGGCGCTGCCGCTCGGGATGCCCAAGTTCGTCGTCTCGACGGTCTCGTACTCGCACCTGATCCCGCCCGATCGCATCGCGCCGGACCTGATGATGATCCTCTGGGCCGGCGGGCTCTATGGCCTCAACGGCATCTGCCGCTCGATCCTCTCGCAGGCGGCGGGTGCAGTGCTCGGCGCCTGCCGCGCGGTCAAGCCCGTCCCGAAGGACCGGCCGATGGTGGCGATCAGCTCGCTCGGTTCGAGCAACCTCCGCTACATGATCCGCCTGAAGCCGGCGCTCGAGCAGCGCGGCTACGAGGTCGGCGTCTTCCACAGCACCGGCATGGGCGGGCAGGCGATCGAGTCGCTGGCGGCGCAGGGGCGGCTGGCCGCGGTGCTGGACCTGTGCCTGCAGGAGGTCGGCAACGAGGTGCACGGCTCGGTCGTCACCTCGGGCCCGACGCGGCTCGAGGCAGCGGGCCGGCGCGGCATCCCGCAGATCGTCGCCCCCGGCGCGCTCGACATGATCGACATGCAGACCTGGAAGCCGGTGCCGGCGGCCTACGCCGGACGCCCCTACCATGCGCACAACCGGCTCATCGCCTCGGTCTCGATGACCCCCGAGGAACGAGAGAAGGCGGCGCGCGTGGTCGGCGAGAAGCTCGCGCGCGCCAAGGGCCCGGTGGCCTTCCTGCTGCCGCAGGGCGGCATCCAGGGCTGGGACCGCGAGGGCGAGCCGCTGCACGACCCCAAGGGCCTGCAGGCCCTGCAGGACGCGCTGCGCAAGGACGTTCGCCCGCCGGTCGAGCTGATCGAGGTCGAGGGCCATATCAACGATGCGGTGTTCTCGGACGCCGTGCTCGCCGTCTTCGACCGCTGGGTCGTCGAGGGCCATATCCCGCCGGGCCGGAGTTCGGCGTGAGCGCGGCGGTCGCGCTCGTCACCGGCGCGGCCAGCGGCATCGGCGCCGCGACCGTGGCGCGCCTGGCGGGCGACGGGCTGCACGTCGTCGCCTTCGATCGCGCGGCGGCTGCGGCGGCCGCGGGGGTTCGGGGGGTCCACACGGTCGTCGGCGACGTGACGCAGCAGGCCGACGTCGACGCCGCCCTCGCCGCGGCGGGCGCGGCCGGCGCGCTGAAGATCGTCGTCAACGCGGCCGGGGTGGTGGCCGCCGACGACCCGGAGCATGTCGACGATGCGACCTGGGAGCGCATGCTCGCGATCAACCTCACCGGCACCATGCGCGTCTGCCGCGCGGCGATCCCGCTGCTGCGCGCGGCCGGCGGCGGGGCGATCGTCAACGTCGCCTCGGTGGCGGCCTTCAACTCGACGCCGGGCAGCGCGAGCTACGCGCCCTCCAAGGCGGCGGTGGTCGCCTACACGCGCAACATCGCCTACGTGCACGGCGTCGACGGCATCCGCGCCAACTGCCTGTGCCCGGGCTGGACCGCCACGGCGATGGCCGAGGCCGAGATGCGGCAGGCGGCCGCGGCCTCCGGGCGCAGCGCCGTGGAGGAGCAGCAGGCGCTGGCGGCTCGCCTGACGCTGCGGCGCTTCGCGCGCCCCGAGGAGATGGCCGCGTGCATCCGCTTCCTGGCCGGCGACGAGGCCTCCTTCGTCACCGGCGCGGTGCTCGTGGCCGACGGCGGCGGGCGCGTGGCGACCGCCGCGCGGGGGTTCTGACCGTCGCCGGCCCCGGGTCGCCCCGGCCGCACCTCGAAGGGGTTTCGGAGCCGTATTCGGGTAATTCCGTTGACAACGAAACGAAGTGCACCACTAACATGTGAGGCAATTCCTTCCCCCCACGCAACCCGAGACAGCAAGGAGCACGCGATGACCGAATCGAACAGGACGAACGTCAGTCTCCAGACGTTGACGCGGCGCAGTGTACTCGCCGCAGGCGCGGGGGGCCGCGGCCTCCCTGGGGGGTGCTGGCGCTGGCGCAATCGAGCAGCACGATCAAGATCGGCTACATCACCGCGCTCTCGGGCGTGCGCGCCAATTTCGGCGAGGCCGACGAGTGGACGCTCGCCAAGTTCAAGGCGGCGGTGAAGGACGGCGTCAAGGTCGGCGGCAAGACCTACAAGATCGAGGTCGTCCTCAAGGACAACCAGTCCGACCCCAACCGCTCGCAGACCGTCTCGA
>CAUJJO010000072.1 GCA_963205125.1 Pseudomonadota bacterium | reverse complement strand
CTGCTGGACTACACGATGGCCGACGACTGGCGCCAGCAGTGGGCGTTCATGCATTTCGACGACGCGCTCGAGGTCAACGACTTCGGCTATCTCGGGCGCAATGACTTCAACTACCTGCACTGGGAGCTGGGCAAGCGCGTCACCGACCTCGCCGACAGTTCCCGCTACAACTCGCACGACTGGCAGCTGAAACTGGATGCGCTGGACAGCGACCGCGCGCGCCTGCCGCTGCGCCGGCGCGTGCAGCTGAGCCGCTTCAGCGGCCTGCGCTCGGGAGGCAACGAAGGGATCTCGCTGCAGGTGAGCAGCGCCGGCTGGGATGATCGCCTCACGCGCGGACATGGCGCGCTGCGCCTGCCGCCCTCGTTCGAACTGCGCGTGGACGGATCCAGCCCGCGCCATGGCAACTGGGCCCACGAGTGGGAGATCGAACTGGCCAGTGGCGGCCTGGCCGGCAACCACAAGCTGGGTTACGAGATCGAGCTGTCGCCACGCTACTTCCTCAGTGACGCGCTCAGCGTGATCGTCAGCCCGCAGTACGCGGTCACGCCGGATTGGCTCGTGTGGCGCGAGGACAACCTCATCGGCAGCTACCGGCGGCGCTCGCTGGAGTTGGGCGTCGGCGTCGACTGGAACATCAGCGCGCGCCAGGAGCTGCGCTTCAAGCTGCAGGCGATCGGGTTGGATGCGCGCTTGCGCGCTGCCTGGCGCGTCGCCGCCGACGGCCGCGCCGTGCCCAGCGACGATCCGCTGACCGACTTCAGCCTGCGCAACCTCGGCCTGCAGGTCCGCTACCGCTACGAGTTCGCGCCGCTGTCGCACCTGTACCTGGTCTATGGCCGCGGCGGCTTCGCGCTGGACGAGTTCGCGCGCGAGCCACCGCGCCTGCTCGACGACGCCCTGCGCCTGCGCGACGACGAGCAGCTGCTGCTCAAGGTCAACTACCGCTTCGAGATCTGAACCGCGATGCCTGCGCCCATGACGCGCACGGGCGCCCTGCGGCGCCCGTGGGCAGTGCGGCTCGCGCGGGGGGCGCGGGCTCAGTAGCGGTAGTGCTCGGGCTTGTAGGGGCCTTCGACCGGCACGCCGAGGTAGGCGGCCTGCTCGGGCGTGAGCGTGGTGAGCTTGACGCCGATCTTCTCCAGGTGCAGCCGCGCGACTTCCTCGTCGAGCTTCTTGGGCAGGATGTAGACCTTGGGCTGGTACTGGTCCTTGTTGGCCCACAGGTCGATCTGCGCCAGCGTCTGGTTCGAGAACGAGTTGGACATCACGAAGCTCGGGTGGCCGGTGGCGCAGCCGAGATTGACCAGGCGCCCTTCGGCGAGCAGGAAGATGCTGCGGCCGTCCTTGAACGTGTACTGGTCCACCTGCGGCTTGATGTTGGTGTGCCTGATCCCGGGCAGCGCCTTGAGCGCGTCGACCTGGATCTCGTTGTCGAAGTGGCCGATGTTGCAGACGATGGCCTGGTCCTTCATCGCCTGCAGGTGGGCGAGCGTGAGCACGTCCTTGTTGCCGGTGGTGGTGACGTAGATGTCGCCGCGGCCGAGCGTGGATTCGACCGTGTTGACCTCGAAGCCTTCCATCGCCGCCTGCAGCGCGTTGATCGGGTCGATCTCGGTGACCACCACGCGCGCGCCGTAGGCACGCAGGCTGTGCGCCGAGCCCTTGCCGACGTCGCCATAGCCGCACACCACCGCGACCTTGCCCGCGAGCATCACGTCCATCGCGCGCTTGAGGCCGTCGGCCAGCGACTCGCGGCAGCCGTACAGGTTGTCGAACTTGCTCTTGGTGACCGAGTCGTTGACGTTGATCGCGGGCACCAGCAACTTGCCGGCCTCGGCGAGCTGGTACAGGCGGTGCACGCCGGTGGTGGTCTCCTCGGAGACGCCCTTCCACTCGGCCACGACCTTGTGCCAGTAGCCGGGACGCTCCTTGGCCACGCGCTTGAGCAGGTTCTTGATCACCTGCTCCTCGTGATTGGCCGACGGGGTGTTGACCCAGTCGGAACCGTTTTCGAGTTCGTAGCCCTTGTGGATCAGCAGGGTCACGTCGCCGCCGTCGTCGACCACGAGCTGCGGGCCCTTGCCGCCGGCGAAGCTCAGCGCATCGAGCGTGCAGTCCCAGTATTGCTCCAGCGTCTCGCCCTTCCACGCGAACACCGGCGTGCCGGCCGCGGCGATCGCGGCGGCGGCGTGGTCCTGGGTCGAGAAGATGTTGCACGAGGCCCAGCGCACGTCGGCACCGAGGTCCTTGAGCGTCTCGATCAGCACCGCGGTCTGGATCGTCATGTGCAGCGAGCCGGTCACGCGCACGCCCTTGAGCGGCGCCTGCGGCGCGTACTTCTTGCGGATCGACATGAGGCCGGGCATCTCGTGCTCGGCGATGGCGATCTCCTTGCGGCCCCAATCGGCCAGCGTGATGTCGGCGACCTTGTATTCGCCCGCGGCGGGCTTCGTCACAGCGTTCATGGGCAACTCCGGTTCGGTCAGGCTCGCGCGGCGGGCGTGCCGGTGCGATGCGTGAGGTTCAACGGGCGCAGTTGCGGGGGTGGAGCTGGATGCCGGCCGAGCCTGATCCCGGAACCCATGGCCCGGACTTGCAGCGCCCCTCGGCGGCGAGGGGCGCCAGTATATCGCTTGTTCGCGATGAAAGGATCAATGGCCCGTCCCATCCTCGAAGCGGGCGAT